>DAICZN010000050.1 GCA_027311105.1 Gallionella sp.
GCCTTAATTCAGGGCAGCCAGGCTTCCCATCCAATTCCTGATACGGTCGGCATCTCCCAAGCATGCCCCGCGAATAACTTTTCGAGCCAGCGTGGTACTTCGCCGGGTTATTCGATCACTTTACTTTAAAGGCAAATAGACTTAGCTGGTTTGTGCTGAAAATCCCCGGATCGAAATGCTGGTTGATACCGCGAATGAAGTGATTTTTGGGAATGAGGTTCGCTGTTTTACTCTCAATAACGGCAAAACTCGATAGCGGTTTTCAACACAATGACCGCAAGCTGTTTGCGATAACTCCCTGTGGCAATCACCTGATTCACTCGCAGCATGAAACAAAAAATCTAACCAAAGCCAGCCCCCTTGAAATAACTGATTGCATAAATCCGGCTGATCCTTGTCAAATTATCGGGTTTACCGAAAAAACTATTATCAAACTCACTGCAATAAATTGAAGACAAACAATTAAATTGCCAATCCAATTAGTTAGCCAAATTGAATTAAGCAACGTAATAAATTCCCCCGGGTGGTTTATTGATTAGGGCTTGCTCTTATTGCAGCAGGTTTTCAACCTCTGTTGCAAGAGTAACGATATGTCATATTGTGATATATTGTCAAGTGAGAGCCCCATCCAATATGAAATGAGTCTTAAGGGTTGGCCAGCCGCTGGTGGTGAAATTTTTGCCGCTGCCGTGTTCTCTGAAATTTAAAACGGAAGAAGAAGGCTATGCCTGAACATAAAAATACAGATATTGGCAGTGGCTTGCCCATCGCCCCCTCCATGGATGTGGCGCTGGCATCCCTGTTGGTCCCGATTACCGAAAAAACTATTTCTCGCCGCCTGGTCACCATCGCTGGCTTATCAATTCTACTTGGCCTGGTTGCAGGAGTCGCTGCTAAAGCCTTCCTTTCCCTGATTGCCTTAATAAGCAATTTTGCTTTTTTTGGGCGTTTCTCTTTGGTTTTGGCGCCTGTCACCACTCAATTTGTCGGCCTTTGGGTGTTGGTGATCCCGGTTGTCGGTGCGCTGATCATTGGGCTGATGGCCCGATTTGGATCTTCTGCTATTCGCGGTCACGGGATACCGGAAATGATGGAGAAGGTGCTTTATAACCACAGTAAAATCTCCCCGCGTTTGCTGTTCTTTAAGCCCGTTTCCGCCGCGATTGCGATAGGCACGGGCGGGCCCTTCGGTGCAGAAGGACCGATCATCGCTACGGGCGGCGCATTAGGCTCGATGCTCGGCACTATTCTGCGTACTACCGCTGACGAAAGAAAAGTGCTGCTTGCCGCAGGCGCGGCGGCCGGGATGGCGGCAACATTTGATGCGCCTGTATCTGCGGTACTGCTCTCCATTGAATTGCTGCTTTTTGAGTATCGGGCACGATCCATCATTCCCGTGGCATTCGCTGCGGTGGCGGCTACTGCGGTTCGTTTGCTTATCATGGGCAAAGGCCCGGTATTCCCGATGGCAAGCATCATCGACCCTGACCCGAGCGCACTCGCTTTTTATGTGGTGATGGGCGCGCTGATCGGACTGGCTTCCGTGCTCATCACCAAGGCAATCTACGCGATAGAAGATGTCTTTGAACGGCTGCCTATCCACTGGATGTGGTGGCCGGCTCTCGGGGCGATCGTGGTGGGAATAGTCGGTTATTTTGAGCCCCGCGCGCTCGGGGTAGGCTATGACCAGATCACACTGATTCTCTCCGGGAACCTGGTAGGGTGGAGCCTGTTTGCTCTGGTTTTGTTCAAGCTTGTTGCCTGGTCTATTTACCTGGGGAGCGGCACTTCCGGGGGAACGCTTGCACCGCTGTTTATCATCGGCGGGGGGATGGGCGCATTGATGGGCTTGTTTGGCGTTGCTGTCGCGCCGGCTTTGGGCATCAGCGTTCCCGTCGCGGGGCTGGTGGGAATGGCTGCCATGTTCGCCGGGGCCTCTCATGCGCTGATGGCATCTATCGTCTTCGCCTTTGAAGTGACCCATCAACCTATGGGTATCCTCCCACTATTGGCCGGATGCAGTGCCGCCTATCTGGTGTCGGTGTTGCTGATGCGGACGTCGATCATGACAGAAAAATTGGCACGGCGTGGCACGGTTGTTCCTACGGATTATGCCGTTGACTATCTCAGCCAGCTGCGGGTCCACGAAGTGATGACACGGGATCTGGTAACTTTTTCAGGCAAGGAAGCAGTCGGGGCCATCCGCGAACGGCTCTTTCAAAACTCTCCTGTTGTTAGCCATCAGGGCTTTCCGTTACTTGATGAGGCGGGCCGGCTGTTAGGGGTCGTCACGCACAGGGATATTTTAGATCCGAAGGTTGCCCCAGGCATGCTGGTCCTGAATTTAATCAAGCGCCCACCCGTTGTAACGCACCAGGACAATACTTTGCGTGAAGCTGCGGATCACATGGTTCGTGAAGGTGTCGGGCGGCTACCCGTGGTCGAGCGGAATTCCGGCAAGGTGATCGGGATCGTATCGTGCAGCGATCTGCTGAAGGCACATAAGCGCAGGTTGGACTGTAATTAACAAAACACCAAAAAAGGATCTCGACGGCCAGAAAGCAAACGGGAAATTGCAACCCGGTTCCGCCATTCAGGAGAATGCTCTCAACAACGCGACGTTTCGTGGGTAGCTCATATTCCTTCCAAGCCGACTAACGTATTCGACATCCGGCCCCATTCGCTACGGCCTGTAAGTTCGACTGATTCGAGCCAAACGGTGAAATGTACACATGGCAACCTTGCCTTGAAATTACTCGGCATGTGGGGTGAATTTACTCTTCCACATATGCATAATTATACGAACGGGAGCGAATCTCCCCTTTGCAGAAGCAAAAGGCAACAACTGAAAAAAGAATGCCCCCAGCCAAGGGAGAGGCGGGGGCAAAATCTCAACTAGCGTTGAGACACACGCTTGAGAGAGGGAAAGCGTGGAGTGATCACAATATCGACTCTTCATGGTATTAAACATAGGCGAGACACTGAAAATCGTGTCGGATTTTGTCCTACCTGGCTGGGGCTTTTGATGCATGGGATATGCGTAGGAAAAGGTTGGAATGAGGTGTGCCTTTTGGGCTGATACGTTAGCTGCGAGCGATGGCACAAACACTTGTCATTGCGAGAAGGCGAAGCTGACGCGGCAATCCAGTAATGCTGTCATTGCGATAACCAGCGACTTGCCGGCTTGCTGGCTTGGTCGATTGGCTATAACCAACCACTAGGCAACCGTCTTCTGGTTGCCTAGTGGGATGGCTAGTCGTTCCACCAGTGGTTTCATCAGAAGGCGTAGCCGACGTGGCAATCCAGATGGTTTAGAAAAATGCATCCTGGTTTTGCTGGATTGCTTCACTTCGTTCGCAATGACGACAAGGGTGTCGTGAATTATGGGAGTATCAATAAGCAGCCTGTCGAGTAGTAACTTCACCGCTTTCAGGCGACTCGCTACGCGCTGATTACATCCGCGCATTTCAACCCGCTGATCACCGCGCCTTCCAGCGTGGCGGGGTAATCGCCCGCGGTGTAGTCCCCTGCCAGCAGCAATCGGGGCAGGGGTGTCAGTTGCAATGGGCGCTTAAGGTTCGGTGAACAGCAGAACGTGGCGCGCTTTTCGGCGATGACCTTGAACCATGCCGGTTGCTCTGCGATGCCGAAGTCCTCGCGCAATTCGGCGACCACTTTTTGTGCCAGTTCCGCCTGCGGCAATTCCTGGTGTATGCCTTCCGCGCTGATCACGGCGGCTAGCAGGCCGTGCTGGCCTGCTATGCGCCCCTTGTCGAACAGCCACTGGCTGTGGCGCCGGTGCAGGCCCAGCATCGGGTGGGGCAGCGTGACGTGGACGGGGTATTGCAGGTACACGGTGTAGATAGGCTGGTGTTCCAGGTTGTCGATCCGGGCAACCGTTTCTTCAAGTTCGGCGATCGGGCGCAGCAGTCTGGCGGCAACAACAGGCGGCGCGGCACAGACGACGTGGCTGAATTTTTCGGTTCCGTGCAAGGTGCTTATCCCGATGCCGTCTTCAGACAGTTTCAGCGCTTCCACCCCGCATGCGATGTTCACCTTTCCGCCCCTCTGTTCGACATAGTTTGCGGCGCGCTGGGGGAACAGCGCGGTGAAGTTGATGCGCGGCAGCAGCATGTCGCTATCGTCACGCGACCGGTTCAATGCATCGCGCAGTACGTTCACGAAAATCCGGGCGGATGCCTTGTGCACGGGCGTATTAAGCGCGGCGATGCACAGCGGCTCCCAGAGTTTCTCTGCCAGCGCCTTGTCCTGCCGGTGTTGCGCGAGCAATTCGGTGACGGTGATGTCGCCGGGCAGGCTGAATTTCATGCGGCGCAGCGCGCGCATGAAGCGTGCTGCATTCAGGCGTTCGACTATTGTCAGGCCTTGTGCGGTCAGCAGCGCGACCAGCAAATGGAGCGGGGCGGGCAGATGCGGCGCCTTGAGCGAGAATTCGCCGTGCAGATCGAGTTGCAGCGGCAGGCGCAGGAAATCCTGTTCGATATTGCCGCCAACCTTCTCAATCAGGTTCAGGGTCTGGACATAGCAGCCGAGCAGCAGGTGCTGGCCATTGTCCAGCGGGGTGCCGTTGTAACTTACGCCGCGAGCGCGCCCGCCGAGTTGCTGGGCGCTTTCGAATACCGAGACCGGGATATTGCAATCGGCCAGCGCCGCTGCGGCGGCCATGCCGGCATAGCCGCCGCCTATCACTGCGACGTTCAGTTCTTGAGCCACGTCTTGATTGCCAGCCAGAGTTTGTAGCCGGTGCCGAGCGTAACCTTTTCCTTCAGCACATGGCAGCCGCTGGAGACGACTTCTTTCAAAGTTGCCTGGTAGATTGCGGCCATGATCAGGCCGCTGCGCTGCGATTTGCGGTCCACTGCGGGGAGTTGAGCTGTCGCCTGCTTATAGTAGCGTTGCGCTCGCTCGATCTGGAACGCCATCAGCTTCTGGAAATTTTCACTTTCTTTTGCATTCAGAATCTCTGCCGCCGTGACGCCGAATTGCTGCATCTCGTCCATCGGCAGGTAGATGCGGTTGCGCCGTGCGTCCTCGCCGACATCGCGGATGATGTTGGTGAGCTGGAACGCGATGCCGAGGTCGTGCGCGTATTTCAGCGTTTTGCGGTCGGTGTAGCCGAATATCTCTGCGGCGAGCAACCCGACCACCGAGGCGACGCGGTAACAGTACAGTTGCAGCGATTTGAAATCGGCATAGCGCGGCTGGTCCAGGTCCATCTCCATGCCGTCGATGATCTCGAGCAGGTGTTCCTGGGGCAGGTTGAATCGTTTCACCACCGGAACCAGCGCCTGCGCGACCGGATGCTGAGGTTTGCCGCCATAAATGGCGGCGACTTCAGTGCGCCACCAGTTCAGCGTGGTGCGCGCGACATTGGCATCCGAGCATTCGTCGACGGCGTCGTCGACTTCGCGGCAGAAGGCATAAAGCGCGGTGATCGCGCGGCGCTTGTCTTTGGGCAGAAAGCGGAAACTGTAGTAGAAGCTGGAGCCGCTTTGCCTGGCCTTGTCTTCGCAATATTGGTCGGGTGTCATTTTTTGCATCTCAATAAATCTACTGCGCAGCCCAATTGCTGCGTCGCGTGCTCGTTCAATCCTCGCCTACCTCTCATGGTATGTCTCGTCTTTCACTGATGAAACTTCTAGCCATTCGACTAAGCCCGCAAGCGGACAAGTCGCTGGTTATGCGCGGCTCCTTGCATTTGGGCTTGCTCGCTACGATTTCTAGAGATGCAAGGCATATACTGAGGTTTGAGAATTAAAGCGGGGCACTCTTGGCCAGCATGATAACCCAGTCATGCGGCTTCAACACCGGGCGGTGGCGGAACATGTCGTATTGCGCGCTTTCCAGTTTGGCGAGTATGCGCAATCCGCCCGCGATAATCATTCGCATCTCCAGTCCGATGCGTCCGGTGAGTATGCTGCCCAACGGCTTTCCCGAGATCATCATCGCACGCGCCCTGTCCACCTGGAGCTTCATCAGGTTTCGCCATGCGTCGTTGGTGATGCCCTGTGCGATCTGCTCCTCGCTCACGCCGTGTTGCGCGAGCTCATCCAGCGGCAGGTAGATGCGCCCGATTGCATAGTCCTTTGCGACATCCTGCCAAAAGTTGATGATCTGCAGACTGGTGCAGATCGCGTCCGAGTAGGCGATATTGACCGGCGTGGCTTCTTCGTACAGGTGCAATAGCAGGTTGCCGACCGGATTGGCCGAACGGCGGCAATAGTCGAGGAGGTCGGGGAAATCGCTGTAGCGCTTTTTAACGACGTCCTGGGAAAATGCATCGAGCAGATCATAAAACGGCTGCATGGGTAGCGCATGCCGGCGGATTTCTGCGGCGAGATTCCGGAACAGCGGGGTGAGCGGGGTTTCACTGCGCGCGACGCGCGACAGTTCGGCACGGAACTCGTCGAGTAGCGCCAGGCGTTGTTCGTCGGGCAGGTCACCTTCATCGGCGATGTCGTCCGCCGCGCGGGCGAAATGATAAATCGCCGCGACCGGCTTGCGCAGCCGCCTGGGCATGAGGATAGAGGCTACCGGGAAATTCTCGTAATGATCGACCGACATTTATAAATCCATTTTTGCGAGCATCCGCTTTGCGGATTGCCTGCTTAAACCACTTCGGGCGAATCGCGGCGTCGCGTGCTCGCTCATTTCTCGCCTACCTTTGCGGTATGTCTCGTCATTCACTGCGCGGCTCCTTGCGCTTCATCCCGAAATTCTGAATTTCCAGGTGCTTCGAATTAAAGTAAATCGTTGCGGTGCAGCATGAACACGAACTGGTCACCCGCTGACACGTCCAGCCAGGTGAACGGCAGGTCAGGGTAGGCGGCTTCCAGCGCGTCGCGGTTGTGGCCGATCTCGACGATCAGCACGCCGTTTTCGCTGAGATGCTGCGCGGCGTGCCCGAGGATGATGCGCGTCGCGTCCAGCCCGTCATGCCCGCTGCCCAGCGCCAGTGCGGGCTCATGCAGGTATTCCTGCGGCAGCGCGGCGACAGATTCCGCGTCGACATAGGGCGGGTTGCTGATGATCAGGTCGTAATGTTTACCACCGAGTCTGGCGAACAGGTCTGATTCGAACAGGCTCACACGATCCTGCAACCGGTAGTCGGCGACGTTGCGTTCGGCGACGGCCAGAGCGGCTGGCGACAAATCCGCGGCGTCCACGAGGGCACAGGGGAAGGCGTGCGCGGCAAGAATGGCCAGGCAGCCGCTGCCGGTGCACATATCCAGGACGTTGTTTACCGATTCCGGTTCGGCTATCCACGGACTGAGCTGTTCCAGCAGCAATTCGGCGATGAACGAGCGCGGCACGATGACCCGTTCGTCGACGTAAAAGCTGAAATCCCCCAGCAGCGCCTGATGGGTAAGGTAGGCGGCAGGGATGCGTTTTTCGACGCGCCGCTGAATGATGCCCAACACCTCGGCGCGTTCGCTGTCGGTCAGGCGTGCATCGAGAAACGGCTCCAGCCGGTCCAGCGGCAGATGCAGGGTGTGCAGAATCAGGTAAACGGCTTCGTCGTAGGCGTCATCGCTGCCGTGCCCGAAAAACAGCTTGGCCTGGTTGAAGCGGCTCACCGAGAAACGCAGGATGTCGCGCACGGTGTGCAGGTTATGGACAGCCTCTGAAAAATAGTTGCTCATTTGCAAAGCAGGTTTTCGAGCGTGCGCTGGTAAGTCAGTTTGAGCGGTTCGATGTCGGCCACAGCTACGCATTCGTTGAGTTTGTGTATTGTCGCGTTCAGCGGCCCGAATTCTATCACCTGGGGGCAGATGTCGGCGATGAAGCGCCCGTCCGACGTGCCGCCGCTGGTGGAAAGTTCCGGCGTGATGCCATAGCTTTGTTCGATGGCCTTGCTGATCGCGGCGACCAGGCTGCCCTTGGCGGTGAGATAAGGCTTGCCGGACAGTTCCCACTTCAGGTCGTAGCTCAGGCCGTGCCTGTCGAGTATCGCGTGGACCTTGTCCTTCAAACCCTGCTCGGTGCTGGCGGTGGAGAAGCGGAAGTTGAACCAGATCTCTACCGTGCCGGGAACGACATTGGTCGCGCCGGTGCCGCCATTCATGTTGGAGATCTGCCACGAGGTCGGCGGAAAATATTCGTTGCCGTTGTCCCAGGTGGTGGCGGCGAGTTCTGCGATCGCCGGCGCCGCCATGTGGATGGGATTCTTCACCAGATGCGGATAGGCGATGTGGCCCTGTATGCCCTTGACGATCAGCGTGCCGGACAGCGAACCGCGCCGCCCGTTCTTGATCATGTCGCCGACTTTCTTGTTCGAGGTGGGTTCGCCGACGATGCAATAGTCTATCGTTTCGCCGCGCGCCTGCAGCGCTTCCACGACACGCACCGTGCCGTCCACCGCCACTCCCTCTTCGTCCGAGGTGATCAGCAGCGCGATCGAGCCGTTGTGTTTGGGGTGCTGCGCGAGAAATGCCTCGATCGCGGTGATGAATGCCGCGATCGAGGTCTTCATGTCTGCCGCGCCGCGCCCGTACAGCATGCCGTCGCGTATCGTCGGTTCGAACGGCGGGCTGAACCATGATGCCTGCGGGCCGCTGGGCACCACATCGGTATGTCCGGCAAACACCACGACGGGACCGGTTGTGCCGCGCCTTGCCCAGAGATTATCCACGCTGCCGAAACGCATGCGCTCTATCCCGAAGCCGAGCTTCTCCAGGCGTTCGATCAATATGTCCTGGCAGCCCGCATCGTCCGGCGTGAGCGAGCGGCGGGCGATAAGCGCCTTGGCGAGTTCTAGTGTGTCTGGCATGTTTGAGTTTTAGCGGGTTGGGTTGAAAATTTTTGAGTAGGCCGCGGCGTCGAAACCGACGTGCAGCAGCATGCCGTCCTGTTCCAGCAAGGGGCGCTTGATCACGCTGGTCTTTTCCAGCATCAGCGCGAGTGCGGAAGCGGCATTCCGGATTTCCTGTTTGCGCTGTTCCGGCAAACCTCTCCAGGTCAGGCCGCCGCGATTGACCAGTCTGGTCCAGTCGGCCTGTTTCAGCCAGGCCTGCGCTGTTGCTTCATCCAGCCCGTGTTTCCTGAAATCGTGAAATTCGACCGCGATGCCCTGACCGGCCAGCCAGTCGCGGGCCTTCTTTACCGTGCTGCAGTTTGGAATGCCATACAGCTTCATTTCGGATCGTTCAGGTTAAGCTTGATACTGCTCAGATCGCCGCCCTTGCCGGCAGTGGGGGAAAATACCGGAACCTTTTGGGTGTTGGTGCGTTCCGAAAAATCGACCAGGGAAGACAAATTGCTCGCAGAATCGGCGTTGCGCAGCGCTTCTTCCTTGGTGATCTGTCCCTTCTTCAGCAGCTTGTAGAGAGCCTGTTCGAAGGTTTGCGAACCAGTGGACACGCTCTTTTCGATAGACTCGCGTATCTTGTCGAGCTCGTCATTCTTGATCTGGTCCGCTATCAATGTGGTGTTCAGCAGAATCTCCACGGCGGGGACCTGTTTGCCTTGCACGTTGCGCACCAGGCGTTGCGAGATCACCGCGCGCAGGCACATCGACAGATCGGCCAGAACGCCCCTGCGAGATTCATAGGGGAAAAAATTCACGATACGGTTCAATGCATGGTAGCTGTTGTTGGCATGCAGGGTAGCCAGGCACAAATGCCCGGTCTGGGCAAAGATCAGGGCATGCTTGAGCGTTTCGCGCTCGCGCACTTCGCCTATCATCAGCACATCGGGCGCTTCGCGCATGCCGCTG
Source organism: Gallionella sp. (assembly GCA_027311105.1). Lineage (GTDB taxonomy): Bacteria > Pseudomonadota > Gammaproteobacteria > Burkholderiales > Gallionellaceae > Gallionella. Next base: position 9,737 of record DAICZN010000050.1, read on the forward strand.
GACAGGGCATTGTCGTATGAGAGCGTGTCCGAGCCGATCTCGCGCTGGTTCACGATGGATTTTCCGTGCCTGAAAATATATTCGATCGGCTCTTCTATGGTCAGGATGTGGCCGCCGGTGGTATTGCTGCGATGCTCTATCATGGAGGCGAGCGTCGTGGACTTTCCGGAACCGGTAGCGCCGACCACCAGCACCAATCCGCGCTTTTCCATGATCAGGTCCTTGAGGATTTCGGGAAGGTTCAATTCCTCGGAGCTTCCTATCCTGGCTTTGATATAGCGGGCCACGATGGCCACATCGCCGCGCTGGCGAAAAACGTTGATGCGGAAGGTGCCGATGCCGGAGGCATTGAATGAAAAATTCAATTCCAACCTGGTTTCAAATTCCGCGATCTGCTTCGCGGACAACATCTCATACGCGATGCGCTTGACGACTTCACCGTCCAGAATCTGCGCGTTGACCGGCATCGTGATGCCTTCGATCTTGATGTTGACCGGCGCACCGACAGAGAAGAACAGGTCGGAAGCCTGTTTGCTGGCGGCGAGTTGCAATAACGGCGTAATGATCATTTGGTCACCTCAATTAATCTACTGCGCAGCCGATTGCTGCGTCGTGTGCTCGTTCAATCCTGAGCGTAGCGGTCGTCGCTTTAGCGACGGGTACCGCACGGCCTGCCCCTTGCGGGTGCGCCTACCTATCAGGTATGTCTCGTCATTCACTGATGAAACTCCTAGCCATTCGACTAAGCCCGCAAGCGGGCAAGTCGCTGGTTATGCGCGGCTCCTTGCACTCGGGCTTGCTCGCTACGATTTCTTGAGGTGCAAAAGTCCTGGCGCGTACGAACAGAAACAGATCATATTCCGCGCAGCAATTCGTTGATACCCACCTTGGACAAGGTCTTGGCATCCACTTTTTTCACGATCACCGCACAATACAAGCTGTGGCTGCCATCCTTGGAAGGCAGGCTGCCGTTGACGACCACCGAGCCTGATGGTACCCGTCCGTAGCTGATCTCGCCCGTTTCACGGTCATAAATCTTGGTGCTTTGCCCGATGAACACACCCATAGAGATCACCACGTTGTCTTCCAGGATCACGCCTTCGACGATTTCCGAGCGCGCGCCGACGAAACAGTTGTCGCCGATGATGGTCGGGTTGGCCTGCACGGGTTCCAGCACGCCGCCTATGCCGACACCGCCGGAGAGGTGCACATTCTTGCCTATCTGGGCGCAGGAGCCGACGGTGGCCCAGGTGTCCACCATCGTGCCTTCATCGACATAAGCGCCGATGTTGACATACGAGGGCATCAGCACCACATTCTTGCCGATGAACGCGCCCCTGCGCGCCGCTGCCGGGGGCACGACGCGGAAGCCGCCTTCGCGGAAATCACGGCTGTTGTAGTCGGCGAACTTGGACGGCACCTTGTCATAATAATTGGTGAAGCCGCCCTTGATGAAGGCGTTGTCTTCCAGGCGGAAAGACAGCAGCACGGCCTTTTTCAGCCACTGGTGGGTGACCCACTGGCCGTCTATCTTTTCCGCCACGCGCAGTTTGCCCTGGTCCAGCTGGGTGATGACGCTATCGACCGCTTCCTTGAGTTGCGCATCTGCATTGCGCGGGGTGATCTCGGCGCGGCGTTCAAAACCTTGTTCGATGATTTGTTGCAGTTGATCCATGATGATTCCCGGTTTATGAAAATGGTTTGTTGTCTGCAGAAGCGCATGGCCTTACGCCCCCGCCATCGCTGTCTTAACGCCGGGGGGTATTGCCATACACCCCGGCAAATTCTGCGATGCGCCGTGCGGCTTCCACTGCCTCTTCAACGCTGGCGACCAGGGCCATGCGCACGAAATTATTGCCGGGGTTCATGCCATTCGCACTGCGCGCAAGATAGCTGCCCGGCAACACGGCCACATTATAATCTCGATACAGGGCTTGCGCGAAGATGGTGTCGGCGACCGGGGTGCGCATCCACAGGTAAAAGCCGGCATCCGGCATGACGACCGGCAATGCCGGCTTGAGTATTTGCATGACTTTGGCGAATTTTTCCCCATACTTGCGGCGATTCTCGGCCACATGCACTTCGTCGTTCCATGCTGCGATGCTGGCGGCATGTATCGCAGGATTCATCGCCGAGCCGTGATAGGTGCGGTACAGCGCGAATTTTTCGATGACGCCGGCGTCCCCTGCGACAAAACCGGAGCGCATGCCCGGCACGTTGGAGCGCTTCGACAAACTGGAGAACACGACCAGGTTTTTATAGTCGTTGCGGCCCAGGCGACGGGCGGCCTGCAGCGCGCCCAGGGGTTGCTCGGTAAAGTAAATCTCGGAATAACATTCATCCGAGGCGATCACGAAGCCGTAGCGGTCGGACAGCTCAAACAGGGTTTTCCATTCGGCCAGCGGCATTACGCGCCCGGTCGGATTCCCCGGCGAACACACGTAGATCAATTGGGTGCGCTCCCAGACTGCCCCGGGCAGTTGCGCAAAATTCAACGCGTAGTTGTCATCCGGCAATGAGTTGAGGAAACAGGGCGTGGCGCCCGCCAGAAAAGCCGCACCTTCGTAGATTTGGTAGAACGGATTGGGGCAGACCACGGCAGGATCATTTTTCGTGCGGTCAATAACCGCCTGCGCAAACGCGAACAATGCCTCGCGGCTGCCGTTTACCGGCAACACCTGGGTCTTGCTGTCCGGCACCGGGATGCTGTAGCGCGTGGCCAGCCAGCCGGCTATCGTATTGCGCAATGCGTCGCCGCCGGCGGTTGTGGGATAATTCGCCAGCCCGTCAAGGTTGGCCGTCAATGCTTCGCGGATGAATTGCGGTGTGGCGTGTTTTGGTTCCCCGATCGACAGGCTGATAGCGCGGTAGTTCTGGTTGGGCTGAACCTCGCCAAACAGCGCGGCGAGTTTCTGGAACGGGTAGGGCTGCAATTTTTGCAAATCAGGATTCATTCTCTATCTCAATGGCGCGCGAAAATCAGCGCGCATTATACGGGCCGTGCCGGTGTCATCAAAACAAAATGTATTGCCTGTCGCCGGGATACTGAGCGGCGCGCTGGTCTGGGGGCTGATCTGGTATCCCTACCGGGTGTTGCAGGAAACCGGCGTGTCCGGCCCGCTGGCGACGCTGATCACTTATGCGCTGGCGATACTGTGCGGCGCATTCATGCTGCCGCGCGTGTGGCGTGAACTGCCGAAAGCCGGGTGGTGGGCAGCCGCGCTGGTGTTGAGCGCGGGCTGGGCGAATCTGGGCTATGTGCTGGCGATGCTGCACGGCGAAGTGATGCGCGTGCTGCTGCTGTTCTACCTCGCGCCGCTGTGGACCATACTGTTTTCCTACTGGCTGCTGGGGGAGCGGCTGAACCGCTACGGCTACCTGGTCATGGCACTGTCCTGCGGCGGCGCGGTCATCATGTTATGGGAACCACAAGGCGGTTTGCCTTTGCCGCAGAATCTTTCCGAATGGACGGGGCTGTCGGCGGGTATGGGTTTTGCCCTTTCCAACGTGGTTTCGCGCCGCGCCTCGCATTTGAGCATAGAGGCGAAGACATACAGTGTGTTGCTGGGTACCACATTGCTGGCGCTGCCATTGCTGTGGTGGCAAGGCGTAACGCCGGTTCACCTGCCGGAGGCGGACATGCAAGCCTGGTTGATACTGGGCTTGCTCGGTGTCGCGCTTTGCGCCACCGGCTATGCCGTGCAATACGGGGTCACCCATTTGCAGTCCAACCGCGCCGTGCTGCTGTTTTTGTTCGAACTGGTGATAGCGGCGGTATCCTCTTATCTGCTTGCCGGTGAAGTGATGCATCTGCGCGACTGGACAGGCGCGCTGCTGATCGTCTCCGCCAGCCTGTTATCGGAAAAAATGCAGGTGGCGGAAAACACAGTCTGGAAGCAGGCGGAATAATTCCTTTGCGGCACATCAATGATTCCGGCCGGTCAAGCCACGGTTACCTCTTTCGCCAGATACACATCCTGAATCGCGTTCAATAACGCAACTCCGTCCGGCATCGCTTTCTGGAATGCCTTGCGCCCGGAGATCAGGCCCATGCCGCCGGCGCGCTTGTTGATCACAGCGGTGCGCACCGC
>DAICZN010000052.1 GCA_027311105.1 Gallionella sp.
GGCCATGCCCGCGAACATCCTTCTCGCGGGCATGGCCCGCTCCTACAGTATTACACGCTGTTTGAGAATTAAAGAGTGTCCGCGTCGGATTCCTGCGCGCTGTCGGCGGCGGCCTGCTGTTCCAGTTCGTTCATCGCGAGCAGATGTTCCATGATCGCATAAGTCAGTTCCTTGCAGCCTTCGCCATTGATCGCCGAAATGACGAAGTAACGGTCAAAATCGGTGAATTCCTTGAGAAAGGCAGCAATTTTTTCCTCGCGGTCTGCCAGCAGGTCGACCTTGTTCAGCAGCAGCCAGCGCGGTTTCTGGTACAGGGTCGGGTCGTATTTCTTGAGTTCGTTGAGTATCGCGTGCGCCTCGTGCACGGGATCGACGCCCTCGTACAGCGGCGCGATGTCGACCAGGTGCAGCAGCACGCGGGTGCGCGCCAGGTGGCGCAGGAACTGGTGGCCCAGCCCGGCGCCTTCAGCAGCGCCTTCGATCAGTCCGGGGATGTCGGCGATAACAAAACTTTTTTCAGGCGATACGCGCACTACGCCGAGATTCGGATGCAGCGTGGTGAACGGATAGTCGGCGACCTTGGGCTTGGCGGCGGAAACCGAGCGGATGAACGTGGACTTGCCCGCATTCGGCATGCCGAGCAACCCGACATCGGCGAGCACTTTCAGCTCAAGCTGCAATTCGCGGGTCTCGCCCTCGGTGCCGTCTGTGCATTGGCGCGGTGCGCGGTTGGTGCTGGACTTGAAGTGGATATTGCCCAGGCCGCCTATGCCTCCCCGGGCAAGCAGTATCTTCTCGCCGTCGTGGGTGAGGTCGGCGACGACTTCGCCGCTGTTGATGTCGGTGATCACCGTGCCGACCGGCATGCGCAGCACGATGTCGTCCGCGCCTTTGCCGTAACAATCGGAGCCGCGCCCCGATTCGCCGTTTCTGGCACGGTGCATCCGGGCGAAGCGATAGTCCACCAGGGTATTGATGTTGCGGTCCGCCTGGGCGTACACGCTGCCGCCGCGCCCGCCATCGCCGCCATCGGGACCGCCGTTCTCGATGTATTTTTCGCGGCGGAAACTGGCGATGCCGTTGCCGCCCTTGCCCGCGAAGACTTCAATCCTGGATTCGTCAATAAACTTCATGTTGTGTGCCTATTCAATTCCAATTAATTTTTTGCTAATTAATATTTGGCCAACTCACTGCCGGCTCAATTAAGCGCTGGAAATAAAAAAGCCCTACCTTGCGATAGGGCTGGCTTGTTCCGGACGGGCTGTTTAAGCAGCTACGATGGAAACAGTCCTGCGCTGTTGCGCGCCCTTGATGGCGAATACCACTTTGCCGGTGATCTTGGCAAACAGTGTATGGTCCTTGCCCATGCCGACATTGTCGCCGGGGTGGAATTCGGTGCCGCGCTGGCGCACGATGATGCTGCCCGCGCTGATCAGTTCGCCGCCGTAGCTTTTCACACCCAGTCGTTTTGAATGTGAGTCGCGTCCGTTACTGGTACTGCCGCCGCCTTTTTTTGATGCCATGCTTGTTGCTCCTTAAAACAGAAATTACGCAGAGATGCCGTCGATGCGGATCTCGGTGTAGTTTTGACGATGTCCCTGATTCTTCTGGTAGTGCTTGCGGCGGCGCATCTTGAAGATGCGCACCTTGTCGCCGCGGCCATGCGCAACGATGGTCGCGTTCACGGTTGCGCCGGTCAGCAAGGGTTTGCCCACGGACAATTTGTCGCCGTCGGCCACCATCAGCACCTTGTCCAGCACGATGGCGCTGCCCACGTCGCCGGGGAGGATTTCAACTTTCAAAGTTTCGCCGGAAGTGACGCGATATTGCTTACCACCGGTTTTAATGACTGCGTACATAACAACCTCGATCTAGTGCGGTTTTTGCGAAGGCGCGGATTATACCTAATTATCCTCGCCCGTCAAAATCCTTTTTTGCAAGGATTTAGCCGCCTGCTGGCTTGCCCTGCTGTTGAACCCAAATCCCTTATCTGGTTTTCGGGGTAAATGCCTGATTGCTGAACGGCGCGGCGCCGGGCCGTTTGATCACGATGAACCCATGTCCGGCTGCCTGGTGGCAGGCATTGCATGCGCCTGTCAGGCTGTCGTAAGCCTTGCGGAAACCTGTGCGGTCTTTTGCCGCAACGGCCGCGTCGAGGTCGGCCAGCGGCTGGGCGGTGAATTGGTCCAGCATCGCGGATACCGGCACATTCTTGAAAACGGGATGGAACGTGACGGCATCATCCAGCCCTTCCCTGATCTCGTCCAGCTCGTAGTGCGCCAGCTCCCAGTTTCCGGCTTTCCCGGCGAACCAGATCTTGGCATGGCGCATTTGTGTCGCACTCATGATCTCCCCCAGCCCTGGCGTATAGCTTGTGCCGGCTGGGGTGGTTGCGGCTTCTACTGCGCAGGAAATCGTGAGGGCTGAAACGGCCAGTGCGATGAATCTCATTCTATCCCCGGTTTGCCGGAATGATCTTTAGCGGCGCATTGAGTCGAAGAATTCGGCGTTGTTCTTGGTTGCCTTGATCTTGTCGAGCAGGAATTCCATCGCTTCCAGTTCGTCCATGGGATAGAGCAGCTTGCGCAGCAACCAGATCCTTTGCAGGATGTCCTGCTTGATCAGCAATTCTTCCTTGCGCGTGCCGGAACGATTCACGTTGATCGCCGGATAGATGCGCTTCTCGGCCATGCGGCGATCCAGATGGATTTCCATGTTGCCGGTGCCCTTGAATTCCTCGTAGATCACATCGTCCATGCGCGAGCCGGTGTCGACCAGCGCCGTGGCGATGATGGTCAGCGAGCCGCCTTCCTCGATGTTGCGCGCCGCGCCGAAGAACCGCTTGGGGCGATGCAGCGCGTTGGCATCCACGCCGCCGGTCAGCACCTTGCCGGATGACGGAACCACGGTGTTGTAAGCGCGCGCCAGGCGGGTGATCGAGTCGAGCAGGATCACCACGTCTTTTTTGTGTTCGACCAGGCGTTTGGCTTTTTCCAGCACCATTTCCGCGACCTGCACATGGCGGCTGGCCGGTTCGTCGAAGGTGGAAGCGACCACCTCGCCGCGCACGGTGCGGGTCATTTCGGTCACTTCTTCGGGGCGTTCGTCTATCAGCAGCACGATCAGGACGGCATCGGGGTTGTTGGACGAAATGGAATGCGCGATGTGCTGCAGCATCACGGTCTTGCCGGATTTCGGCGAGGCCACCAGCAGGCCGCGCTGGCCTTTGCCGATCGGCGCAACGATGTCGATGATGCGACCGGTGATGTTTTCCTCGGCGCGTATGTCGCGCTCAAGGATCAATGGCACGGTCGGAAATAGCGGGGTGAGGTTTTCGAACAGGATCTTGTTTTTCGCATTCTCGGGAGGTTCGCCGTTGACCTTGTCGACTTTCACCAGCGCGACATAGCGCTCGCCGTCCTTGGGAGTGCGTATCTCGCCGTCTATCGAATCGCCGGTGTGCAGGTTGAAGCGGCGAATCTGGCTGGGGCTGACGTAAATGTCGTCCGGGCCTGCCAGGTAAGAGGTGTCGGGAGAGCGCAGGAAACCGAAGCCATCCGGCAGGATTTCCAGCGTGCCGTCGCCAAAGATGCTCTCGCCTTTTTTCGCCTGGCTTTTCAGCAGCGCGAAGATCAGGTCCTGCTTGCGCATCCTGTTGGCGTTTTCTATTTCATTGGCCGCGGCCATTTCAACGAGTTCTGTGACGTGTTTTGCTTTTAGGTCAGATAGGTGCATAGCGATGCGGGAATGTTGATTGAGAGAAGGAAAAACAAAAGAGAATGTTAATTGGGAAGTATTAAGTGAAACAGATTGGGTCGAAGCTGAAGAAGTCCACCCGCATGGCCTGGAGCATGTTCGTTATATATATTTTAGGTGCCAAGGACGAAGCTGAGAGGCGATGCGGGCGTGACAGTAAACGCTTTAGATGTGGCTGTCAATAAAAGCTGTCAATTGGGATTTTGACAATGCGCCGACTTTGGTGGCGGCAATGTCGCCGTTTTTGAACAACATCAGGGTGGGAATACCGCGTATGCCGAACTTTGCCGGGGTTTGCTGGTTCTCGTCTACATTGAGTTTTGCGACCGTAAGCCGCCCGGCATATTCCTTGGAGACCTCTTCCAGGATAGGGGCGATCATGCGGCACGGCCCGCACCATTCGGCCCAGTAATCCACCAGAACCGGCAGGGGAGCCTGCACGACTTCGGCGTCAAAAGTGGCATCGGAAACGTAATGTATATGTTCGCTCATGGTTTGTACTCGCTATTGTGATGGTTGAATCGGAATGCAACAGGCGGATGATTGGGGGTGGTTCGCTGGATATCAAGTGTCATCCTACCCAAAAACCGCTTTGCTGTGAAGTGAATTAATTATGACCAGCTCTGTTAAAATGCCCCGTTGCAAATAAATGGAGTTTCACCATGACTTATGTAGTTACCGAATCCTGCATCAAATGCAAATATACCGACTGTGTGGAAGTGTGTCCGGTGGACTGTTTCCACGCCGGGCCGAATTTCCTGGTGATCGATCCCGATGAGTGCATTGATTGCACGCTGTGCGTTGCCGAATGCCCGGTAGAGGCAATCTATGCCGAGGACGATCTGCCCGAGAACCAGCGCCATTTCATCGCGCTGAACGCGGAATTATCCAAGACATGGAAAACCATCGTCGAAAAAATCGATCCGCCCGAAGATGCCGATGAGTGGGCCAAGGTCAAGGACAAGAAGAACCTCCTCGAGCGCTGAAAGGCCGCCGCACAATGACTGCGATTGTTCCATTGTGCAGAGGTCCCGTTGAATTCTGTATTCTATAAAAGGTTAGCAAGGCACGTTCTATCCTGCCATGCGCAGGACCTGCCCGATCTGCGCGGAGCTATGGTCCTGTTGCCCAACTACCATGCTGCGCGTCCGCTGGCGCAGGCCTTGAGTGCCGCGGCCTGCCTGCCCGCCCTGTTGTTGCCGCAGATGGTCACGCTCAGCGACTGGGCGCAATCCATTTCACTTGATATTTCCGTCCAGCCCGACACGCAGCGCATCACCGCCTTGTACCAGGCCTTGCGCGAGCGAAGCTGGTTCGCCGATGCCTACCTGTGGAGCCTGTCGCGGGAATTGCTCGGTTTGATGGATGACCTGACCCGTCACCATGTCGCGTTGCCGGTATCCGGGGCGGAATTCGCGGAGCAGCTTGCACAGGCCTACCGGGCACGCAGCGGACAGGCGATGCAGTTCGAGGCGCGCGTGGTGCATGAGCTGTGGTACGCGATGGCGGCGGGCGGGGAGCTGGACGGCGTGCGCGCCTGCCAGCAGCGGCTGGCGCAGTTGGCGCAACGGGTGGACCGGCCGCTGTATGTGTTGCTGGCATCGGATCTCGCGGTACCCGAAACCCGGTTCCTGGAAGCCTGCCGCGCGCGCGTCCCGGTCACGGTTTTTGATTTGCGCGAGATGGCGGCGGATGTTCCCGGATGCGCGCTGTTATCCCGTTCCCTGCAACATGCTGCGGAAAGCGCCGATCTGCGCAGCGCCGCCGCGCTGCTGAAAAAACTGCCCGGGGCCGCGCTGTCACAACGGCTGCGCCTGTTCGGCGCGCACAGCCTGGAGCAGGAGGCGCGTGCCGCCGAGGTGCAGGTGCGGCGCTGGCTGCTGGCGGGCAGGCAGAACATCGCGCTGGTCGCGCAGGATCGCCTCGTTGCGCGGCGCGTGCGCGCCCTGCTGGAACGCGCCGGCGTGCTGGTGCGGGACGAGACCGGCTGGACGATGTCCACGCTGGCGGTGAGCACGGTGCTGATGCGCTGGCTGGATGCGCTGCAAAGCGATTTTTATTACCAGGATATGCTCGACCTGCTCAAGTCGCCGTTCATCTTCGCCGATCTTGAGGCGGGTGCGCGCAAGCAGGCCGTGTATCAACTCGAACAACTGGTGCGCAAACACGGCGTGGCTTCGCACCTCGATGCCTTCCTCGACCTGGCGCACGGCGAGGCCGGGGTAGAAACCGCGCTGGTGCGGCTGCGCCAGGCGGCAGAGTCATTGCGCAGGGGCAGCGACACGCTGGGCGGCTGGCTGCGCGCGCTGGATGACAGCCTGTCCATCCTCGGTGTGCTGCAGGGCCTGGCGGCGGACGAGGCGGGCGTGCAGTTGTTGCAGGCGCTGCACACCTGGCAGCAGGAGCTGGCGGCGGACAACACGCGCTTCAGCCGTGCCGAATGGCGGCGCTGGCTGGCCCAGCAGCTCGACGCCCACACCTTCCGCGATACTTCAATAGACAGCCCGGTGCTGCTCACCCACCTGGCCGCCACGCGCTGGCGCAGTTTCGACGCGGTGCTGCTGCTCGGCGCCGATTCCGCGCATTTGCCGGGCACCGACAACGGCAGCCTGTGGTTCAACGACGCGGTGCGCGGCACGCTGGGTCTGCCCACGCGCGCGAACCACCTGGCGCAGCAGCGCGATGACCTGCTGGCACTGCTGGCGATGAACGACACCGTGCTGGCCACCTGGCAATCCAGCAAAAGCGGCGAGAAAAATCTGCTCAGTCCGCATCTGGAGATGCTGCGCGCGCTGCATGAACTGGCTTACGGAGATGATCTGGCAGACAAGGAGTTGGCAGGAATGCTGGCTGGTGCGCAGGTACGCGCCGCCGAATTTCCGTTGCCGGAAGCTGCCGCGATGCCCGCGCCTGTCGTGCCCCGCAACCTGATCCCCGGCCGAATTTCAGCCAGCGGCTACAACAGCCTGGTCGCCTGCCCGTACCAGTATTTTGCGCGCCACATGCTGCGCCTCAACGAACTGGACGAGGTGCGCGAGGGCGTGGAGAAGCGCGATTACGGCGAGTGGGCGCATGACATCCTGCATCGTTTTCATCAGCAGTTTCCGTTGCCGGGCGAACATGCGCGCGCCGCGCTGGAAGAGGCGTTGCAGCACATCAGCAGTGAGGTGTTCGCGCCCGCGGTGGAACGCGACTACCTGGCGCGCGCCTGGCTGCTGCGCTGGCAGCAGGCGATACCCGCCTATCTGGATGTGCAGCTGAAAGGTGAAGCGGAAGGCTGGCGTTACCAGAGCGGCGAGGTGCCGTTCGAGATGCCGCTGACCGGTGAGCTGACCCTGCACGGGCGCATAGACCGCGTCGATGCGCGGGCGGAAGGCGCGGTGAAGGTACTGGACTACAAGATGATGGATGCAATCCGGCTGCGCAACAAGCTCAGGGAACCGGGCGAGGATGTGCAGCTGGCCTGCTACGCCAGCGTGTACGAGGCCGGCGCGGCGGCCTTTATCAGCATCGAGAAGGACAAGGTGTCCGCAGTCGCACCGCCGCAGGATATGCCGGAACTGGCTCAGGCAAATATCGAAAGACTGTTGACGGTGTTCGCGCAGCTGCGCACAGGCGCGGCCATGCCCGCGCACGGCGTGGACGAGGCGTGCGTGTATTGCGAGATGCGCGGCCTTTGCCGCAAGAGCGAGTGGGAAGCCGGGACTGAGGTTCGAGGACTGAGGACTGAGGCGGATGTTGGGCATGGATAATAAAATCGCCCTCGATCCCAATCACAGCGTCGTCGTCGAGGCCTGCGCGGGCAGCGGCAAGACCTGGCTGCTGGTGTCGCGCATTGTCCGCCTGCTGCTGGCCGGCGTGCAGCCCGGCGAGATACTCGCGATCACCTTCACGCGCAAGGCCGCGCAGGAGATGCAGGCGCGGCTGCACGAGTGGCTGCATCTGCTTGCGGTGCAGGATGATGATGTCGTTAGAGAGTTTTTGCGCGAGCGCGCTGTTGATGGGATTGACGGTGCCTTGCTGGCCAAAGCGCGCGGCCTGTATCGCGATGCCTTGCTGGCGCAGCCGGCCATAACGATCAGCACCTTCCACGGCTGGTTCATGCAGATCATCCAGCGCGCGCCGCTGAATGCCGGCGTGCCGGTCGGCATGCAACTGCTGGAGCGCACTGCCGCGCTGCGCGACGAGGCGTGGCAGGCTTTTGCCGACAGCCTGCGCGCCGCGCCCGACGGCGAAACCGCGCGGCACATGCAGCAGCTGTTCGCCGGATACGGCCTGCACAGCACGCGCACGCTGCTGGAAAACTTCGTGCACAAGCGCGCCGAATGGTGGGCGTACACCCAGGGGCAGAAAGATGCAGCGGCTTGGGCAACGCAGCAGTTGCGCGCGGAACTCGAAGTGGATTTCGATGCCGACCCGGTTGCCGGTGCCTGTGGCGATGCATCACTTCAGTCTGCCGTACTGGCTTTTGCGCAAGCCTTGGCGACGGGAACGGAGGTACAGTGCAACAATGCCGGCAAGCTGCAAATGGCATGGGAGTTGGCCGACCCCCGCCAGCGCTTTTCTGCATTGACGCTTGCGCTGTACACCCAGGCCGATGAGCCGCGCAGTTTCAAGCCGACCAAAAAACAAAATGCAGAAACCTTCCTTGTTGCGCGCGATGTGCTGTTCGGCAAGCTGCAAGCCGTGCGCGACGAGCTGACCGAAATCGAGGCGTTGCGCATGAACCGCGCCGCGCTGCACTGCGGAGCGGCGCTGCTGGAACATTACCAGCAATTGAAGCTGCAACAGCAGCAGATGGATTTCACCGACCTGGAATGGCAGGTGTGCCGCATGCTCAGCCAGGGCGATTGCGCCGAGTACATGCAATACAAGCTGGATAGCCGCTACCGCCACGTGCTGCTGGACGAATTCCAGGACACCAACCCGCTGCAGTGGCAGATACTGCAATCATGGTTCGCCGCGTCGGCGGCGGTGGATTCGCGGCCCACGGTGTTCGTGGTCGGCGATCCCAAGCAATCCATCTACCGCTTTCGCCGCGCCGAGGCGCGCCTGTTCGGCGAGGCGCGCGGATTCCTGTAAAGCTAATCCGGCGCATATTACCTGACACCAAACAAGACGCGGCGCAACGCCCCGGCGGTGCTGGACGCGGTGAACGGCGTGTTCTCCGGACATCCGGACGGCTTCGTGGATTTCGAAAAACATGTTGCCCATCACCAAGACTTGCCCGGCCACGTCGAAGTGCTGCCACCGGCTGTGGTGGAAAAGCCGGAAGCAGAAGCCTTGCCGGACGGGCCGCTGAATCTGCGCAACCCGCTCACCACTCCGCTTAAAGAAAATGAAAGCGGCGCTCGGGAAATCGAGGCCGGACAGTTCGCCGCGCACATCGCCGAAATCGTCGCAAACTGGAGTGTGCGGGACGATGGCGTGACGCGCCGCGCCGAGTACCGCGACATCATGGTGCTGGTGCGCAAGCGCCTGCACCTGCGCGTGTACGAGCACGCCCTGCGCGCGCGCCACATCCCGTTCCTGACCTCGCGGCGCGGCGGCCTGCTGGACAC
>DAICZN010000074.1 GCA_027311105.1 Gallionella sp.
CCCTGGCGGGAATCGTCTGGATGCTGTTTGCCACGCATACCACCATGTCGGTCCCGGCGTTGATCGGTTCGATCATGTGCATGGGCGTGGCGACCGCAAACAGTATCCTGGTGGTCAGTTTTGCGCGGGAAAAGCTGCAAGCCGGGGATAGCGGCATGACTGCGGCCCTGGATGCGGGCTTTGTCCGCTTCCGCCCGGTGCTGATGACGGCTCTTGCGATGATCATCGGCATGATCCCCATGGCTCTCGGCCTGGGCGAGGGCGGCGAGCAAAATGCGCCACTGGGCAGGGCGGTGATCGGCGGACTGGCCTTTGCGACCGTCGCAACCCTGATCTTTGTGCCGGTGGTATTCAGCCTGGTTCACGACAACAAAGGGAAGCGGCGTTGAATAAATCAAAATTCCAGCAAGGCCGTGCTCCAGCCCTGCTGGACAATGCTTCAATATGCCGGTCTCGTTGCGTACCAACCGTGACAGAAGGCGCTGACGTCTTGTGCAGCAGAACAATCACTTGAGCATCGGGTGTTTTGTCCAGAGCAGTTTGGGAGACCGGATAAGCGTCATGGGCGCCATTCCCCCGTAAAGGTTTCGAATGGGGCCGTGGTTTGATCCGGCATACGCTTCGCATGCTACAACTCGTAATTCCATTTCCCAATCAAAAGTGAAACCGCAGGGTGCGCCAGGCACCCCATGGTGCGTGGAGCGCAAGCTGCACTAATGTCGCTTTGAACAAAAATTGGTATAACGCGTCCGTTCCATTTTGCAGCGGCGACTCTCTCGCCAGAGGAGTCGCGCCGATGCTGGCCTGGCGATGGCCAAATCCCGGTGATCTATTGCGGGCTGCCACCCATATTGATGGGTTTCCCCTGGGAAATTGAGGTGATATAGCTTGCCAGCGAATTAAGTTCTGCGCTGCCATAATCAGGAGGGGTGCCCTGGAGTGCATTGGTTGCGCAGCTTCGGATCTGATCTGTCAGGGTGATCACCTTGCCGGTCCGTTGCTGGAATCTTGGGAATATGGTTGCAGCATTGGCGAGGCTGGGGATAGTCTTTCCGTCGGGTAACCTGCCAGGCTGTTTGCCGCCAGCAAGGTGGCAGGATTCGCACACTTTGCCATTGCCGCCAAAAGTGTCGTGGGAGAAGCTGTGCTGTCCCCGGGAAATGGCGTTTTCGAGTTCGGTGTCAGCGGCATGCGACACAAACGATGCGGACAACATCAACCCCATCAGGAAACCCGGCAGGGGACGAACATTTCTTTTCACTGTTTTCATGGCAACTCCTGTTTGAGCGATTAATAAAGCGGGTTTATACAAAAACGCGCAGAATTATTTGGATGACAGCTGGACAGAATCCCAGCCGCCACCCAGGGCACGGATCAGATTGACGCTGGCCTGCAGGCGCCTTCTGCGCAACTCCAGTTCGTCAAGCTGTACCTGCTGGGCCAGGGCGCTGGCAGTCACGACTTCCAGATAACTGGCTATGCCTTCGCGGTAGCGGTTCATCGCGATATCCAGTGTGTGTTTGGTATCGGTAACCGCCTGGGCAAGGGATACGGATTCCGTCGACAAATTGTTCAACAGCGACAGGTTGTCTTCAACATCCTGGAAAGCATGCAGCACGGTGGAGCGGTATTGCGCACCGGCCACCCTGAATGCGGCCGAGGCCTGGTCGACGACATATTGGCGGCGGCCGGCATCGAAGATGGTCAGCAAGGCATTCGGCCCGATGGACCAAAAAAGATTGGGAGCGTTCAGCCATCCCGCCTGGTAGGCACTTTCATATCCGCCTGCGGCGGCAAGATTGACCGTGGGAAAAAATGCCGTCTTGGCTACGCCGACATCGGCATTGGCCGCTGCCAGACGGCGCTCTGCCGCGGAAATATCCGGCCTGCGTTGCAGCAGGGTGGCCGGCAGGCCGACCGGAATGGCGGGCAGCTGGATATCCGTTACCGCAGGCGGGATGGAAAAAGCAGAAGCCGACTCGCCAACCAGCGTGGCGGTGGCATGTTCATACAGCGCCCTGCTGGCCGTGATATCCGAGAGTTTTGCCTGGGCTGTCTCAAGCTGCACCTTGGCCTGGGAGACATCAAGCGCCGAGGCGATTGCCCCCTGAAAACGCAGCTGCGTCAGTTGCAGGGCTTTTGCGTAGTAATTGACTTCATCCGTCAATAATTTTACCTGTGCATCCAGCACGCGCAGAGCGATATAGTCGTTAACCAGCTCGGCCCTCAGGCTCAGGTGTATCGACTCGACATCCGCCGCCGCCGCCTGCGCGCCTGCCTTGCCGGATTCGATCTGGTCGCGCACCTGTCCCCACAGGTCGACTTCATAATTGGCCATCAGGCCGAAAGCGTTATCCCCATACACATTGGGCTGGTTGGGGGAGCGCAGCGCCCGGTTATTGGATTGGGCATTGCGGGTTGTGTAAGCGCCTGCATTCACGGTCGGGAACAAGCTCGTGCGCGCCTGTGCGGCATAGGCGGTAGCCTCGTCGAAGTGCGCCACTGCCACGGCGAGATCGGCGTTTGCGGCATCCAGTTTCACCACCAGGCTGTCCAGCAGGGGATCCTTGTAATCTTTCCACCAATCCCCGCGCGGGAGCTTGTCCGCAGGCTGGGCGGGCTGCCAGATGGTCGTCGATTCCTTGTAGGCCGCGGGCTGCGGAATGACCGGCACCTTGTATACCGGCTCCTCCGAACATGCCGCAAGTATCGACACGCACAACAGCGGTGCCGCGAATCGGGTCAGGTTCATAGCGAACCCTCGTGCTCCGGATGGATTTCCACGGGTTTCACCGGTTCTGCGGGCGCAGCCTCGGTTTTCCTGATGACCACGACATCCCCCTGCACGATGGAATCAGACGGGCTGTCTATGACCCGGTCGGTGCTTTCTATGCCGCTGCCGACTTCCACCACGCGCCCCAGGTCGTTCACGATCGTAATGTGTTTAAGGATCACGCGGTTATCGGCGCCCACTGTTGCCACCTGCAATCCGTCCCTGCGGAACAGCAGGCTGCTGACCGGCAAGCGCAGTACATTCGTGCTGGGAGCCAGCTCAAAGTCCACTTCCACATAGCTTCCGGAAAACAGCTTGCCACTCTTGTTGTCCATCAGCAACTCCACCGTGGAAGTGCGCGAGGATACATGGATGGCATTCGAGATGTTGATCACGGTTGCCGGGAAATGTTGCCCTGGAAGTTCCGGGAAGGCGACTTTTACCTTCATCCCCGGCGTGATTGCGTTGGCGTAGTTCTGCGGCACCTCCACATATATCCGCAATGTCAGATTGTCGACAATACGGAACAGCGGTTGTCCGTTGTTATTGCTTCCCGGATTGATCAAATGGCCGACGTCGGTGTTGCGTTCGGTGATTATCCCGGTAAAGGGAGCCACAACGCGCTGGAACGATTGCTCCGCCTGCAAGCTTTGCAAATTGGCGCGTGCCGCATTCAGAATATCGCGCTTGGCCTTGGCTGTTGCTGTTTTCTCATCGGTCTCCTGACGCGAAACCGAATCAGAAGCCAGAAGATTTTGCCAGCGCTTTGCGGTGACTTCGGCAATCTCCAGATTCGATTCGGCGGTGTACACATCCGCTTGCGCCCGCATTATCTGCTGGTCCAGCTCGGGGGTTTCGACTATGCCTAGCAACTGTCCTTTTTTGACATGCACGCCTATGTCGGTGTACCACACCTTCAGGTAGCCGCTCACCCGGGCATAAATCGGCGCATCGATGTTGGCGCTCACGTTCCCCGGCAAAATCAGCGATTGCTTGCTGGGCCCGGGTTCAGGGGCCACGACTTTAACGGTGGTGTGGCGCGCCTCGACCGCTGTCTGCAAGTCATGCGAATGATTGATGCGAAGATAAATTCCGACCGCTGCCACGGCAACCGCAACAACGGCAAAGATCAAGCCTGAGCGGCGCAGGCCCGCAGAAGGTGGGGTGTGAGGAATATGGTCGTGCATTATTGTTGCTCCACGGTTAAAGGCATTATTGTTGCTCCACGGTTGGCGGACCGGACTGGGCAACATCGGGTTTCTTTTTGCTTTCGTGAACCAGGCTGAATACCACCGGCACAAAGAACAGGGTTGCGACGGTCGCAAAGGCCAGTCCGCCGATCACCGCCCTGCCCAGTGGCGCATTCTGCTCGCCGCCCTCGCCCAGGCCGAGAGCCATGGGGATCATGCCGATGATCATCGCAAGAGCCGTCATCAGCACCGGGCGGAAGCGTACAAAGCCCGCATCCAGGGCCGCAGTCATGCCGCTATCCCCGGCTTGCAGCCTTTCCCGCGCAAAACTGACCACCAGGATACTGTTTGCGGTCGCCACGCCCATGCACATGATCGAACCGATCAACGCCGGGACCGACAGGGTGGTATGCGTGGCAAACAGCATCCAGACGATTCCCGCCAGGGCGGCGGGCAGGGCCGTGATGATCACAAACGGATCCAGCCAGGATTGGAAGTTGACCACAATCAGCAGGTAAACGAACACGATTGCGCCGAGCAGGCCGAACAGCAGTTGCCGGTATGAATCGTTCATGGCCTTCACCTGCCCGCGCACGACCACGAAGGATCCCTTCGGCACATCCTGGATGGTGTCATTGATCACTTGCTCTATATCATGAGCCACATCGCCCAGGTCGCGTTCCTGGGTGGTGCCGTAAATGTCGATGGCGGGCTGCACGTCATAATGGGATACCACACCCTCTCCCTGGCTGCGGGTGATGGTGGCCAGGCCGCTAATCAGCTGCGAGCTGCCGTTCGGCCCGGCGGTGACAGGGACATTCCGCAGGTCGTTGAGGGTGTCCTGGCGATACTGCGGCGTTTGTACTACAAACGGATAAGAAACGCCGTTGCCGGGGTTGACCCAGAAGTTGGGCGCGGTCTGGAAGCTGCCGGCCAGGGCGACCAGCAGGTTGTTGGCCACATCGCGCTGGGACAGGCCCATTTCGCGCGCGCGGGCGCGGTCCACGTCGACGTGAAATTCCGGGTAGTTGAACACCTGCTGGACGCGCAGATCCACCAGGCCGCGAATTTTCTTGAAGCGATCCATGATCAGCGAGGCGTAGGCCTGGTTGTCCTTTCGTTTGAAACCGATCACCTGCACGTCTATCGGCGCGGGCATGCCGAAGTTCAGGATCTGGCTGACGATATCGGCGGGCAGGAAGGCGAAGGAAGTGCCGGGGAAATCGTCCGAAAGATGCGCGCGCAGCTTCCTCACGTATTCCGCGGTGGGCCGGTGGCCCTCGTTCAGCGTGATCAGGATGTCCGCATCGCTTGGCCCGATCGGGGACGAGTTGCTGTAGGTCAAATTGATCCCGCTCACCGGCAGGCCGATATTGTCCGTCATGTGCCTGATTTGGTCGGACGGGATATAGTTTCTGATCCGGTTTTCGATCTCGTTGCACAGCCGCGCTGTTTCCTCGATCCGCGTGCCGGTCTGCGCGCGGATATGCATCTTGATTTCGCCGGCATCCACCACCGGGAAAAAGTTTCTTCCCAGCCAGGGCACCAGCGCGAAGGAGATCAGCACAAATCCGAGAAAGCCGCTGATAAACTGGGGGCGATGGGAGAGAGCGACCAGCAGCAGCCACTTGTACTGCTGGCGCACCCGGTTGAACAGCTGTTCAAAGCCGTGCTGGAAACGAACCAGCGGGTTCAGGGAGGGGGGCGGCGCAGGCCGGCCTTCTTCCTGATGATGCGGGACGTGGACACGCAACAGGTATTTTGCCAGCGTCGGCACCAGCGTGCGGGACAGGATGAACGACGCGATCATCGCAAATATCACGGCCTCGGCCAACGGCACAAACAGGTATTTCTGCACCCCGGTGAGGAAGAACATCGGAATGAACACGATGCAGATCGAAAGCAATGACACAAACGCGGGCACCACGATCTGGTTTGCGCCATCCAGGATTGATGTCTCGACATGCTTGCCCTGTTCGAGGTGCCAATTGATGCTTTCGATGGTCACGGTCGCCTCGTCAACCAGCACCCCCACCGCCAGCGCAAGGCCGCCCAGCGTCATGACATTCAGGGTCTGGCCGAAAGCCGACAGCGCGATGACCGCCGATAATATCGACAGCGGAATCGATATCGTGACGATCAGCGTGGATCGCCAGCTGCCGAGAAACAGCAGGATCATCAGGCTGGTCAGCGCCGCTGCGGTCACCCCCTCGCGGATCACCCCGTTCACCGCATTCCTGACGAATATCGACTGGTCTCCAACCAGCTTGAGAATCAGCCCGGGCGGGGCGCCGGCCTCGATGCGCGGCAACAGCGCCTTGACGTCTTCGATGATGTCCAGCGTGGAGGCATTGCCGTTTTTCTGGATGGTGGTCAATACCGAGTGCACGCCGTCGACCCGCACCATGTTGGTCTGCGGGGAATAGCCGTCGCGCACGTGCGCCACATCGCGCAGCAGGATAGGGACACCGTTGACCTCCTTGACCGGCAGGTCGTTGAGCTCGTCGATGACATTCGTGCTCGCATTGAGCAGGACGTTGTATTCGAACATGCCCAGTTTCTCGGTTCCCGCCGGCAGGATCAGGTTCTGTTTGACCATGGCGTCTGCCACGTCCTGGGGGGCCAGCCCCTTGGAGCGCATGTTATGCATATCCAGGTCCACCTGGATCTGCCTGTTCTTGCCGCCGTAGGGCGACGGGACTGCAGCGCCTTCCACCTGGGCCAGCTGCGGACGGATGAAGTTGTTGGAAAGATCGAACAGCTGGTTGTCCAGCAGGGTGTGGCTGGACAGCGCCAATTGCAGCACCGGCACGCTGGATGCGTTGTAGCTCAGGATCAGTGGCGGCGTAATGCCGGGCGGCATGCGCTTGAGCACGGTCTGGGACAGCGCGGTCACCTGGCTGACCGCCGCATTGATATCGACCTCCGGCTGAAAGAATATCTTGACCACGGCCACGCCCGTCAGGGACTGGGATTCGATGTGCTCGATATCGTTGACCGTGGTCGTCAGCTGCCTTTCATAAAAGGTGACGATGCGGTTGGACATGTCCGTG
Organism: Gallionella sp.; assembly: GCA_027311105.1. Taxonomy (GTDB): domain Bacteria; phylum Pseudomonadota; class Gammaproteobacteria; order Burkholderiales; family Gallionellaceae; genus Gallionella. The sequence goes on from DAICZN010000074.1 coordinate 7,017, forward strand.
GGCGCCATGCCGTTGTATGTCCACACTGCGCTGACCACCGGCACCCGGATATCGGGGAAGATATCCGTGCGCATGTTCACATAGACGAGCGGGCCGAGGATCAGTATCAGCAGCGCCAGCACGATAAAAGTGTAAGGTCGGTTTAAGGCAACCCGGACAATCCATATCATAGTTTTATTTTCCTAACCGAGGAGCTTTGTTGCTTCAGGAGATCGGCT
>DAICZN010000066.1 GCA_027311105.1 Gallionella sp.
GATCCTTCTTGCATATTTCGTATTGTGAAAACGATTGTGTATTGCGAAATTATATAGCAAGCAGTATTCTGCCATCAAATACTTTTTGGTGATGCATTTTTGAGGCCGGGTTTAATGTTGAATTAAATTTGGCAAGTTGAATTTTTAAGGAGTTTTAGAGACATGAATACCAATACCTTACTTGCGCCTGAATTTTGTACGGGCATCCAGCATTTCGGCAGGGCCTGGGAGGGTTACTCCCAATATGCCAAAACGGCAGTCATCGGGGAGGGAAAATCTGCAATCAGCGACCCGCATTCGCAGGACGCGGTATACCAGACCCTGCTGATGGCCGATGCGCTGCGCTACCTGACGTTGCAAACCTGCGGTTCCAAAGGCTCCGGCCATCCCGGGGGGTTCGCCAGCAGTGCCGAGGCTTATGCTTCGCTGGTGATGCTGGGCCACACCAATATCGTGACCGAGGTGGGCCATCACGCGCCCGGTTTCTACAGTGCGATGTTCCTCGATACTTCGCTGGAGGCGATGGGCATCAAAACCGTCACGGACCTGATGGCGCGTTTCCGCGAGAAGCACGGCTTGCTCGGCCACTTGTCCGGCGCGATCCCCGGCCTGCTGGCACCCGCCGGCCCGCTGGGACAGGGCCAGCACTTCGCGATGGCGGGTGCGTTGCTGCACCCGGGCAAATTGTTCCCGGTCACGATCGGCGACGGCGGCATGGGCGAGCCCTATGTGCTCAATTCGATGATGCACTTTAATACCGCATACCCCAAGGTGACCAACTTCCTGCCGACACTGGTGTGGAACGGTTACAGCCAGGAACACCACTCGATGGTGTCGCGCTTCAGCAACGCGGAAATGATCGCCTACTGGAAGGGCCATGGCTTCAAGGAAGTGGTCCTGGTCGACGCCAAGGAATTTGACGACACCAAACAGGCCAGCGCCTATGCGGACAGCTCATATTTCTCGCACCAGCAGCGCCTGGCTTTTGCCGGTGCAGTGCTGGCGGGTATCGACAAGGCTGCCAGGTCCGCGCTGGGCGGAACCTTGACCGCATTCATCATCAAGCAGATGAAGGGCACCGGCGTGCATACGGTGGGCGCGAAGTCGCACAACCTCTATCCCGCGGACAGCCTGGACAAACCGCACATGATTGACGGGTTGAAGCGCCGCGCGCTGAACCCCGAGGCGTGGGCCATCGTGCGCGAGAATTTCGTGCGCGCCGGCGGCGGTCCTGCGGCCAGGACTGCGGTGACCGAGCATGTTCTGGACCTGGCGCCGCTGGGGAAAATGCCGCTGCACGAATTTGCCAAGGGCGAGAAGGCGGTGCCGGCGACTGCGATGGGCGCATTGGCTGCCTATGTGGGCACGAAGGACAAGCGCTTCGTGGTGACCAATGCCGACGGCAATGAAGCGTCGGCGATGAAGAACATTAACGACGCGCTGAAGATCCGCCATCCCACCGTCGACCCGCTGTACAACCAGGAGCCGGAAGGCCAGGTATACGAGCCGCTCAACGAAGACGCATGTGCCGGTCTGGCATCGGCATTGGCGTTGTTCGGTTCGCGCGCATTGTGGTTGTCATATGAAAGCTTCGCGATCAACGGCTGGCCTATTGTGCAGACTGTGGCGCAGGCGATGGCCGAGCTGCGCCGCAAGACGCCATCGATCGTCACGATGTTCACTGCGGGCGCGCTGGAGCAGGGACGCAACGGCTGGACCCACCAGCGGCCGGAGATCGAGAATTACTTTGCCGCGCAAATGCGCAACGGCAACACCTATCCGCTGTTTCCGTGCGATGCGAATGCGATCCAGGCGGCCTATGAATACGCCACCAACAGCTTCAACAAATGCATGGTGATCATCGCGTCCAAGAGTCCGCTGCCGGTTTACATGAGTATCGACGAAGCCAAGAAAGCGGTGGAAGAGGGCGCGGCGGTGACCTACGAAAGCAGGAGTGGCAGCAAGGGCACCGTGGTGTTCGCGGTGACCGGCGACATGATCTTCCTGCCGGTATTCGAGGCGAAGGACAAGCTGGAAGCGGAAGGTTACAGGGTGCGCATCGTTGCGATCGTCAATCCGCGCCGCTTGTACCGTCCGACCGACATATCGTGGGATACCGTGTCCGAGCCGGACAGCAAATTCATGGACGACGCGCATTTCAATGCGCTGTTTGACGGCGATGTGCTGCTGGCAGTGAGCGGCGGCCCCAGCGCAGTGCTGGAGCCGGCCCTGTTGCGCACCCGCGCAGCCAAGCGCGATACCTTCGCCTGGAAGCGCGGTGAAACGACCGCCAGCCCGGCCGAGATCATGGAGTTCAACGGCCTGACCGCAGAGGCGATGGCCAAGCGTGTGAAGGCATTGTTGGGTTAGAAAACGGCAATACGATCCGCAGATTAACGCAGATTTTTTGCTGCGCGGACAAGCGATGAGTAACGTTAATCTCCGGTTGCTTTTAATCTGTGTGTATCTGCGTAATCTGCGGACAAATGTTTTTTGAATTTGACGGAAAGTTACTATGTCGGAAACCAAAATCATCGTTCTGGACGATGATCCTACCGGTTCACAAACAGTGCACGGCTGTCTGCTGTTGACGCGCTGGGACCAGGATACCTTGCGCGAGGCGATACTGGACAGTTCGCCGCTGTTTTTCGTGCTGACCAATACGCGCGGCATGGCGGCCGGGCCCGCGGCGGATATCACCCGCGAGGTGTGTCATAACCTGAAGCTGACGCTGGCCGGGCTGAAGCAGGGCGGACGCGACATCAACCCGATTCTGGTCAGCCGTTCGGACTCGACGCTGCGCGGTCATTACCCGGTGGAAACCGATGTGATCGCAATGGAGCTGGGGGCATTCGATGCGCACTTCCTGGTGCCGGCATTTTTTGAGGGCGGCCGCATCACCCGCGACAGCGTCCACTACCTGGTGGTGGATGGCAGGGAAACGCCGGTGCACGAAACAGAATTCGCCCGCGACTCGGTGTTTGGCTATCGCCACAGTTATTTGCCGGATTATGTGGAGGAGAAAACCGCCGGACGCATCAAGGCGGTTGAGGTCGAACGCTTCCTGCTGCGCGATGTTCGCGGCGACAGCATGCCGCGTCTGATGGGGCTGCGGGGTAATGCGTGCTGTGTGGTTGATGCTGAAACGCAGGGTGACCTCGATCATTTCGCCGGACAGCTGCGTTTGGCGGCCCGTCAGGGCAAGCACTTTTTGTTCCGCAGTGCAGCCAGTCTGCTTACCGCGCTGGCCGGCCTGCCGAAACAGCCGGTGGCCCCTCAGGATATGGCAAAGTATGTGCGCGGCGGGCGCCCCGGCGCGGTAATCGTGGGTTCACACGTCAGGAAAACCACCGCGCAACTCGAGCGGTTGCTCAAGATGCCCGGTGTTGTGCCGATCGAGGTGAACGTGGAACAATTACCCGCAAATCGCGGACCACTGCTGGCCCAGATCATTCAGCAGTGCGCAGAGATTCACGCCGCAGGGAATACACCTGTGGTTTTTACCAGTCGTCTGGAGAAGGTGTTTCCAGACCAGGCAACGCGGCTGGCGTTTGGTGATATGGTTTCCGCTTTCCTGATGGATGTGGTGCGCAACCTGCCCAAGTCCCTGGGCTTTCTGATCAGCAAGGGCGGCATCACTTCCAACGATGTGTTGAGTTCGGGACTGGCGTTGCGCACTTCACGGGTGATGGGGCAGATTTTGCCGGGATGTTCGGTGGTATGCTGCCCGGGTAATCACCCGCGCTATCCGGATTTGCCCGTGGTTATTTTTCCCGGCAATGTCGGTGATGACCAGGCTTTGGCAACGGTATACGGCAGGCTGGCGGGTTATAATAAACCCGAGCAGGGAACACTCTAGACGCTGGTTTTTACCGGGAAGTGAGAGTATGTTGCCAGGCAAAATTCAGAAACGGCTGGCGGTAAACGGTTTGTGAGAAACCAGGCCTGGATTTTGGAACAACGTTGTGGTTGTTGTACTTGGAAGCACGAAGTCAGTTGAATGCTATTTTCCGAGTGTTTGTTGATTTACTATAACTAGAGGAGAGTATTATGAGCATTAAAATTAAATCTATCATCACTGCGCTAGCCTTCGCCTCGTCTGTTTCAGCTTTTGCGGCCGACACGATCAAGATCGGGGTGTCCGGCCCGTTCACCGGCGGTTCCAGCCCGATGGGCGTTTCGATGCGCGACGGCGTCAAGCTTGCCGCATCCGAGATCAATGCCAAGGGCGGTGTGCTTGGCCGCCAGATACAGCTTGTCGAGCGTGACGACCAGGCCGACAATCAGCGCGGTGTGCAGGTGGCCCAGGAGTTGATCAACAGGGAAGGCGTGGTCGCTACGGTGGGTTATATCAATACCGGCGTTTCCCTGGCTTCGCAGCGTTTTTATCAGGAAGCCAAGCTCCCGGTCATTAACAACGTGGCTACCGGATCGCTGATTACCAAGCAGTTCCTGCCGCCGGAATATCCCGACAACTATGTATTCCGCACTTCCGCCAACGACACCATCCAGTCCTCGATGATAGTCGAGGAAGCTATCGACGTCCGCAAATTCAAGAAGGTTGCGATACTGGCCGATTCCACCAATTACGGCCAGCTAGGACGTGCTGATCTCGAAAAAGCTCTGGCGGCCAAGCACATCACCCCGGTCGCGGTGGAAAAATTCAACATCAAGGACGTGGACATGACGGCGCAGCTGCTCAAGTCCAAGGAAGCGGGTGCCCAGGCTATCCTGACCTATGGTATCGGGCCGGAATTGGCTCAGATCGCCAACGGCATGGAGAAGCTGGGTTGGAAAGTCCCGATGATAGGAAGCTGGACACTGTCCATGGGCAACTTCCTCGACAATGCGGGCAAGAACGGCAATGGCGCACTGATGCCTGAAACCTTCATCCAGGTGCCGAACACGCCCAAGCGCCAGCAGTTCATAACGGCCTATCTGGAAACCTACAAGCCGGCCAACGGTCGCATCCCCTCGCCGGTTTCGGCAGCCCATGGTTATGATTCCCTGTATATCCTCGCGGCTGCGATCCAGCAGGCAGGGACCACCGACGGCGTGAAGGTTCGCGAAGCGCTGGAAAACCTGAAAACAAAAATCAGCGGCGTAGTGACCACTTATGACCACCCTTATACTCATGACAATCACGAGGCGATCACCCGGAATATGGTGGTGATGGGCGAAGTCAAGGATGGCATAGTGGTATACGCCAACAAGGCCGACGAAAAGAGGAAATAAGCGTTCGCTGTTGCGCTAATTTTGCAATTCGCTATTGGGCCGGGAAATCCGGCCCAATTAGCAAATAAATGGAGTCCTACTCATGCAGATCTTTGTACAACTCGTTGTCAGCGGCATTGCACTCGGCATGATTTACGCGCTGATAGCATTCGGCTATCAGCTTACCTTTGCGACATCGAGCACCCTGAACTTCGGACAGGGTGAAGCCCTGATGCTGGGTTCACTGGTGGGGCTTACGCTGGTGGGCTATATGAGCTACTGGTTGATGCTTCCGCTGGTTCTCGTATTTGGCGCACTGCAGGGTATGTTTGTGGAGCGCGTGGGTGTGCGGCCCACGTTAAAGACAAAATCCGAATTCGGCTGGATCATGACCACCATTTCCCTGGCCATCATATTCAAGAACGTCGCCGAAAATGTCTGGGGACACGACGACCTTACATTTCCTTCGCCGTTGCCGATGGAACCATTGCAGTTCTTCGGCATAAGAGTCCTGCCGATGGAAATCATGATCGTGGTGGGCGCGGTGGCGATCATGCTGGCAGTGGAAATATTCAACCGGAAATCCATCTATGGCAAAGCCGTGGTGGCAACCTCCAATGACCGCGATGCCGCGGGCCTGATGGGCATCAATACCGGCATGGTGATCACATTTTCCTACGCGCTCAGCTCCCTGACCGCAGCCTTTGCCGGCGTGCTGGTCGCGCCCCTGACACTCACCGGCTCAACGATGGGCGTGGTGCTGGGCTTGAAGGCCTTTTCTGTCGCCATCATCGGCGGCCTCAACAGCGGCCTGGGCGTGATCGTCGGCGGCCTCATCCTGGGCATCGCCGAGACGACCACCGGCTACTACCTGTCCACGGGCTACAAGGACGTCCCCGGCCTGGTGCTGCTGCTGGTCGTCCTGGCCATCAAGCCCTCGGGCCTGTTCGGCAAGCTGGCGATCAAGAAGGTATGAGCGCCAACCCGCCGGTTGCGCAACTTGTGTCGGGCAGCCTGCGCGCCAGCCGGCTCGGCCTGGGCATCACCCTGGCCCTGGCGCTCGCCGCGCTGCCGCTGGTGTGGCCCAATCCCTACTACAT
>DAICZN010000077.1 GCA_027311105.1 Gallionella sp.
CCGGGGGAAAACCGGTCGTGATGAACAGGTCGGAGGCTTTTTTGCTGATCATCCCGCGCAGCAGGTTGTGTATCAGTTCGGTGGCCTGGTCTCTTTCCATGAAAAACTCCTAATCCTTGATATGCCCTATCCAGCCGGGAAGATTGCTGCTTTGCCGTGCTCGCTTAAAATTCGTCCGCTCATGTTAGCCTGCGCCGCAACTTCCCGGGCTGACTTAATCAGCTTAATGCGTTGTGGCTCCGGCCTCTCGCTTTGCTCGCTTAGCATTCGCTCGCTCATGTTAGCCTGCGCCGCAACTTCCCGCGCTGACTTCATCAGCCCGGAAAGTTGTCCTTGTTGGCCGCCTTGGAGCGCGCCTCCGCGGCGGTGATCTTGTTTTCCTTGATCAGGGTGGTCAAGCATTGATCCAGTGTCTGCATACCCATGGCCTGGCCGGTTTGTATCGCCGAGTACATTTGCGGCACTTTGGCTTCGCGTATCAGGTTGCGGATGGCCGGAGTGCAAACCATGATCTCGTGTGCCGCTATCCTGCCGGTCCCGTCCTTGGTTTTGAGCAGGGCTTGCGAGATCACCGCGCGCAGTGATTCGGACAGCATCGCGCGCACCATTTCCTTCTCGTCCGCGGGGAACACGTCGATGATGCGGTCTATCGTCTTGGCCGCCGAGCTGGTATGCAGCGTACCGAACACAAGGTGTCCGGTTTCCGCGGCCGACATGGCCAGGCGTATGGTTTCAAGATCGCGCATTTCGCCGACCAGAATGATGTCGGGATCCTCGCGCAGAGCGGAGCGCAGGGCATTCTGGAATGAATGCGTATCGCGCCCCACCTCGCGCTGGTTGATCAGGCATTTTTTGCTCTCATGCACGAATTCGATCGGGTCTTCCACGGTCAGGATATGCCCCATCTCGTGCTCATTGCGATGATTGATCATCGCGGCCAGCGTGGTGGACTTTCCGGAACCGGTGGGTCCTGTGACGAGCACCATGCCGCGCGGGAAATCGGATATCGTTTCAAAACTTTTCGGGGCCTTGAGCTCTTCCAGCGACAGAATTTTTGAAGGGATGGTGCGCATGACCGCACCCGCGCCGCGGTTCTGTATAAAGGCATTAACACGAAAACGGGCCAGCCCGGGAACCTCGAAAGAGAAGTCGACCTCCTTGTTCTCCTCGTAGAATTTGCGCTGCTGGTCGTTCATGATGTCGTACACCAGACTATGCACCTCCTTGTGTTCCATCGCGGGCAGGTTGATCCGGCGTATATCACCGTGCACGCGGATCATGGGAGGCAGACCGGCGGAAAGATGCAAGTCGGACGCTTTGTTTTTGACGCTGAAGGCAAGCAGTTCGGTGATATCCATTATAATCGTCCCGGTTTGATGTAGCGGCCCCGGGCAGACAATCACGGGGCCGCGCGAATTATTAAAGTGGTCTGCGACGCGCGAGATTATGACAACAATCACTTCCAACTTGCAAGCAGTGCGCGACGCGATAGCGGCTGCGGCTGCCGAGGCGGGCCGCCAGGCCGGTGATATTCATTTGCTCGCCGTCAGCAAGACCTTTGCGCCTCAGGCATTGCACGAGGCATACCGCGCAGGGCAGACATGTTTTGCGGAAAGCTATGTGCAGGAGGCGCTGGACAAGATCGCCGCGCTGAACGATATACCGATAGAATGGCACTATATCGGCCCGGTTCAAAGCAACAAGACCCGCGCGATCGCGGAGAATTTTGCCTGGGTACACAGCGTGGACAGGCTGAAGATTGCCGAACGCCTGTCCGGGCAACGGCCTGCTCAACTTCCGCCGCTGCAGATATGCCTGCAGGTCAACATCAGCATGGAGGCAAGCAAAAGCGGTGTGGCTCCGGATGAACTCGACGCTTTGGCGCAGGCGGTCGCGCAACTGCCCGGCTTGAAATTGCGCGGCCTGATGGCGGTTCCCGCGCCCAGCGACGATGTCGTTGTCCAGCGCGCGTTCTTCGCGCGGTTGCGTGAAATGCTCGACCGGTTGAACCGGCAGGGTTTGCAGCTGGATACACTGTCGATGGGCATGTCGCATGATTTTGCCGCCGCGATAGCGGAAGGTGCGACTATAGTGCGCATCGGCACGGCAATCTTTGGCGACCGGATTTATTTGGGGGAGACAGCATGAATATTTGCTTCATCGGCGGAGGCAACATGGCAACCGCGTTGATCGGCGGCATGCTCGGCAAGGGATTTTCCGCCGCCCAAATCAGCGTGGTGGAAATCAACGCGGAAAACCGCGACCGGCTGGGACGCGATTTTTCGGTGCATGCATTTGCGGACATTGCCGAAGGAATTGCGGGCAGCCATATCATCGTCTTCGCCGTCAAGCCGCAACAATTGCGCGAAGCAGCACAACAACTTTCCGTATTGTTGTCGGGGCAGCTGCTGATCTCCATCGCGGCGGGCATCCTGGCAGAAGATCTGGCGCGCTGGTCGAACAGCCGGGCGATAGTCCGCGCGATGCCCAACACGCCCGCACTGATCCAAAGCGGCATGACCGGCTTATACGCTATGCCCGCAGTCACCGCCGCGCAGCGCGAACAGGCGCAAAATATTTTATCGGCGGTCGGCGAGACTTTGTGGCTGCAGAGCGAAGCCATGCTGGATGCCGTGACGGGGATTTCCGGCAGCGGTCCGGCGTACTTCTTCTATTTCATCGAGGCGCTCGAACAAGCCGGCAAGGAGCTCGGCCTCCCCGTACAAACCGCGCGCAAGCTTGCCCTGGAAACCGCCTTTGGCGCGGCCCGGCTGGCACGTGAAAGCACGGAGGATCCGGCCACACTGCGCGCCCGCGTCACGTCGAAGAACGGCACCACCGAGCGCGCGCTGCTGAGCATGGAAGCCAACCAGGTCAAACAGCACATCATCACCGCGGCAAAGGCTGCCGCAACCCGCTCGCGCGAAATGGGCGAAGAACTGGGAAAAGCATGATGCTCAATCAAACCCTGCAATTTTTGCTTGATATCTTCGTGCAGGGATTCGCCGGTGTGCTGCTGTTCCGTTTTTTGCTGCAATGGCTGCGCGCCCCGATGCGCAACCCGGCCGGCGAATTCATCATGGCGGTCAGCAATTTTGCGGTGTTGCGCGCGCGCCGTTTCATTCCCCAGGTGTGGCGGCTGGATAGCGCCAGTTTCCTGCTTGCGCTGGCCGTGGAGTTCATCTATTCGGGCTTGACGCTGTGGCTGCAGGGCTATCCGTTCGTGCACTTCCCGCTGTTCGGGCTATTGGCGTGGAGCGCGGTGAAACTCACCAAGATCAGCGTGTACCTGCTGATGAGCGCTGTGGTGGCGCAGGCGATCCTGTCCTGGGTAAATCCCTACACCCATCTGGCCCCGCTGCTTGCCGCAATCACCCAACGCTTTTTGCGGCCGCTGCAGCGCATTGTCCCGCCGATCGGCAACGTGGATTTGTCATCGCTGCTGCTTCTGGTGATCTGCCAGATCATATTGCTGGTACCCATGGCTATGCTGGAAAGCCTGGCAGTCCGGTTGCTTTGATGCAGCCGGCCTGGTATCGCCGCGACGGGGAGGCCATCACGCTGACGCTGCATGTCCATCCGGGCGCAAAGCACAGCGAGATTGTCGGACTGCACGGTGAAGCACTCAAGATAAAACTGGCCGCACCGCCTATCGAAGGTCGGGCCAACACGGCATTGCTGAAATTTATCGCCGAATTGTTCGGCGTTCCGCTGCGCAATGCCTAACTCAGGCAGGGCGGGCAATCGCGGCACAAGGTGGTCAGGGTGACCGGCAGCAAAGTTGCGCCGGAAAGCCTGTTGGCAGAAAAATAAAAATTACCGCATATCGGGAGGGCAGCATGAAAGAAACCCTGAAGCCGGGTATCAGATACGAGCACAAGTTTGTGGTTCCACAATCAAAAACTGTTCCCGCGCTGTATCCGGAATCGCCCGAGTTTGTGGCGATGCCGGAAGTATTTGCAACCGGCTTCCTGGTGGGCCTGCTCGAATGGGCCTGCATCAAGGCGATCAATCCCTATCTGGACTGGCCGCGGGAACAGACCGTTGGGACCCACATCAACGTCAGCCATGAGGCCGCAACGCCACCGGGCCTGGAGGTAACCGCATCGGTCGAATTGATTGCACTCGAGGGGAAAAAACTTGTTTTCAAGGTGCAGGCGCACGATGGGGTGGACCTGATTTCAACAGGATTGCATGAACGCCACGTCATCAACAGGGAGAGATTCAGTGAAAAAGTTGGCGCGAAGCAAACGGCTGCAAGCAAGCGCTGAGCAAGTTTGTTCGTGGCAATAACCGTAGCCGGGACAGCGTATCCCTGAAGCACAGGTTCGATAATTGGGTTCCTGCTTGCGGGCAATCCGGCCTTCCCTTGTCCATGCGGGTTTTCCTGCCTGAGCCGGGTCAGAACTCCTTCCAGTCACCGTCACTGTCTGCGTTTGATTTTCTGGACAACCTGGTTGCTTCCCCCGGCGTATGTTCCTTTCTGGCCGGTGCTGGCGTAACAAGCCGCGAGAGGCGATGTGCATTGCCTGGCTTCCCCGCGAAAGTAACCGCGGCTTGCGGCAAAATGGCGACGTTCTCTTTGTCCAGACTGAAAGCGCTGACCGCGTGGGTCAGTGCTTCAGCCTGCGCCAGCATGGATTCCGCAGCCGCGGCCGCCTGTTCCACCAGCGCGGCGTTCTGCTGCGTCATGTCGTCCATTTGCACGATCGCCTGGTTGACCTCCTCTATGCCCGCGCTCTGCTCGCTGGAGGCCGCCGCGATC
>DAICZN010000012.1 GCA_027311105.1 Gallionella sp.
TCTTTTGCGGGACCAAATCGGCCAGATACTGAACAATCGCCGGACCTTCGGTCAGCAGCTGGCCGTTGTCCAGTTCAAGCGTAGGAACGTACCCTTTGGGGTTAATTTTCCAGTAGTCAGCGCCATGCTCGGTTTTCTTGGCCGCCAGATTCACTTTTTCGAGGTCGAAGGCAAGGCCGGATTCGGCCAGGACGATATGCGGGGAAAGTGAACAGGCACCGGGGCTATAGTAGAGCTTCATTCCGTCTTCTCCTCAATATTTTCACCAGCTTTGAATATACCAAGAAAGTGAATGCAGCCATTCAAAACATCTCTAACGCCCTAAAAGAATTTCATCCGTTAGTAGCTGTAGCAGCGCCTATTTTTACGGAAATTTAATACCCCCCATCTGCATTTTTTCAGAATCTTGAGCTCGTAGTGCCTATCATTTGCCTTGTATCGAGCAATATTCGGAGGCGAACATGGATTTCTTCTATTTGGTGGTCGTCGTGGTTTTCTTCGGCCTGGTCGTAGCCCTCGCCATGGGCTGTGCAAAACTGGGGAGGACACAATGAGCCTATTCCATATCGTCAGCGCCGTTGTCGCTGTCGCGCTGCTCATCTACCTGATTGCAGCCCTGCTTAATCCGGAGGATTTCTCGTGAGCTATCATGCCTGGATCCTGTTGATACTCTATTTAGTGCTATTGCTTAGCTTGGTCAAGCCGCTGGGCATCTATATAGCCAATGTGATGGAAGGGCAAGGCATAGCCCCCCGTCTTGGCAGGTGGGTAGAAAATGCGCTTTACCGCCTTTGCGGCATCAACGCCAGCGAGGAGATGGGTTGGCTGAAATACGCTTTTGCAATCCTGCTCTTCAACCTGATCGGCATTCTGGCGGTATATGCCCTGCAGAGGCTGCAATCCTGGCTGCCTCTGAACCCGCAGGCCATGGCCAATGTCAGTCCTGACTCTTCCTTCAACACCGCCATCAGCTTCGCCACCAATACCAACTGGCAAGGCTACAGCGGTGAATCCACCATGAGCTATTTGACACAGATGCTGGGCTTGACCGTGCAAAACTTTTTCTCGGCAGCCACCGGCATCGTGGTGGTGATCGCCCTGATCCGGGGGTTTTCTCGTCACACGGCTAACATCATCGGCAACGCTTGGGTGGACATCACGCGCATCACGCTCTACGTGCTACTACCGCTTTCCTTTATTTTCGCGATCTTCCTGGTGAGCCAGGGCGTGATTCAAAACTTCGACAGCTACAAGGATGTAACCACACTGGAAGTCACCCACTACGACAACCCGAAGCTGGATACCGCCGGGCAACCGCTCAAGGATGAAAAGGGCAATCCAGTTACTGAACCGGCAACTACACAGGTGCAAACCCTGGCCATGGGGCCAGTTGCGTCCCAAGAAGCCATCAAGATGCTCGGCACCAATGGCGGCGGCTTCTTCAACGCCAACTCGGCGCATCCGTATGAAAACCCGACGCCGCTAAGCAATTTTGTCCAGATGCTGTCGATCTTCCTGATCCCCGGTGCACTGTGCCTTACCTTCGGCCGCATGGTCGGCGACACGCGCCAGGGCTGGGCAGTATTGGCGGCGATGACGCTGATGTTCGTCGTCATGGCCGTTGTTGCAATGCATTTTGAGCAACAGGGCAACCCGCTGTTGGCCCGGTTGGGCGTGGACATGAGTGCTGGCAACATGGAGGGCAAGGAAACCCGCTTTGGTATTGCCGATTCAGGACTCTTTGCTACCATCACCACGCTGGCCTCCTGCGGTGCAGTCAATGCCACGCATGATTCCTTCATGCCTATGGGTGGTTTCGTGCCTCTGTGGAATATGATGCTGGGCGAAGTGGTGTTTGGCGGCGTTGGCAGCGGGCTCTATGGCATGCTGGTGTTTGCCGTGATGGCGGTGTTCATCGCCGGGTTGATGATCGGACGGACCCCGGAATACTTGGGCAAGAAGATCGAAGCCTTCGAGATGAAAATGGTGTCCATAGCCATTCTCGTTACACCCTTGCTGGTGCTGGCCTGCACAGCCGTAGCCGTGATCGCGGTCGACGGCATAGCCGGCATAGCCAACCCCGGCGCGCACGGCTTCAGCGAAATCCTGTACACCTTCACTTCCGCCGCCAACAACAACGGCAGCGCCTTTGCCGGGATTTCCGCGAACACGCCCTTCTATAACGGCATGACCGCCATCGCCATGTGGTTTGGCCGATTCGGTGTGATTGTGCCGGTACTCGCCCTGGCGGGCGCCCTGGCAGCCAAGAAACGCATTGCCGTGACTAGCGGCACGATGCCGACTCATGGGCTGATGTTCATCACGCTCCTGATAGGCACGGTCTTGCTGGTTGGTGCCCTGAACTATGTTCCTGCGCTCGCGCTGGGACCGGTCATTGAGCATCTCATGCTTTTCGGCGTCCATTGAGTGCAAGGAGTCCATCATGTCTCACAAACAGTTTTCAATGTTCGATCCGATGCTGGTAAAGCCCGCTGTCCTGGACGCTTTCCGAAAACTCGATCCCCGCGTGCAGTGGCGCAACCCCGTAATGTTCGTGGTGTATGTGGGCAGTATCCTGACCACCGCCCTGTGGGTGCAAGCCCTGGGTGGGCACGGCGAAGCGGCAGCCGGATTCATTCTGGCCGTGGCCCTGTGGCTCTGGTTCACGGTACTGTTCGCCAACTTTGCAGAAGCCTTAGCGGAAGGCCGCAGCAAGGCGCAGGCCGCCTCTTTGCGCGGCTTGAAGAAGGAAACCTGGGCCAAATTGCTGAAAGGCCCCCATGCCATTACCGAGTGGTCCAAGGTGTTCGCCTCCCAATTGCGCAAAGGCGACTTCGTGGTCGTCCACGCTGGCGATACCATCCCGGCCGATGGCGAAGTTACTGAAGGGGTGGCTTCGGTGGATGAGTCCGCCATCACTGGGGAATCGGCGCCGGTAATTCGCGAATCTGGCGGCGACTTCTCTGCCGTAACCGGCGGCACCCGCGTGTTATCTGACTGGATTGTGATGCGCGTGACCACCAATCCTGGCGAAACCTTTGTGGACCGCATGATCGCAATGGTGGAAAATGCCAAGCGCCAAAAGACCCCCAACGAGATTGCCCTGACCATCCTGCTGGTGGCGTTGACGATAGTATTTCTCGGTGTCATCGTCACGCTGTTGCCTTTCTCAATGTTCAGTGTAGCGATAGCGAAATCGGGCACGCCTATCAGCATCACTGTGCTGATTGCCCTGCTGGTCTGCCTGATCCCCACCACCATTGCGGGTCTGCTTTCTGCGATTGGGGTTGCCGGCATGAGCCGGATGATGCAGGCCAACGTTATCGCCACCTCCGGCCGCGCCGTGGAAGCGGCAGGCGATGTGGATGTGTTGCTGCTCGACAAGACCGGGACCATCACCCTGGGAAACCGCCAGGCATCGGCCTTCATCCCGGCCGATCACTTCACGGAAGCGGAACTGGCTGATGCAGCCCAACTGGCCTCCCTGGCTGACGAAACCCACGAAGGCCGCAGCATCGTGGTACTCGCCAAGCAGAAATTCAACCTGCGTAGTCGTGATATTCAATCGCTTAACGCCAATTTCGTTCATTTTTCGGCCCAGACTCGCATGAGCGGCGTCGATATGGGCGAGCGACAGATCCGCAAAGGGGCGGCAGACGCCATCCGCCTGCATGTTCAAGCACTGGGCGGCAGCTTCCCGACCGCGATCCGAAATGCCGTGGATGAAGCCGCACGCCGCGGCAGCACGCCGCTGGTGGTGGCTGATGGCGCCAAAGTGCTGGGTATGGTCGAACTCAAGGATATCGTCAAGGGTGGAATCAAGGAAAGATTCGCCGAACTGCGCCGCATGGGAATACGCACGGTCATGATTACTGGCGACAACCGACTCACAGCTGCGGCCATTGCTGCCGAAGCGGGCGTGGATGATTTTCTGGCGGAAGCCACGCCGGAAGATAAACTCGCCCTGATCCGACGGCACCAGTCCGAAGGCCGGCTGGTGGCCATGACCGGCGACGGTACCAACGATGCGCCAGCGTTGGCCCAGGCGGATGTTGCAGTAGCCATGAATAGCGGCACCCAGGCAGCGAAAGAAGCGGGCAATATGGTGGACCTGGATTCCAATCCGACCAAGCTGATCGAGGTGGTGGAAACCGGGAAGCAGATGCTGATGACGCGCGGTTCGCTAACCACCTTCAGCATCGCCAATGACGTGGCCAAGTATTTCGCCATCATCCCAGCCGCTTTCGTCACCACCTATCCGCAGTTGGAAGCACTCAACATCATGGAGCTTGCCAGCCCCGCGTCGGCCATTCTTTCGGCGGTGATTTTCAACGCGCTCATCATCGTGTTCCTGATCCCGCTGGCTCTGAAGGGCGTCAAATATCAGCCGCTGGGTGCTGCGATCCTGCTGCGCCGTAATTTGCTGGTATATGGCCTGGGCGGCCTGGTCGCCCCGTTTGTGGGCATCAAGCTCATCGACCTGGGCCTCGTTGCCTTCGGGTTGGCCTGAAAAAGGGGATTGCGATGAAAGACCTGTTACGTCCTGCTCTTAGCCTGTTTGTGCTGCTAACCGCAATCACCGGCCTGGCCTACCCGGCAGCGGTGACCGTCATCGCCCAGACACTGCTGCACGATACAGCCAGCGGCAGTGTGCTATTCCGGGATGGAAAGCCAATCGGCTCCCGGCTGATCGGCCAGAATTTCGCTGAGCCAAAATACTTCTGGGGACGTCCCTCCGTGACCTTGCCCCAGCCCTACAATGCTACTGCTTCCGGTGGTTCAAACCAGGGTCCGCTCAACCCGGCACTGGTTGATGCCGTCAAGGCACGAATCGATGCCCTGAAGGCCGCTGACCCCAACAGCCACAAACCTATTCCCACCGACCTTGTGACCGCGTCAGCCAGTGGTCTCGACCCCCATATCAGTCCAGCTGCCGCTCACTACCAGGTGGCGCGCATTGCCGCAGCCCGTGGGCTGTCTCCCGATAAATTGAACACGCTCATTGCGGCACACACCGAAGACCGCCTGTGGGGCCTCTTTGGTGAACCGCGCGTGAATGTGCTAGAACTGAACCTCGCACTGGATGGCATCCGCTGACATGGTGACCCAGAGACCTGATCCCGACAAGCTTATCAGTCGCCTAAAAGAATTGGAGACCCGCGCCACGCGTGGCAAGCTCAAGATTTTCTTTGGCGCCTCCGCCGGGGTCGGCAAGACCTACGCCATGCTGTCGGCAGCACGGCAGCAGCTGCAGCTTCGGCCAGACACCGTCATCGGGGTGGTGGAAACCCATGGCCGAAAGGAAACCGAGGCCTTGGTGGAAGGCCTTGAACGCCTGCCCCTCAAAGAAGTGGCCTATCGCGACAAGGTCCTGAAAGAGTTTGACATCGATGGCGCGCTGGCACGCAAGCCAGCGCTGATCCTGATGGACGAACTGGCCCATTCCAATGTGCAAGGATCGCGCCACCCCAAACGTTGGCAGGATGTGGAGGAATTGCTGTCATCAGGCATCGACGTCTACTCCACAGTCAACGTCCAGCATCTGGAAACGCTCAACGACATCGTTGGCGGCATCACCGGCATTCGCGTCTGGGAGACCGTGCCTGACCATGTTTTCGATTCCGCTGACGAAGTGGTGCTGGTGGACCTGCCGCCCGATGAATTGCTGCAGCGCCTGAAGGATGGCAAGGTTTACCTGGCCCACCAGGCTGAACGGGCCGTCCAGAATTTCTTCCGCAAGGGCAATCTGATCGCGCTGCGTGAACTGGCGCTGCGCCGCACCGCAGACCGCGTGGATAGCCAGATGATTCAGTACCGGCGCGACAAGTCCGTGGCGCCCGTCTGGCAAACCCGCGAGTCGTTGCTGGCCTGCATCGGCCCGGGCGACGGCAGCGACCGCATCATCCGCAAGGTGGCCCGCCTGGCAAGCAAGCTGGATGTCCCCTGGCATGTGATCTATGTGGAGACGCCGGAGCTGCGCCATCTTGCCGACAATCGGCGCCTGAGCATCCTCAAAAACCTGCGGATGGCCCAGGAATCCGGCGCTGAAACGGGAAGCCTTTCGGGCAGCGATGCCGTGGAGACGATCATCCAGTATGCGCGCGATCATAACTTGGCCAAGGTCGTGGTCGGTCGCGATCATGCCCGTGCCCTGCGGCCCTGGCAGCAATCCTTTGCCACACGCATCGGCAAAATGGCGCCGGATCTGGATGTCATCGAGATTGCGCGCGAAGAGGGGCCGAGAGAGCATCACCACGCGGATCCCACAGACGATTCGCTGCTGGATCTGCTCAAGGCCCCCTGGCAGTCATTTGCCATGAGTGCCATTTTCTGTGCAATCGCAACCCTGATTTCCCTGCCGTTATTCAACCTTTTCGATCTGCCCAACATTGCCATGATGTTCCTGTTGGCCGTGGTGCTGTCAGCCGTCCGTTATGGGCTTGGCCCAGCAGTCGTGGCTTCGTTCCTCAACGTGGCCGCATTTGATTTTTTCTTTGTCCCGCCCCGCTTTTCCTTCGCTGTCAGTGACGTTCAGTATCTCCTGACCTTCGGCGTGATGCTGGTGGTTGGCCTGATCACCGCCAAGCTCACATCGGGGCTCAAGTTTCAGGCACGGGTTTCCAGCCGTCGCGAACAGCGAGTACGCGCCCTTTACGAAATGTCCCGCGACCTGTCCGGGGCTTTGATGCCTGAACAAATCGCCGAAATATCACAGCGTTTTGCACTGGCCAGCTTTGGCGCACGCACGGCCATATATTTGGCCGATGATGACAACCACCTGGACAATCCCATCGACATCCCGGGTGGCGTGACCGACATCGACAGCGGCATCTGCCAATGGGCCTTTGATCATGGGGTGGAAGCTGGCAACGGCACCGACACGCTGCCGGGGAGCCCGCTTCTTTACATCCCCCTCAGGGCACCGATGCGGACGCGTGGGGTGCTAGTGCTGGAACCCAACCACCCACGCCGTCTCATGGCGCCAGAACAGCGCCGCCTGCTGGACACCTTCGCGCGTTTGATCGCCATCTCGCTTGAACGCATACACTACGTCACGGTTGCCCAGACAACCACCGTGCAAATGGAATCCGAGCGCCTGCGCAATTCCCTGCTATCCGCCATTTCACACGACCTGCGAACCCCACTCTCGGCACTGGTCGGGTTGACTGATTCCCTATTCCTGGCTAACCCTCCGCCGACGGAACAGCAGGCCGAAATCGCCAGCTCAATGCGGGACGAAGTGCTGCGCATGAATTCGCAGGTCAACAATCTGCTCGACATGGCACGCCTGCAGGCTGGGGCCGTAAAGCTCAACCGACAGTGGCAACCACTTGAAGAAGTGGTCGGCAGCGCACTCAAAGTGATGGGCAGTGCCCTCGGCAACCATTCGGTTTCCGTACGCCTGCCCGAAGACCTTCCCTTGCTGGAGTTTGATGCCGTGCTGATGGAGCGCGTACTCGCCAATTTACTGGATAACGCCGCAAAATATACGCCTACCGGCAGCAGTATCGAGATTGGCGCAGCAGCAGACTCAGGTGACACCATAGCCATCTGGGTGGAAGATAACGGGCCAGGGCTTCCCGCCGGCAGGGAAGAGGAAATTTTCAAGAAATTCGAGAGGGGGCAGAAGGAAAGCGCCACCCCCGGTGTCGGGCTGGGTCTGGCCATCTGCCGTGCCATTGTGGAGGCCCATGGCGGGACCATCCACGCGGAGAACCGTGAGGGCGGCGGGGCACGCTTCATTTTTAACCTGCCTCGCGGGAAACCGCCGATCATCGAAGTCGGAGAAGATGATGTCATTCAGGAAAATGTACGTTCATGACTGAGCCTGTTCCCGTCATCATTATTATTGAAGACGAACCCACGATCCGGCGCTTCGTTCGGATGTCGCTGGAAGCCGAGGGCTGCCAGGTTTTCGAGGCCGATTCCATCAAACGCGGACTAATCGAGGCTGGCACCCGTAAACCTGACATGGTGGTGCTGGATCTCGGGCTTCCCGATGGCAACGGGGTGGATTTTATCCAGGACCTGCGCTCATGGTCCGACATTCCCATCATCGTGCTGTCGGCACGCACCGCTGAGGCCGATAAGGTTGAAGCGCTGGACGCGGGCGCCGACGATTATTTGACCAAACCGTTTGGTGCAGCCGAATTGCTAGCACGAGTACGCGCGCAACTTCGGCATCGTGCCCGCGCCACAGGCGTTGAGCAATCCGTATTGGAATTTGGGAAACTTCGTGTGGATTTCAGCCGGAGACTGGTGGAGCGTGAAGGAAAGCCGCTGCACCTGACACCGATTGAATATCGGCTCCTGTCCTATCTGGCAGCCAATGCCGACAGTGTACTCACCCATCACCAACTGCTGAAAAATGTCTGGGGGCCGGTGCACGCCGAAGATAGCCACTACGTCCGGGTCTATATGGCGCACCTGAGAAAGAAGATTGAAGATGACCCATCACAACCAAAACACATCCTCACCGAGGCAGGGGTGGGTTACCGGTTTGTAATATAGGTGAGAGGCGTAGTGGCTTAATTCAGTTACTGTCTGGCCGTTATTGGGAATACAAATCAATGGCCGATAATGACCGAAATCGGAAGCTAGGCGTGAAATACTGGTTACAAAAATGGATAGTCTTTGAACCATAACATGGAACGGTGGGTGGCCGCATATCGGCCTTATGTGAAGCTTCACATAAGGCCGATTATGCACAGTTCTCGATTATGTGAAGTTTTAGATCGGATTGTGCTGAGATATAGGTGAGAAGCGGCACGGCAGCGGTTGCTGCTGCTGTCTGCTGGACATAATTTCTGCGGTCGTCTGAAGTGGTGGATCCACTTCAGGAGACCATTATGAAATCTACCGCTACGCGCCGTGCCGCATCAGGTGAACGACCACCTGCAACTCAGTTGGAGCATATTGCCGAGGAATTACGCTGCTACGACGAACACCTTCGTGACGTACGAGGACTAGCGGCGGGGACGCGCAAGGGCCGGCTTCGCGTCGTAGGCTTGTTGCTGCAAGAGAAATTCAAGGGGCGCGCTATCGAGATTGGGAAGCTGCGACCCGACGATATTCGTCAGTTCCTTGCAGCGCAGTTAAGCGCACGCCGATCGTCCTCTCACGCATCGCATCTGGCAGCGACCTTGCGTAGTTACCTTCGCTACCGGACCATCTGTGGCGACCAGGTTGACAAGCTGGCTGCCGTCATCTCAAACCCGGTTCACTGGAAGTTGGCTTCATTGCCGCGCGCCCTCAAGCCAGAAGAAGTCGAGCGCCTACTGAATTCTTTTATGGCTGCCCGACGTTGGCCGAAACGCGGCTATGCCATCGTTCGTTGTGCCTTGGACATGGGATTGCGATCCGGAGAAATCGCGCATCTCATGCTGGACGACATCGACTGGCGCGTTGGTACGGTAATAATCCGAGGCACGAAGTCACTGCGGCAGGATATTATGCCGTTGCCAATAGAAACTGGGCAGGCGCTGGCCGACTATCTGCAATATGAGCGATCTGCCACCAGCAATCCTGCTATCTTCGTCCGACAGAAGGAAGGGCAAGACCACCCCATCACCTCCATGGCGATCCAGAAGGTGATCAAACGCGCCTGCCGCCGCATTGGCCTGCCACATTCCAGCGCACACGCACTTCGGCACACCCTGGCGTGTCGCCTTGTTGAGAATGGCAGTTCGCTCAAGGAGGTGGCCGATGTTCTCCGTCACCGTTCGCTGAACAGTACCCTGATCTACGCCAAGCTCGACACACCAAAGCTGTCGACCGTTGCATTGCCGTGGCCCGGGAGCAAGTCATGAACGCGCGCATCGGCTTGCAGGCAAGAATCGACGACTATATTGCCGAACGTCGTCGCCTTGGGTTCCAACTTCATTCGCGGGCCACGTTGCTGGCGGGATTCGCTCGCTTCGTCGCCTGCCGACATCATCGTGGGCCGCTGACCATCGAACTCATGGCGGACTGGGCACGCCAGGACAAGTGGCATCGGGGAACACCGGGAACCTGGGCATCCCGACTAGCTTTGCTGCGGCATTTCGCCCGCTATCTGAAACAGTTCGAGCCGGATACCGAGGTGCCGGATGAGTTAATCTTCGGCCCGGTGCCCGGACGTGTCGCCCCGCATATCTTCCATGAGGACGAAATCAGCTCATTGCTGGCGGCAGCCCGCCAGCTCGGACCGCACGGGAGCATACGCCCGGCAACCTACGAGACCCTGTTCGGCCTGATGGCTTCGACAGGCTTGCGTGTTTCGGAGGCCATTCATCTGCGTGATGCCGATGTCGATCTCAAGCACGGAATGTTGACCGTGCGGCAGACCAAGTTCGCCAAGTCACGCCAGCTGCCCGTGCATCCCAGCACTGTCGATGTACTGGCACGTTACCGGCGACAGCGCACGCGGTGTGTTCCCACCACGACCGATACCCCATTCCTCATTAGCAGCCGTGGCCGGCGGCTGGGACAGCCGCTCAGCGACCGGCAGGCACATCGCGTCTTCAACGGATTACGCGACAGTCTGGGTTGGATCAATCGGGGCGCGCATGCGGCGCCCCGGCTTCATGATCTGCGCCATACCTTTGCCGTCCGACGCATGGTGCTCTGGCATGCAGAGGGCACCGACATCGACCAGATGATGCTGGCGTTGGCGACCTACATGGGGCATGCCGAGATCTTCTACACTTACTGGTATCTCACGGCCGTACCCGAACTGATGGCGCTCGCCGGCGGCAAGTTCGAGCGCTTCGCCGATCTCGTGGGAGATGGCGATGAGTAAGCAACCCAAGGTACCCCCCTCATTTGCCGCGCTCGTGCAAGCCTACTTCGCCGAGTACCTGACCCAGCAGCGGGCGCTCAGTGAGCAGACCATTGCCGCTTATCGCGATGCGTTCGTGTTGTTTCTCGGCTTTGCCGAATCGCGCCTGGGCAAGTTACCAGCCGCAATGGCCCTAGCCGACATCACACCGGAATTGATCATGGCCTTCCTTGATCATCTGGAACGCCAACGGCACAATTCCGTGCGCAGCCGCAATGCGCGATTAGCGGCGTTGCGGTCGTTCCTGAAGTTCGCCTCACACCGAGATGTGTCGTCGTTGCAGGTGATTGAACGCGCATTGGGTGTTCCGGTAAAACGTTTCGAACGCCCGATATTCGGCTATCTGTCACGCGAAGAGATGCTGGCGGTGATCGGTACGCCAGTTGGCACATGGCTGAGCCAGCGGGATCACGTGCTGTTCCTGCTGATGTACAACACCGGGGCGCGCGTGTCGGAGATCATCGGAATCAAGGTCGGCGATGTGGTCCTCGACGAGGGTGCGGCTTGTGTCCATCTACACGGCAAGGGCCGCAAGCAACGCAGCGTGCCGCTGTGGCGTTCGACCGTGAAAGCAGTCCGGGCCTGGTTGCGGCTGAATTCGCAATTTGACGCTGTATCCGTACTGCTGCCAAGTCGCAGTGGGGGTGCGATGACGCGAAACAATGTTGATCAGAGGCTGGCATTGGCCGTGGCAGAAGCAACGGAAACCATCCCCGCTCTAGCGAAGCGACGAGTCTCTCCCCATACGATTCGCCACACGACGGCGATGCATCTGTTGCAGGCCGGCGTCGACATCAGCGTCATCGCCCTTTGGCTGGGCCATGAGAGCCCGGCAACTACACACCATTACGTCGAGGCAGACCTGAAGATGAAGGAACGCGCGCTGGCCAGGCTTCACGAACCAGAGGCCAAGATCCAGCGCTACCGGGCACCTGACTCGCTGATCAACTTCCTGAAGATGCTGTGATTATGTGAAGGTCGAAATTCGCGCTTGCCGCTGCCAATCAGCGTTTGATACGCATTTCGATCCTTCACTTCACATAATCGAGGACTGTGCATAATCGGCCATTGCGGTCGGTGGCGTCAGTCCCGTTGAATGACTGGTGTTGAGCAGGCTGCCGACATTGATCGGGCTATTTATCCGAATGACAGTTTTTCCGGTAGCAACTGACAGCATCGTGCCCGTTCCTGCCGCTTGGTCTACAATAAGCGGTCATCTGGAAACCTCATCAGCCAGGTTGAGAATCTGTTCATAAAAACAGACCTTATTGCGTCCACTTTCTTTGGCACGATACATCGCCGTATCAGCCCACTTAACTAGGTCCTCCTCACTGGCTTCTTGATTGACGAACAACACCACGCCTATACTTGCTGTGCAATGATGTTCTATTACGGTTTCTGAGCCGTTGTCCTGCTTCTGAATCAGCAAATAAGGCTCGGACAGAACGACACGTATTTTTTCTGCAACGACCCCGGCTTGCGCGGTGGATTTGGCTTTATCAATATCCAGCTCGCTGAGCATCACCATGAACTCATCACCTCCAAAACGCGCAACCGTATCCACTACGCGCACACAACGGCTAATGCGCTGCGCTACCTCAATCAGGAGCAGATCACCTACTTCATGCCCGTGATTGTCATTGAGTGATTTAAAGTTATCCAGATCGAGGAACATCAACGCTCCATAACGACAGCTGCGTTTGCTGGCAGCCGTTGCTCGTTCCAGGCGGTCGTTGAACAGGCGGCGATTGGGGAGTAGCGTCAATACGTCGTAAAAAGCCAGTTGCCGAATTTTCTCTTCAGCGCGCTTGCGTTCGCTGACATCGCGCACGATGGCCTGTAGAAATACCTCCTGTCCCACTTCCATGCGGGACAATACCAATTCGGCGGTAAAAGCCTCACCGTTCAACCGCCGGGTATCCCATTCAAACATATGGGATCCTTCACGCATGGCCTGATCAATGAATTCCTGTGCTTTCTCGCTGGAGAGACGTCCGTCCGGCTGGTATTCCGGGGAAAGGTGCAACGGGCCAAGCGCGAGTAATTCATCCTGGCTGGATGCAGCGAATAATTTCACGGCCGCTTGATTTGCTGCGGTGTATTTCCACGAGGGCGGCGCGAGGGTCATCAGCGCGTCCCGCGAGCTCTCGAACAGCAGCCGATGCCTTAACTCGCTGGTCCGAAGCAAAACTTCCACCTGTTTGCGCTTAGATATGTCTGAGAATACAGCAACATAGTTCGTCACTTTGCCCCTAGCGTCGGATATTGCGGTAATGGTCAGCCATTCCGTGTAAATTTCGCCATTCTTGCGCTTGTTACAGATTTCGCCCTGCCAATATTTATCGCGCAGCAGCGATTCCCACATGTTGCGGTAAAACGTCGCATCCTGCTTTCCTGAATGGAGTATGGCGGGTGTTTTGCCTATCGCCTC
Organism: Gallionella sp.; assembly: GCA_027311105.1. Lineage (GTDB taxonomy): Bacteria > Pseudomonadota > Gammaproteobacteria > Burkholderiales > Gallionellaceae > Gallionella. Next base: position 13,251 of record DAICZN010000012.1, read on the forward strand.
CGCTACGGTGTAACCGGTCATGCGGGTAAAAGCATGGTTTGCCCGGATGATCCTGGTATCCCGGTCAGTAATCAGGATGCCTTCATCCGTCTCAAATGCTGCAGCGGCAATGCGCAGTTCATCGATGTCCTGCTTACGTTTTAAGGTGAAGTATGCAATGGCAAAGGAAGCCAGCATAAACAGCAGATAGATCGTACCAAGCAGTATCTTAAAGCCGGTTTGGTTGTATAAGGCTTTGCTGAAGAGGACAGCATTGGGTGCAAAAAATACAACCTTCCAATAGTAATCGTGCGGGCCCGATTGTTGTTGGCTGGATGCATTCGGCAAATCCGACCCATTAGAGGAGTGCTGTCCCGGTCCCAGAACATAGACCGTGGAATAGATGAATAACCCTTGTGCGTTCAGCAACGACCCCTGCTCGGCAGTGGAAATAGCACGCCATGCTTCTGGAAAATCGTGTCCAAAAGTGCGCTCGTTCTTGCCCAGCATAAAGCCCCATTCATCCTCATGCTTTGAACTGCTCAGCCAATACCCGTCGCGATTCAGCAACATGCCCTCATACGGATCATCTTCTCGCATCGCATTCGCAAAGGTCTGCAGCAGCTCATTCCCACTGTAATTGAGCAGGATGTTGAATCACATCCAAAACTGATCCA
>DAICZN010000082.1 GCA_027311105.1 Gallionella sp.
TAAATATTGCTTGCTGATCCTTGACTGGCCGAAATTCGCCAGGCCAGCGCGGGACCATGACCGGCCACTTGCTGCGTTTAACCAATGACTTGATTGGCGTCGTTTGCCGACCTAGTCAGATGGCTATGCAGCGTATGGCTGTAATCTTTATCAGAACTTGACGCGCAGGCCGGCACCATAGGTATTGAAGTTGGTGATGGCGCCTGGACCGGACGTGGCGAGGAAATTACCTGATTTCTTGTCCAGCATGAACGCCGCATAAAGATTGGTGGTCTTGCTCAGGTTGTACTCCAGCATCGCCGAGGTGTACTTGTCGGTGCCATCGGTTAGGGTGGTGGTGCCCCAGGCCGGTACTGACACATTGTAGTAACCCACCGAGGCTTTCATCGCAGGGCTGATCTGGTAATTGGCACCCAGCCAGTATACGTTGAGATTCTTCTGTGCGTTAGGGAACACCGAAGCAGTGCCGATGTTGTACTGGTAAATCTGAGTCATCGCCAGGTCGCCGGTAGGATCGCCTGGAGCCGAGAGTTGCATGCGCTCGTAACCCGCTTTCAGTGTCAGCGGATCTATCACCTGATAGCGTGCGGCCAGCATGTAGGAAGTCAGGTTAAGGTATTGAGCATTGACGGTGTTGGGCGCCGCGTTGGGACTGATATTCGTTGTGTCCTTGGCGCTTTGCACTGCGGCCTGAACACCGAAACGATCCGCTTCATAACCCGCATTCAACTGGGCATTGCTGCGCGCAGCGTTGTTGGTTGCCATGCCGCCGAAGCCGTACAGCGCGTTGACATTGAAGTTGCCGAATTTCTTCGCGTACTTGATGGCGTTGTCGACGCGCGAGTTATCTGTCGCGCCGCCGCCGCCGTAGGAGCCGGAAAAGTTGATCGGCGAGAACATCTGCGCGTTGACCGGGTCATACCCGCCGCCGACCGAACCGATGATGTCAAGTTGCAAGCTGTACTGGCGGCCGAAGGTGACAGCACCCAGATCGTTGTTGGACAACCCGATCAGCGCCATGCGGTTGAACAACTGGCCGTTAAGTGCCGTATCCGCGACCATAGAGGGAGTGCCGGCACCACCAGCCAAGCCGGAGGTGGCCAACGTGCCGTTGCCCAGACTGAAAGCCGATTCCAGCTGGAAGAACGCCTTGTTGCCGTTGCCAAGGTCTTCACTGCCCTTGATGCCCCAGCGCGATTGCGATTCGCCGCCGTTCATCATGCCTCTGACCGTGCCGAACTTTGCAGTGTTAGGCTGAGCACCAGTAGGCACGGCACCGGTGACAAAAGTGGGGCTGATATCGCCGGCATTGGTCATTTGGACGACGCCCAGATCGAGAACGCCGTACAGGCTTACATCAGCATGAGCCACACCTGACACGGCGCTGAGGGAAAAAGCAACGAGTAAAGCTTTTTTCATTACAAACACTCCTAAAATATATTTCTTGCAATTGAAATTAATTGGAATCAGCCGGGCAAGCCAGCCAACCAACCAAAAATCCTCGGGTAGAGAATTTTCGGGGGCGATTATCTATCGAAAAATTTTAAAACCGCGGGTGTCACAAAAAATTCACACAACTTGGATTCTGAAAAAGTCGGGGGATTAATTTTGTCCTGGAAAAATCCACAAGCACAACGACGAAATCATCCAGCATCCGCAATGGCGTTTGAGGAGCTACAAACAGGAAGCAGAGGAATGTCTACAAAAGCGGGGAAAGTCCATACTGCGTACGCAGGGGAAATTCAATCAGGTTCTCCAGACGGCCCTGGTCAGGTTGCATAACGGCGGAGCACCTGTTCGAACCCGGGGCTGCCCGCCAAAACACATCGGTATAGGGGTAACCCTGCCCGATGTGCGCCCGGAAAGGAGCACAAACAAAAAGCCCGGGACTTTCGTGCCGGGCTTTTCTTGCCAACTCAGGAACCGATTAAGGAGCCTGGATGTTGGATGCTTGCTTGCCTTTTGGGCCTTGTGTCACTTCAAAGGTGACTTTCTGGCCTTCTTTGAGTGATTTGAAACCGCTCATGTTGATCGCGGAAAAGTGCGCGAACAAATCTTCGCTGCCATCATCGGGAGTGACGAAACCAAAACCCTTTGAGTCGTTGAACCATTTAACTGTACCTGTTGCCATGTGTAACTCCTACTAAAAAACGGGGAAATCCCCCCGCAGAACTATTTGAATCGAAGATTGCACATGGAAAACCAGTACTGCAAACACTTTGAATCAAATACCAAGTTGCCTTGTACGCTGGTTTGGCTGGTGTCGTCAAGATAAATTAATGACATTTGCCGGAATCCGTTAAGATTTCCAGCTTCGCCACCCAGATTTCCCGAAAATGGACCTGATAAGTTTGTCGTTGTTGCTGGTGCTGGCCGCGCTTGGCTGGTTCTGGCTCGACAGTCTGCGCACCCTTGAGATTGCCCGAAAAGAGGGCAAACGTGTCTGCGAGGATGCCAATGTGCAATTTCTCGACGACACAGTTGCCGGCATCTCGCTTGCACTGGTTCGCGACCAGTCCGGACGCAGGGCGCTGCGCCGCACTTACCGGTTCGAGTTCAGCGATACCGGCAACAGCCGGCTTGAGGGGCATCTGACCGTGCTTGGCAAAAGGATAGAGTCGGTAGTGATGGAGCCATACCGGATGCTGCCCTGATCGCTTGGGATAATCAGGGCAACTTTCCCCCAGGCAAAATCACCTGGGAACGGGAGCGACGCAACTTGTCAGTCGAGCATCTCCAGCATCAGATGGTTGACGCGCTTGACGAACCCTGCAGGATCATCCAGTTGCCCGCCCTCGGCAAGCAGCGCCTGATCGAACAGTACTGCGGCCCAGTCATCGAAGTGCTTTTCCTCTTCCTTCAAACGCATCACGACCGGATGGCTCGGGTTGATCTCCAGGATGGGCAGCGTGGAGGGCAGCTTCTGCCCGGCGGCCTTGAGCATGCGCGCCATGTTGCCGCCGATATCGTGCTCGTCGGAAACCAGACAGGCGGGCGAATCGGTCAGGCGGTGGGTCACGCGGACATCCTTGACGCGCTTATCGAGCGTCTTTTTGATCTTTTCGGTCAGATCCTTGTGTTCGCTGGCCTGCTTCTCCTGTTCCTGTTTCTCGGTCTCATCCTCCAGTTTGCCCAGATCCAGCCCGCCCTTGGCCACGGACACCAGCGCTTTGCCTTCGAACTCGGTCAGTGAACTTGTCACCCACTCGTCGATGCGATCCGAGAGCAGCAGCACTTCTATGCCTTTCTTGCGGAACACTTCCAGATGCGGGCTGTTCTTCGCCGCATTGAAAGTCTCGGCGGTGATGTAATAGATCTTGTCCTGCCCTTCCTTCATGCGCGAGATGTAATCGGCCAGCGAAACGCTCGCCTCATCGGTGTCGGCATGGGTCGAGGCAAAACGCAACAGTCCGGCTATCTTGTCCTTGTTGGCGAAATCCTCCGCGGCACCTTCCTTAAGCACCTGGCCGAACTCGCCCCAGAACTTCGCGTATTTTTCCTTTTCATTGGATGCCATCTCTTCGAGCAGACCGAGCACCTTCTTGGTACAGCCAGAGCGTATTGCCTCGATGTCTTTGGATTCCTGGAGAATCTCGCGCGACACGTTCAGCGGCAGGTCGCTGGAGTCGACGACACCGCGCACGAAGCGCAGATATTGCGGCAACAATTGCTCGGCGTCATCCATGATGAACACGCGGCGCACATAAAGCTTGATGCCGTGGCGGGCATTGCGATCCCACAGGTCAAATGGCGCGCGCGCCGGAATATAAAGCAATTGCGTGTATTCCTGCCGGCCTTCAACGCGCGCATGCGTCCAGGCCAGCGGATCTTCGTAGTCATGGCCGACATGCTTGTAGAATGCCTTGTATTCGTCGTCTGAAATGTCATTCTTCGCCCGCGCCCACAATGCGGAAGCCTGGTTGACGGTCTCGTCTTCGTCGCTGATGACCTGGCCGCCGTCCTTCCATTCTTCCTTCTTCATGATGATGGGCTGGACAATGTGGTCGGAATACTTGTGGATGATGGAACGGATCTTGTGGCCGCTGAGCAGATCGTCCTGGTCGGCGCGCAGGTGCAGTGTGATGTCGGTGCCGCGTGCCGGCTTGTCCACCATCTCTATCGTGAACTCGCCGCCGCCGTCCGATACCCAAAGTACGCCCTGATCTGCCTGTTCCCCTGCTCGGCGGGTCGTGACCGAGACCTTGTCAGCCACGATGAAGGCGGAATAGAAGCCCACGCCGAACTGGCCGATCAGGTTCGCATCCTTCTGCTGATCGCCGCTCAGTTTGGTAAAGAATTCCCGCGTGCCGGATTTCGCGATCGTGCCGAGGTTGTTGATGACCTCGTCGCGGCTCATGCCGATGCCGTTGTCACTGATAGTCAGCGTGCGGGCGGCCTTGTCGTAGCTGATGCGTATCCGCAGTTCGGAATCGTTCTCGAACAACTTGTCGTTATGCAATGCCTCAAAGCGCAGTTTGTCGCAGGCATCAGACGCATTGGAGACCAGTTCGCGCAGGAAAATCTCGCGGTTGGAATACAACGAATGGATCATCAGCTGCAAAAGCTGTTTGACTTCGGTTTGAAAACCCATCGTTTCACGATTGGCTACAGTGTTTTCAGACATACAAAACCCCTTTAGAATTTACAAAAATTACCGGCGACGGGACAACAAATGGGGCCTTCCGGAAGAATTTCAAGTGGGAATTATTCGACAAAAGCAAATCTTCCCGAAAGTTTTTTTGGCGGGAAATAGCCAGGCAAGGCCATAATGGCATTTATATGATTTGAGCAAGCGATGCCTTGTCCAATTATCTGCCAGGCAATACACTCTGCAAGCCGAAAACTTATACCATCCATTTTGGAGATGATTCATGAAACTGCTCGGAACCAATGCCAGTCCCTATGTGCGCAAGGCGCGCCTGGTCTTGCTGGAAAAGAATATCACGCACACTTACCTGATCGACCCGCCGCGCGAGCCTGGCAGCCAGGTGGCGCGCGTCAATCCGCTGGGGCGCATCCCGGCGCTGATACTCGACGACGAGACCTGCGTGTTCGACTCGCCGGTGATCGCCGAATACGCCGATACGCTGAACGATGCCCCCATCCTGATTCCGCGCACCGATGCACTGGCGCGGATGCGCGTCAAGCGCTGGGAAGCGCTGGCGGACGGCATCATGGATTCGGCAGTCGTGGTGCGCGGCGAAAGCCTGCGCCCTGCAGAAAAACAGGATACCGGCAACATCACCCGCCACAATGATGCCGTCACCCGGGCGCTCGCCTTTGTGTCAGGGCAGATGGGCCAGCGCGCCTGGTGCGAAGGCAGCTCCATCACGCTGGCCGATCTGGCAGTGGCGAGCGCGCTGATTTATCTGGACCTGCGCCAGCCCGAGCGCAACTGGCGCGGCGCCCACCCCAATCTGGCCGCATGGTTCTCGCGTATGAATGAGCGCGCCAGCGTGCGCACCAGCCTCGCGGATTGATCGTTTATCCGGCGCTGTCAGGAAGTCAGCAGCTCATCAAGCCACATTTTCCAGCGCCGGTATTTTTTCGGCAGCGCGCCGGTGTTGCCTGTGACCGATATTGTTTCGCTCCTTCTGTGGCTGGCCGGGGTAACGCCGGCGGCGAGCAGCGCGGCACCCTGCAGGCTGGACTCGCCTTGATCCAGGCGATAGACCTCGAACGGCGCACATTGCGCGATGCCCTGTTGCAGGCAAAGCAATCCTGACAGCCCCCCCGAAAGATAAACCCGCTCGATCGCAGATTCGCGGTGCAACTCTTCCAGTATCCGCACTACCCTGAAGATAACCGCTTCCAGCAACAACGTTGCAATGCGGCGTTGCGACAAATGTTCAACTGATTCTGAATACCGGATGCCGATATCGCCACGGAAATACGGCGCCCCCAGGCCGCTGGGCTCTGCAACACAAAAAATGTCATCCTTCGCCAGGTCTGCGCAGCTGCATTCTCCCACCGGATACGGCGCAAGCGCGGCAGCTATCGAATTGAGCGTGCCTTCGATCGCGAGGTGAGGATGCTGTGCGCTGTCTGTATATACCAGCGTATTCAAGTATCCGCCCGGAGCAGCCCTGTCACCCGGAAAATATCGCATTACAAAACAGCCGGTGCCGAGATTGACCAAGGCCTCGGGCTGGTTTTCGCTGATGCTGGCGATCAGCGCTGCGGACTGGTCCCCAGCGCTGGCTTGCAAAACCAGCCCGTTGTCCAGGCTCAGGTTCATTCCCGCGGAGGATATTATTCCGGGAAGTATGCCCGGAGGAATGCCGAAGTACTCGCAGAGTTGGGGCGACCATTGCTGTTGCCGGACACCCATCAGCAGGGTGCGCGCCGCCATCGACGCATCGGTGACAAAATGTTTGCCCCCGCTCCAGCGCCATATCAGGAAGCTGTCCAGCGTGCCCGCCCGCAATTCGCCGCTTTCCAGCCGCGCCCGCCAACCAGGATTTTCCAGCAACATGGAACGCAGTTTCGGCGCGAAATAATAGGGCGTCAGCGGCAAGCCGGCCAGATCGCGGATGAATTTTTCATGCGCCCGCAGCGCGGTGCAGCTCGCCGCACCGCGATTGTCCTGCCATGAGACCAGCGGCGTCAGCGCCCGGCCGGTGGCCTGTTCCCAGACCAGGAATGACGAACGCTGGCTGCACAATCCCAGTGTCTTGCAATCGCCAGCTTGTGCACGGCATACACCCAGCACTTGTTCGGCAGTCTCAGCATAGGCCAGCGCATCGCTTTCATAACGTCCATCATGAGCAGTAATCAGCGGCGCCGGGCGCGCAAAGATATTGCCAAGTTCGCCGTTGCGATCCAGCAAGCCCGCCTTGATGGCCGTGGTGCCAAGGTCAAGTGCGATGGAAGCAGTAAAATTATTCACCATTCGGGTGATTCACACAGGTTTCAATTTCCCGGCTTACCGCGGCTTCATCCCAGCCCATCGTACCCGCAACAGTCCCGGCGAGCCGGCGCAGAGTGTCTTCGGACAGCGTCGCCAGTACCAGCAGCGGCATGCGGCGGCGCAGCAGGTCGGCCAGATGCATCACCATCTCGTTGCGCGCGCAAAACTGCAGATCGGCGTGGATGAGAGGCAGCCCGGGGATAATGCGGTCTGCCAGACGAGGGTCATCCGCGATGCTGCACAGTACCTCCCCGGCCCGCTTGCCGTGGCGGCGGATCAGCCACTTTGCAGACTCCCGATCGACACCAAGTTGGTTTGCCTTGGCACTGATGGCAACCGACCACCCGGAATAATCCTCCTGTGGTGCCCACGGAAACCGGCGGCTTTGGGTGGCGCATGGCGCATCGACTCCAAGTTGCCCGCACACAATGTCGACGATGCATGCCGCATCTTCACGCGCAGAGGTAAGCTTTCCGCCGATCGAATAATGCACACCATTCGGCGAGGTTTTCAATTCCCAGTCGCGACTGACATCCGACGGATCGGCCTTGCCGCTGCGCTTCATCACGCGCACACCGGCAAAGCTCCCGGCGATATCCGCTTCGCTCCACGCGGTCCTGAGGTATTGATTGGCTGCAGCCAGCAGATAGGCAATGTCCCCCTTTTCGACGGCGACCTGCCCTATATCGCCCTTGTAATCGTTATCCGTTGTGCCCAACAGCGTCATGCCATACCAGGGGATCATGAAGAACACCCGGCCATCGGACTGGGCGGTCAACAGCAGCGCCTCGTCAGTCATCGTCCCCGGCATGACCAGATGTACTCCTTTGGATAATCTGCACCACTCGCGTCCCGGCTGCGATGCGCTCGTCCACCGGCCGGCTGTATAGACGGTTTGGCGGGCAAGAATCTGCGCGCCTTTATCATCAATCAGATCCCGAACCGTCGCGCCGCACACCTGCCCGCCCGCTTCGACCAGCCCGGTCAAGCGGCAATAATTCACGCACACTGCCCCGGCACTCATCGCGCCCGCGATCAATTCCAGCACCAGCCGCGCATCGTCGGTCTGCGCATCGCCGTAGGTGAAACCGCCTTTCAGGCCATCCCGTGCAAGAGCGGGGAAGCGTTCTGAAAATGCGACGTGATCGAAGTGTCTATGGGCGATGCCAGCATCTGACATGATTTCCCCGGGCCATCCCGCGAGAAAATCGTACAACATCAATCCGGCTTTCAATTGCAGCGTGCCGATGCGGCTGTCCCGGTATACCGGCACGCCGAAACGCAACGGCCAGACGCGGTGCGGCGCCAGCTCAAGCAAGCGCTGGCGTTCCTGTAGCGCCTTCCTGACCAGCTTGAAATCGTAAGTCTCGAGATAACGCAAGCCGCCGTGGATCAGCTTGCTGGATGCGGAAGAGGTCGCGCCGGCCCAGTCGCCCTGCTCGACAATCGCGACGCTCAATCCTCGCAGCGCCGCGTCATAGGCAGTCCACGCCCCGTAGATACCGCCACCGCAGACCAGCAGGTCGAATTGGCGATCAGGCAGCAATGAGAAATTGCGTTTCATCATCCTCTTAACAGCAGGGCTTTTTGCGGCACGTCGGTGATCAAAATATCCACGCCAAAACCCAGCGCTTTGACTATCTCTGCGTCGCTGTTGCAGGTGTATACCGCGACGCATTTGCCGTGATTGCGCAGCAGCTTGACGAATGCCTCATCAAGCGACCGGATAGGCAGACAGAACCCGTGAAGAAAGGATTGTTCAGCCAGCACCCGTTGCACATCGGCAAAAGTCTGGTCTGTTTCAAGGTTATAAACCAGCGGGAAACCCGGAGCACACTGGTGCGCATAGACCAGGCTGGCAAGATTGAACGAGGACACCAGGATCGCATCACCCTGTGCCGTGCCGGCATTCGGTGATTTGGCCATCTCCAGCGTTTGCCGGACTTTTATCTCATGGCGCGAAATCGACTCCCATTCGCGGTTCTTGATCTCAAGCAGCAAGCGGCAGCGATTGCGATAGGCATCGAGAAATTCCTTCAGGCTCATGATGCCTTCCGGTTTCGCCGCAGAAGAAAAATGCGCGGCAAAATTCATCGCCCGCAACTGCGCATGATCGAAGTCATCGATATGCCCGAGAGGAAAACCCACCTTGCCGAGAAACCGGTCGTGCCACAACACGGCCACCTCGTCCCGACTGAGCTGCACGTCCGTCTCGATGCCGTCAATGGGATATTCCAGCGACCTGTCGAATGCCGAGCCGGTATTTTCAGCAGCTTCCTTGTTTGAGCCGCGGTGCGCAAATATCAGGGATTTGGTCATGGCGATTTTTACAATTCGAATTTATCTGAAGGATAATCAGCTTTATCTGAAGGATAATCAGCGGCAAAGTTTCCATTTTCGACACATCCGGGGAATTCAATGTTGAAAAATGAAGATGCCAAAACCTTCAGCGGGCTCTTCAAGAGCCGGCAGTCTGTGTAAAATAGAACCGGTATTCTCCCGTCATGTCCCGATGCAAAATCAATCACCAAACAGCCACCGGTCCAATATGAGAATGTGTGCGGCATATGATACTAAAATATTAGCCGTCCCATCCGATCAACCGGCCACCCAGAAAATGAGGATGATGCATCTGGTTTTTTGGTTGGTGATCCTGGTCCTGACCGGCTGCGCCTCAGTTCGTCGCGAACAGGCACCCGAACGCATGTTCGATACGGTA
>DAICZN010000086.1 GCA_027311105.1 Gallionella sp.
CACCGGGGCGCTCACGTCGGTAGCCGGCTCGCCATTCACTGCGGGAACAAACCCAGCATCCGTCACAGTCGACGCCAGCGGGAAGTTCGCGTATGTGGCGAATAACGGCGGCCACAACGTCTCGGCCTACACCATCAATGCCACCACCGGGACGCTCACGCCGGTAGCCGGTTCGCCATTCGTTGCGGGGACAAACCCAATCTCCGTCACGGTAGGAAAGCCAAAATAATGGCGCTATCCTGTGACACTCAGATTGCGGCCTATCCAAACTGGTACGACAATTACTATCCGATCGCGGCCAGTCGGCGATCTCAAGGGGCTGGTGCCGATGGCGTTGCGCAAGCCCGGTGTGACCATCTCTGCATTACGCAAGATAGTATTTATTCAAAGCGACGACTTTCTGGTATACATAAGCTTCGGTAGCTGTTTACGAACTTAATCAAGGAATGGTCGGTCATGTCGCTTAAAAAGGTGGATGTACTGCTGGTGGGTGCGGGTGTGATGAGCGCGACACTGGGGAAGTTGTTGGCGCAATTGGACCCGTCATTGAAGATCATGATGGTCGAGCGCCTGAGCAAGGTGGCTCACGAAAGCTCGCACGGACTGAACAATGCCGGAACCGGCCATGCCGGATATTGCGAGCTGAATTACACCCCGCAACTGGCGGACGGGAGCGTCGATATCAGCCGCGCGCTGGCGATCAACGCGGCGTATGAAGTGTCGCTGCAATTCTGGTCTTATCTGGTCGAAAATGGCGTTTTGCCCGCGCCCGAAAAATTCATCAATCCGATCTTTCACCAGAGTTTTGTCTGGGGCGAGCAGAATGTGGCGTTTCTGCGCAAGCGCTATGAGGCTTTGCGCAGCCATCATCTGTTCGAGGAAATGGAGTACAGCGAGGATCACGCGGTATTGCGTCAGTGGATGCCGCTGGTGATGGAGCATCGAGATCCCGGACAGGCCGTCGCAGCCACGCAGGTCAAGCAGGGCACGGACGTCGATTTCGGGGTTTTGACACGCAGGCTGGTCAAGGCGATGGCCGTGCATCCCACCTTTGATCTCGAACTTGGCCACACCATCACCGGCTTGAAGCAATATCCGGATGGCCGCTGGCATGTGCGGATCAAGGATAATCATACCGGCCACAACAAGACCATAGACGCGGGTTTCGTTTTTCTCGGCGCGGGCGGGGGAGCGCTGCCGCTGTTGCAGAAATCGGGTATTCCCGAAGGCCGGGGTTATGGCGGGTTCCCGGTGAGCGGGCAATGGTTGATCTGCAAAAATCCGGACGTGGTGAAGCGCCACAGCAGCAAGGTTTACGGCAAGGCGGCGACGGGCGCGCCGCCGATGTCGGTGCCGCATCTGGATGCGCGCTTCATCGATGGGCAGCCCGCTTTGCTGTTCGGGCCGTTTGCCAGCATCACCACCCGGTTCCTGAAACAGGGCTCGGTGCTGGATCTGTTTGCCTCGCTCAAATCCGGCAACCTCAAGCCCATGCTTGCGGTGGCGCGAGACAATCTTGAGTTGACCCGTTATCTTGTCACCGAGGCATTCCGATCCCACAAGGACCGCGTGGCAAGCCTGCAGGAGTTCTATGCGGATGCAAAAGTGAAAGATTGGGAGCTGGCCTCAGCAGGGCTGAGGGTGCAGATCATCAAGGGCTGCGATATCGACGGCGGCAGGCTGGAATTCGGCACCGAGATCGTTACCGCCAAAGACGGCACACTCGCAGCGCTATTGGGCGCATCCCCGGGTGCGTCGACTTCGGTGCAGGCGATGATCGAAGTGATCGAGCGATGCTTCAAGTCGCGGGTGAAAAGTGCCGATTGGCAGCGAAAACTGAAGCTGATGATTCCTTCCTACGGCGAATCGCTGGACGAGAACGATGTCCTGCTGCATGCCGTGCGTGAAAAAACGCTCGCCGTCCTGGGGCTGGAACGCAGGAAGGGCAAGACCGGCAAGGTGGCAAAGTAGGGATCAAGTTTGCCAAGTCGTTCTTCCATGGCTGCAAGAAGCGGCAGTGCAGAGTTGCACTTTCATGGCTCGCCAGTTGCCCCGCTATCAACACCGATCAGCCCTGCTTGAGTAACGACTCAAACTCATCCAGAGGCACGGGTTTGCTGAACAGATATCCCTGGTAGTGAACACAACCGTTCTCCAGGAGGAGTTGTCGTTGTTGTTCCGTTTCCACCCCTTCGGCAATGACGGCCATGCCCAGGCTTTGGGCCATCGCAATGATGGTGCGCACAATCGCCTTGTCGCTGCTGTCGGTGGCGATATCACGCACGAACGACTGGTCGATCTTGAGCTGGTCCAGCGGCAGCCGTTTGAGGTATTGCAGCGATGAAAAGCCGGTGCCGAAGTCGTCCAGCGAAAACTGGATGCCGATTTCATTCAATGTGCTCATTGTCGCAATCGCGTCCTCGATGTTTTCCAGCAGCATGCCT
>DAICZN010000101.1 GCA_027311105.1 Gallionella sp.
GGCAATCTGGATGCCGCTTATGCGCAGGAGATCATGGCGATATTCAAGTCTTTCCACCAGGTCGGCGCCACACTGCTGATTTCGACCCACGACACCGGCGTGCTTCAGGACACCAGAGTTCGCACCATTGAGCTGAAGCACGGTGAATTGCAGCCCGCCGCGTCTTTCGCAGCCCCGGCAGGCCCAGGCAAATCCGCTGCGACCCGCCCGGGGCAGGCATGATGCGCGGACTCGTACAGCACCTGGCCGTATTGCGCACCGCTTTGCGCCGCATCTTCTCTTCGCGGCTGGGAGGGTTCTTCAATATCCTGGTCATCGGCATCGCGCTCAGTTTGCCCGCCGGCATGTACTTGCTGCTGCAAAACGTGCAGGGCCTGGTCACGCAACTCTCCGGTACACCGCAGATCAGCCTGTTCCTGAGCCTGGATGCAAAAACCGACGAGATCGGCAAATTGCGCGCGCAACTCGCGCAAAACCCGGCCATAGACCGCGTCGAGTTTGTCTCCCGCGCGGCTGCGCTGGAACAGCTCAAGCAAAGCACCGGCCTTGCCGACGTGATCGGCGGCCTGCAGCAGAACCCGCTGCCGGATGCCTTCGTCATTTATCCCAAACCCGTGCAGGCGCAGGCGCTGGAAACGCTGCGCAACGAACTGGCGAAGCTGCCCAAGGTGGAACAGGCACAGCTCGATTCGGCCTGGGCTTACAAGCTGGAGGCATTGCTCAAATTCGGGCGCATGCTGGTATTGATCCTGGCCGGCCTGCTCAGCCTGGCGCTGGTCGCGATCACGTTCAACACCATCCGCCTGCAAATCCTGACACAAAGCAGCGAGATCGAAGTTTCCAAACTGATAGGCGCGACCAACGGCTTCATCCGTCGCCCGTTCCTGTATTTCGGCGCAGCACAGGGACTGCTCGGCGGAATCATGGCCTGGCTGATCATCACCCTCAGCCTGCAGCTGCTCAATTTCCAGCTCAAGGCGCTCACGCAGCTCTACGCCAGCCAGTTCATCCTGCATCCGCTGTCGTGGGGTGACAGCGTTTCGCTGTTGCTGTTCTCGATGTACCTCGGCTGGCTGGGCGCGTGGCTTTCAGTGGCGCGGCACCTGTCGCAGATCGAACCGCGCTGACACCGGCTCGCCGCCGCCATCCGCCGTTCCCGCGAAAACGGGAATGACGAAACATCAGGTGCGCCTGAACGGGCTGCGTTCATTGAGTTCATCCACATATTCCAGGATGGCGCCGGTTTCCTGCTGCAAATAATTTTCCACTGCGCGCGAAAACTGTGGATGCGCCAGCCAGTGGGCGGAGCGGGTTGTCACCGGCAAAAACCCGCGCGCCAGTTTGTGCTCGCCCTGCGCGCCCCCCTCGAAAGTCCTGATGTTGCGCGCGATGCAGAATTCGATAGCCTGGTAGTAGCAAGCCTCGAAATGCAGCCCGGGGTGGTATTCGAACGCACCCCAGGAGCGCCCGTACAGCACGTCCCCGGTAAACAGGTTGAGCGCGCTGGCGATCATCCGCCCTTCGCGCGAGGCGATCACCAGCAGCGTTTGTTCCGGCATCGTCGCGCCGATGCGCAGGAAAAAATCGTCGTTCAGCGCGGGCGGCGAATGGTGCGTCTGCCGGGTATGCGCATAGCACGAGGCAAAGAAAGCCCACTGCTCGCGGGTGGCATGCTCTCCGGTGACGCATTGCAATGTGATTCCCGCCTCCTGCACCCTGCGCCGTTCCTGCTTGATGCGCTTGCGCTTGTCGCGGCTCAGCGCGGCCAGGTATTCGTCAAAATCCAGGTAGCCGGGATTGCGCCAATGAAACTGCACATCCTGGCGCAGCATCATGCCCCGGGACTGCGCCTCGCGCGTGTCGGCTTCATCGAGGAACAGGCAGTGCAGCGAAGACACGCCCATCCCTGCGCCATCTCCCGCATACTCCAGCGCACACTTCAACAACAACGATTTCACCTCCGGAGTATCCGCCAGCAGGCGCCGCCCGGTGACCGGCGTAAACGGCACGGTGCACACCAGCTTGGGATAATAGCGCAGCCCGTTGCGCTGGTAAGCCTCGGCCCAGGCAAAATCGAAAACGTGTTCCCCGTACGAATTCATCTTCAGATAAAACGGCATCGCGCCCAGCAATCTCCGGCCCTGCCACAGGGTGATGAATCGGGCCTGCCAGCCGAATTGCGCCGTGGCGCAGCCGCTTTCCTGCAACGCATGCAGATAGGCATGGGAAAGAAACGGGTCGTTCCCGGCCAGCGCGTCCCACTGCGCTGCGGGAATTTCCGCAAGGTCCCCGATGATTTTCAGTGCGGGTGAATTCATGATGAAATATTCTGCATCGGCATATTCTATCCGCTTGCTACAATGAGGCTACAAGATACGCGAATATTTCATGAAACCCCATTCCGAATCCTGCGAAAAGAACAAGGCGCCGATACTTGCCGTGCTGAAAGAGATTTTCGCCGGGCACAGACAGGTGCTGGAGATCGCCAGCGGCACCGGCCAGCACGCGGTGCATTTCGCCCGCGAGCTGCCCCATCTGAGCTGGCAGACCAGCGAACTCCAGCAGAATCTTGCTGGCATACAGGCCTGGCTGGATGAGGCGCAACTGCCCAACGTATTGGCACCGCTTGCGCTCGACGTGAATGACGAGTGCTGGACGGTTCCGCCGGTGGATGCGATCTTCAACGCCAACACGGTGCATATCATTTCCTGGCCGGAAGTTGAACGCCTGTTCGCGCATATCGCCCGCGTCATAGCACCGGGCGGATGCGTGTGTTTTTACGGGCCCTACAATTACGCCGGGAATTTCACTTCCGAAAGCAATGCCCGTTTCGATGCATGGCTCAAGTCGCGCGACCCGAACAGCGGCGTGCGCGATTTCGAGGCGGTCAATCGCCTTGCCGCATCGCATGGGCTGGAACTGCTGCACGACATCGCGATGCCCTCCAACAATCGCATGCTGGTGTGGAATGCGCAGGCATGCCTATCCCGTGGATAAGGCGCTTGCCCAAACCTGATGCAACGATTAATCTGCTTCACGCGGACGCCCCCGGCATGGGGTGTCCCGGGCTGCACAAACAACAGGCATGGAATGCGCGCTGAAGTGAACATCGCCAACCGGAGGTTATCTTGAGAAAACAGATTACAAGTATTTCACCGCTTCAAACCGCAAAAGTTCTTGCGGTGCTGTACTTTGCCATAGCGCTGCCGCTTCTGCTGCTGATGCTGGTCATGCCGGGGCCAAAACCGCCATATCTTTCCGGCTTCATGCTCGCCATGCCATTTTTTTATGCCCTGT
The DNA here is from genome assembly GCA_027311105.1 of Gallionella sp. GTDB lineage: Bacteria > Pseudomonadota > Gammaproteobacteria > Burkholderiales > Gallionellaceae > Gallionella. Next base: position 3,298 of record DAICZN010000101.1, read on the forward strand.
TTGGATTCCTGTTCACGCTGTTCGGGGCGTGGGTGTATAACTTTGTCGCAAGGCATCTGGGCGGAATTGAATTCACCACCAAGGATGTCGAAGATGCCTGACCCGGAAGGCAGGCGGGACCGGATCGAATTTTTCAACCAGCTGTTATAAGGAGCAAGAAATGCCAGTCAAAGTCATTCTTCGAGGCGTCATCGCTTTCGCCGTTGCGGCACCGTTGTATGCGCTCGCCGGCTCCCTTAATGCAAAACCCGGTGCCTGGGAAATCACCACGACCACCCTGATGCAAGGCGTGTTGATACCCCCCGACGTGCTGGCCAATATGCCGCCCGAGCAACGCGACAAGATTGAGCAAACCATGCAGGCGCGTGCAGGCAAGCCCGTTACGCGCGTGAGGCAAAGTTGCATCACCCAACAGAATCTGGACGAGGATCTCTTTAACACCTCGGACGATGACCACGGGCAATGCAAAAAGAAGGTCATCACCAAGTCGGCAAACAAGCTCGCCCTTGAACGAATTTGCCCGGCACCGCAAGCCCTCACGATGAAACTTTTAATCGAGGCAAGGACACCGGAAAGCCTGGTGGCCACCACGGACCTGGTGCAAGCCGGCGGCGGAAAAATACACATGGACATCAAAGGCCGCTGGCTGGGTGCCAGCTGTTCCGGGATAAAGGACCACAGCTGAACCCCGGTCAGACTTGACATCCCGGGTGTCGCGGCGGTTGGGCCGGGTGCGGGCGACGGGAATATTCTTCTGCCGGCGATCAGGCAGCCTGGAATTCACCCGCTGATTCCCTGCAGCCCCGGCTGGTACAGCTTGACATTGTTGCGTCCGTTTTTCTTGGCGTGATACATCGCGATGTCGGCGCTCTTGACCAGCAACTTCTCGTCCCTGCCGTGCTCCGGATAGACCGCAACGCCTATGCTGCCGGAAATTTCCAGCGTGTGCCCCGCCAGCGCGAAAGGCCGGTTGAGGGCGTGAAGTATTTTCTCCCCCACCCTGCCCGCGTCCTGCTGCGTTTCGATGGCCGGCAGCAGGATGACAAATTCATCGCCGCCTATCCGCGCGGCGGTGTCCGAATCGCGCAGGCAATCCTGGATGCGCAGCGCGACTTCTTTCAGCAGCAGATCGCCCACGCCGTGACCGTAGGTGTCGTTGACCGGCTTGAACTTGTCCAGGTCGATGAACATCAGCGCCAGGCGGGCCTTGTTGCGCTGGGCGGCGGCGATCGCCTGCTGCAGACGGTCATTGAACAGCGCGCGATTGGGCAGGTGGGTGAGCGCGTCATACTGCGCCATGTGTTGCATATGTTCTTCCACCTCCTTGCGCTTGCTGATATCGGTAGAGATGCCGCACAAGGCGTAGATACTGCCGTCCTCTCGCCTGAGCGGAAGCTTGACCGAAAGGAACACATCCATCACCCCGGTGAGCAGGTTGTGATTGGTCTCCTCGGCCTGTATGGTCTCGCCATGCTGCAAAACGCGCAGGTCATCCCTGCGCATATTGGCGGCCGTGTCGGCATCGAAAAACTTGCTGTCGTCATACCCCACGATCTCTTCCATCGGCGCGGCAAACCGCTCGCGCAACAGGCGGTTGGCGAACAGGTAGCGGCCGCTGGTATCTTTCATGTAGATGTAGGAAGTGACGTTTTCCAGAATATCGGAAAGCAGTTTCTCGCTCTCCCTGAGCGCCTGGTCGGCACGGCTGCGTCCCAGCGCGATCTCGGCCAGGTTGGCGGTTTGTTCGATCAGGCGGATCTCGTCATCCGACGGATGATGGGCTTGCCGGTGATAAATGGCGAAGGCGCCGAGCACTTTGCCGGATGCGGAACGGATGGGTTCCGACCAGCACGCTCCCAGCCCCGCCCTGGCGGTGAGTTCCCTGTAGGGCGCCCAGTAAGGATGGGTACGGACGTCTGCGACGATGACGCGCTGGCCGGTAAAGGCAGTTGTGCCGAAAGACCCCGCGCCTATGCCTATCCCGAACCCGTCGACCGCATCGTTGTAAAAATCGGGCAAGCTGGGCGCCGCACCGTTCAGCAGATGTTTGCCCTCGCTGTCGAGCAGCATGATGCTGCAAAGCATGTCCGGCTTCTCCTGCTCCAACCCGCGCACGATGGCACCCAGTATCGTCGCGAGCGGTGCGCCATGGGCCAGCAGTTCCAGCACATGGCTGCGGATTTGTTCGCGTTGTTCCGCCTGCTTCCGTTCGGCGCGATCACGGGCCAGCCTGCGCTTGATAAGTATGATGTAGAACACTGCGGCAGCGATGCCGCCGGTCAGCAACAGGGAGAATGCTATCGAGGTTTCCATATCTGATGACAGTGATGCATCTTTCAGAATGCGTCTGGGAGAAAGTAAAAACTGGCACGTCGTTTCCGTCCTTCGACGGACTCGGGATAAACTGTCCTTCGGACAGGCTGGAATCCGGAATACGTCGTCATTGCAACAAGACTTCGGGTGAGAGCGAAGCGCGGCAGAGGCGAGGCCGGCTTGGCAATCCAGGACACCCCGTCATTGCGATAACCAGCGACTTGCCAGCTTGCTGGCTTAGTCGATTGGCTAGTAATTCCATCAGAAGGCGAAGCCGACGTGGCAATCCGGATGGTTTATCAAAATGCATCTTTGCCTTGCTGGATTGCTTCACTTCGTTCGCAATGACGGCATTTTGAATAACCACACTTCGTTCGCAATGACGGCAAGGGTGTCATGAATTATGGAAGTATCAATAGCATCGTGCTTTTCCCCTGCCACCCGCGCCGCCGCACATTCCAGGATATGGGTCGGCAACAGGCATTCAATCTAGCGCAACGTCAGCATGAAGATGTTTTCCCGCATCCGGCTCAAACCGCGCTGCTGAAAGCGCGGATTTTGCGCCAGTGTGTCCTGGCTCGCCAGCAAGCGCACCCCGGCATGTTTCCGTTAGAGCCGTTCCACCTTCCCGGCAGTCGCTGAAAATTGCGGGCCCTGCATTTCGTGCTGCGAATAATCCACAGTAATCGGCAATATCCGGCTCGCCCGGCAGGATGCCGGCCGGGTGGCTGGCATGGCGTTCGCCTCCGGGCGGGTACGGATATGTCAATGTGCAATGAATATGAACCAGACTATTCCCCCGACAACAAATATTACCGCAGCGGCAATGAATATCTTTTGCAGTACTTCCATATTTTCTCCTTATCAGAATAATGTACCCGAAACTGCCGGAGCATGGCGTTGCGCGATTCTGCCATGGCTACCAGAGGATTTCCTGGCCATCATAACCGAAAAATTTCCCTGAATCGGCTGATGCGAGCCTGCCGATCATTTGCCTCATGCCGGATACGCTTTGTGCCGCGGAGATCATTGCATCTGGCCCGCCCATATCGGTCTGCACCCAACCGGGATGAAATACCACCGCAATGATTCCGCCCGGTTTCAGGTCAATTGCAAGACTCTTCACGACCATGTTGAGCGCCGCTTTGCTGGAGCGGTAAAGGTAACTTCCGCCCCCGGCATTGTCGGCGATGCTGCCCATTTTGCTGGTGATGGCCACGATGATTTTCTGTTTTCCCCTGGCAAGGTGGGGTGCGAATGCCTCAGCCATCTTGAGCGGCGCCATGGTATTGATGCGGAAAGCCTGCAGCCATTCCTCATAGTCGGTGTGGCCGAAACCCCGAGTATCGGAATCAGGATAAATACCGGCATTGTTGATCAGCAGGTCGATCGATTCGCTGCCCAGTTCCTGCGCCAAACGCCCGATCCGGGCATGGTCGGCGACATCCAGGGTATGCAAGGCAATCAGACCGGGATACAGCGCCGCCAGCCCGGCCAGCGCATCCGCCCTGTCGGGATCACGGCTGCATGCCAGGACACGCCAGCCTTCAGCCGCATACTGCCGGCAGAATTCCAGGCCTATCCCGCGGTTGGCGCCGGTAATCAGAACAGTATGCATCGTCGCCCCCGGTTATTGTCTGGATATGCTGCCCATCAGGGCTTGACGAAGCGCAATGCGAATTTATCAGTCGGGATTTTCATGTCAAAAAATGCCTGGTCGCGGGGATCCGACGGGTTCCTCAAGAAATCTCCCGACTGTTCAAGTTGGAAACCCGCTTGCCGAAACTCGTCCAGAACGACTTTTTCGTCAATGCGGTGCAGTGTTTTTGCCGCCGAGACACCGCTACCCGCCTTGGCCGAATGATCCAGCACAACGAGATGCCCGCCCGATTTCAATGCATCGAACAACCGCCTATCCATCTTTGCACGGTCAACCGGCATATAGGCGATATCGTGGTAATTCATCACGATGGTGATCAAATCGAGTTGGGATGCGGCATCGGGCACCGGATCCTGGTAAGGCCGAATGACAGGAATGATGTTGGGGTTACTGGACAGCCTCTTCTCAAGTGCAGGCTGTGATTTGGCATTCTGTGCCCAGACGGTGCCCTTGCTGCCAACCGCCAGCGCGAGCAGTTGCGTGGTGTACCCGCCGCCTGCGGCAATATCCAGAACCCGCATACCGGGCCGCACATTTGTGAACTGCAGAAATTCGAGAGGTTTGCGCTGGGCATCGGCATCCCTGTCGGCATCGGTCCTTGTCGGGCTGGCAACCGCCTGCCTGTAACTATCGGATATCGCCTGCCGGTCATCCGGTCCGGGCGAGGCATGGCTGTTCACTGCACATGCCAAACCGGCAACGGCAAATAACGCCGCCAGCCATCGTGCCCCCGAACCGTATCGAGAAATAGACATGCATCGCTCCTTTCAAAAATATCGCCCCGGCGTGTGGTTGATTTGCAGCCGGGACATGGTTCAAAACAGAATAAAGTATACCTTGCCAGCGGCAATCCGCGCCAACCGTCAGGCTTTCCGGTGAAGTTGGTCGCCATGCCTAACTACGCTTATGCGGCCATATTGAAGATTGTGCCTGCACAAAAACGTGCCTGTGGATTCAGGAACCGTGACAATATGAATGTGCGAGTCGCGGCAAAGCTCAGTTGTTCTTCTTGAAACGCTCCATCTCCCTGCGATCGCGCTTGGTGGGTCTACCCCTGAAAAAGAAAGGCTGCGGTTGCGCCTTGAGCTGCGCCGCCACCGCCTCGCGGCGCTGGCGGCTGGCATCGGTCTCGCGATACATTTTCTGCGCCTCGGATGCCGGGCCGCGCCGGTTTGACAGCGCCAGCACCTCGACTTCGTATTGCTTCTGCCCGATATTGATGGTGAGCATGTCTCCCGCCAGGACCGTCTTGGCCGGTTTGACGCGCACCCCGTTGATATGCACCTGGCCGCACTCGACGGCATCGGCCGCCAGTGCGCGGGTTTTAAAAAACCGGGCCGCGCACAGCCATTTGTCGATGCGGAATTTCTCCGTCGTGTCCTCAGTGTTCATCGCGGTGCGGCGTACACGAATCTGGCAAGGATGTTGATCTGTCCGGGCAGGGCATATTATTTTCTGTTATCCGGCCGGGGATGCTATTGCAATAGCGGATGATCTTTGGGCAATTGCTTCGCGTACCAGATCGCGAGCTTGTGGCGCAGCGTTTTTTCGGCGACCTGATCCTCGGGCAATGGCTGGATGACTTTATCGTGGACCAGAAGCCTGTAGATGTACAGCAGTTTTTCGCTGGCCGAATCGGTAGCCTCGAATTCAACCACTCCGCGCCCTTCCGCATATCTGACACCCTCAAGCAGCGCGCCCTTGAATAATTCCGCTTCATGCTTCAACTTCTTCATGGCACCCCCTGTCATTGCACTACAATCACCCTGCCGAGCAATCCGGAATATTTTACCCGCGAAACTCATACACCGTGAAATCCGGCGGCTGTGAATTTATTTGATTCAGGGTATATTGTCCGCCGATTTGGAGCCGCGCGGAATCACCCCGATAATTTCCCGATGTTTCTTTTGCCAATAAATTTCTTCAACATTTTACAAGGATAGGACATGTCACTGCTATTTTCTAAAACCACCCTGGGAACACTTGCTTTGCAGAACCATCTGGTGATGGCACCGCTGACCCGCAACCGCGCCACCGGCAATATCCCCAATGAACTGATGGCGGAATACTACGCGCAGCGCGGCTCTGTCGGCCTTATCATCACCGAGGGCACCTCGCCGTCTCCGAACGGTCTGGGCTATCCGCGCATACCGGGAATATTTTCCGCGGCACAGGTCGCGGGCTGGAAGCTCGTCACCGCTGCGGTGCATGCCAAGGGCGCGAAGATATTCATCCAGTTCATGCACTGCGGGCGCGTCGGCCATCCGCTCAACCTTCCTGCGGGCGCACGCGTGCTGGGGCCGTCGGCAGTGGCGGCGGCGGGTGACATGTACACCGATGCCGAGGGCATGAAGCAGAATGCCATGCCGCAGGCGATGACCGAGGCCGACATCAGGACCGCGATAGAGGAATTCGCCCAAGGCGCAAAGAACGCGGTAGAGGCGGGATTCGACGGTGTCGAATTGCACGGGGCAAACGGTTATCTGCTCGAACAGTTCATACGCCCGAACTCAAATCTGCGCACGGACCGTTATGGCGGTGCCATCGAAAACCGCGCGCGCTTCGTGCTGGAAGTCGCCGATGCGGTAATCAAGGCCATCGGCAAGGACAGGGTTGGCATGCGTTTGTCGCCATACGGCGTGTTCAACGACATGCCGCTGTATGACGCGATGGAAGCGGATTACACCTACCTTGCGCAACAGCTCAATACACGCGGGCTGGTCTATATCCACCTGGTGGACCACTCGCCGATGGGCGCACCGCCGGTACCCGATTCGGTCAGGAAGATGTTCCGGAATACCTTCAAGGGCAAGCTGATCCTCTCCGGCGGCTACGACCTTGCGCGCGCCGAAAGCGACCTGGCTGCCGGAAAATGCGACCTGATCGCCGTGGGCAGGCCTATCCTCGCCAATCCCGACCTGGTCACGCGCTGGAAGAACGGCGCGGCACTGAACGCACCCGACATGGGTACGTTCTACACGCCGGGAGCCAAGGGATACACCGATTACCCGGTGCTGGGCTGACAGCAGGGGCCATATTCTTGCGGGCGCAGGAGCCGGTTTGCGCTCCTACACGCCTGCAATTATTGATATTTCCATAATTCATGACACCCTTGCCGTCATTGCCAACGCAGTGCCGTGATTCAAAATGACGTCATTGCGAACGAAGTGAAGCAATCCAGCCAGGCAAAGATGCATTTTGTTTAACCATCTGGATTGCCGCGTCGGCTTCGCCTTCTGATGGAACTACTGGTGGAACGACTAGCCATCCCACTAAGCAACCAGAAGACGGTTGCCAAGTGGTTGGTTATAGCCAATCGACTAAGCTAGCAAGCTGGCAAGTCGCTGGTTATCGCAATCACGGGGTTTTCCGGATCGCCACGTCGGCTTCGCCTCTGCCGCGCTTCGCTCGCAGTTGAGGTCTTGTTGCAATGACGGCGTATTCTGGATTCCCGCTTGTCCGAAGTACAGTTTATCTCGAGTCAATGGCAGGACGGGAGCGACATGCCAGTCTTTAATTTCTCCTTACCGCATTCCGAAAGATACGTCACTGTCATCAAATATGAAAACCTCGATAGCGCTGCTTCTGATGCGGACTGGTCGTTCAATCAGTGCTTGTCGAGCATCTCGTTGATCACTGCTGCAAAGTTTTCAAACGGCAACGCGCCGACGATTAAGCGACCCTTCACGGTGTCACCTGCGGTCTTGCCGATAATGAACGTCGGTGTCCCGGTGATGCCCAGTGATTGGGCATATTTGGACTCATCCGCGATTTCCTTCAGATGTTTGCCCTCGGCCATGCAACTCTTGAAGGTTGCACCATTGAGCGCAAGGTCCTTTGCATAGCCGGCCAGGGAATCCGCATCAAGCTTGTTCTGATTCCTGAACACCAGGTCCTTCATCTCCCAGAATTTGCCCTGATCTGCCGCGCAGTGCACAGACTGGGCGGCTTTCAGCGCAAACGGATGAAGCCCTTCCAGCGGCAGGTCGCGCACGATCAGGCGCATCTTGCCGGTGTCGATGTAATTCTTCTTGATTTCGGGGAAAGTGGCTGCCTCGAACCGCCCGCAGAACGGGCACTGGTAGTCGGTGAATTCCACCATGGTCAGCGGCGCATCGCTTTTGCCGAGCACATATATCGCATCGCTTTTGACCGTCATATCTTGCGGTGCCTGTGGACCTGCCGGCGCCGCCTGCAACTGCTGCCTCGCCAGCAGTTGCTTTATATCGCGCAGTTCCTTGAGTATGGCGTCTCCCTGCTCTCTGGTCATCGGCGCCGGGGTCATGGGCGCGGCCAGCGCAGATCCGCTCATCGATATTATGATTGCGCCCATCATTGCCACTAACAAATTTTTCATGTTTTTTCCTTGTAAGTAATTTCAGCTATCTGTGTTTCCATAATTCGCGCCGGTCCCGCTGCCATGAATTTTGCAGAGCCCGCAGGCGCCCTGGCCTTTATTCCAGATCGCATCAAGAACAGCATGTGTGTAGGAGCGGGCCCTGTTGACGAAAGATGCCGCTTAACGGGGCCACCGGTTCAACCCGGAAGGGCCATTATCCCAGAATTGCCATTTACCGGAACCGCCATTTTCCGGGAGCCCGGATCTCCCCGATAACCATGAGCAATTTTCTGCCGGCCGCTTCCGCAAGGATGCAAGAAAAAGTTTCACATTTTCCCGCCTGGGATTATCATTTGCACGCGTTGCGCCCTGCTGCAATCCGGGCCGGGCCGGCGGCAATATATCGCGGCACTTCAGTAGCGCATATTTCGCAACTCATCACCACAAGGAGAATGATCATGGCCAAAGGACAACAGCGTAAAACCAAGGAAGCGAAAAAACCCAAGAAGCAACCGCCGCCTGCCACGCTGACAGGCGCGATCAGCCAGCATCACTGAGTCAGGGGCGCAAGGCAGGCAGAGAATTTACCGGCATCTTTTGCCGATGGTTATGCAAAGCCACTGCGCCCGGCGTTGAGGGCGCGATGCCTCGCGCCCTATCCTGCAACCATGCCAAAACGCACCACTCCTGATCACTCACGTCTCGATCGTGTCATCGCCGAAGCGCGGCGGCATAGCGATGAGCGCGCGGCGACTTACCGCGAGCGCGCCCTGCAGTTATTTCCGTGGATCTGCGGGCGATGCGGCCGCGAGTTTTCCGGCGCGCGCCTGCGCGAACTGACGGTGCACCACAAAGACCACAATCACGACAACAACCCGCCGGACGGCAGCAACTGGGAACTGCTGTGCCTGTATTGCCACGACAACGAGCACATGCGCCTGCTCGAACAACAGGCGCAGCCGAAACAGCCGCAGACAGCCGGCTCAGACCGGCACTCTGCCACGGCGACGCATAATCCGTTCGCCGGCCTGCAGGCGCTGCTGGACAAAAAATAACAAGGCTGAGAATGCAGGGCGAAAAAAACCGCCACCTTTTCAGGTGGCGGGATCAAGTCCTGCCGGTTTTATCCGGCACGATAATGTTGGTTCCTAATC
>DAICZN010000108.1 GCA_027311105.1 Gallionella sp.
AACCCGGGCGAATCGGTATGGGCGCCGACGATGCGAAAGCCGGCTTCGGCGAGCGGCCGGCTGCCCGGCACGAATGCGATCATCGACGCGCCGCCGCGCACCACGTAATAGCGCCCGCCTGCCGCAAGTTGCCAACGGGCATCCTCTTCAAGCCGCGTGTAGCCGTTCTTCTGCAGCAGCGCCTCGGCATTCGCCACGGCGTGCCAGGGGCTGGGACTTGCGTCGATGAAGTCGATTAACTCAAGGGCGGCGCTGCGGTCTGGTTTGGATTGGGACATGGCGGGTAGCAGTGAGTGTTGATTTGGGTGAAGTATACAAGAGGCGCACTGCGAAATCGTCCATGTCGGCATGTTAAAATCGCGCACTATGAAAATTAAACCCCATCCCGATTCCCTGCAACGTTTCCTGTTCGAACAATCCCATGTGCGCGGCGAGCTGGTGCATCTCGATGCTGCCTGGCGCGCTGTGCTGGAGCGGCACGACTATCCCCCGTCGTTGCGCGCGGTGATGGGCGAGCTGATGGCGGCGGCGGTGTTGCTGGCGGCGACGCTGAAGCTGAAAGGCTCGCTGATCCTGCAGATCCAGGGCAAGGGGCCGGTGACGCTGCTGGTGGTGGAGTGCGACGGCGATCTGAATGTGCGCGCCACGGCGAAGTGGCAGGGCGAGCTGGACGGGATCAACTTTGCGCAGATGGTGGGCGACGGGCGATTCGTCATCACGCTGGATCCGCGCGACGGCGGGCAGACGTACCAGGGTATCGTCGAACTTGATGGCGACAGCGTGGCCGGGGTGCTGCAGAACTACATGCTGCGCTCGGACCAGCTGGAGACGCGCCTGTGGCTGGCGGCGGATGCGCGGGGCGCGGCGGGGCTGTTGTTGCAGAAGATGCCGGGCGAGGGCGGGTTTGCTCCCGGCGAACAGGATGAAGACATGTGGCAGCGCGTGACGCTGCTGACCGATACGCTGCGCAGCGAAGAGCTGCTCGGCCTGCCCGCGCTGGAGTTGATACGCAGGCTGTATCGCGAGGAAGATGTGCGCCTGTTCGACACCCAGCAGGTGGCGTTCAGGTGCTCGTGCTCCCGCGACAGGGTGGCGCGCATGCTCAAGATGCTGGGATGGGACGAGGTGCAATCGGTGCTGGCCGAGCAGGGCATGGTGGAGGTGAGGTGCGAATTCTGCAATCACCAATACCTGTTCGACAAGGTGGATGCCGAGCAGGTGTTCGCGGCAGAGGTATTGCTTGACGCCAGTGCCGCAGTGCATTGAGCTGAACCAATAATCAGTACCTGACTGCGTAATTATCCATGCAAAAGCCCCGCAGAACTGCGGGGCTTTTTTTGTTTCTGCCCGATAGGGAGGCGATTCCATTAAGCTTTCCGTAATTGAAGACAGCGCGGCATCGTTCCGGGCCGGGCCAAGGAAATAACAGAGCTGGCCCATCATTCCCTATACGTCCGACAGGAATGTTGGATAAGATTTTCAGGGTCGTCTGGAGGAGACGGAAGCAGGAATGCAGGTGATTTAACCAAAATGCATCCTTGTCTTGCTGGATTGCTTCACTTCGTTCGCAACGACGGCAAGGCTTTTTTGTCTTGCTGGATTCCCGCCGGAATGACGGCATGCAGGTCGTGAATTATGGAAATCTCAATAGCAGCCGGTCCGCGCGCTAATAATGGGGCGGCCTCTCGTTCGCGGGCTTGCCCTCGTTATTCCCTTCAGCCAGCGATCGGATGTGCCTTGCGAGCGCTTCACAGATCGCCTCAAGGCGGTCCAGCTTTTGTTGCTGCTGGTAGACCGTTTTGTTCAGTTCCTCGATCAGGTCTTCCTGGAAGGTGAGCTTTGCTTCAATGTTTTCCAAACGTTCTTCATTCATGGCGTGGCTCTGAAAGTACGGCGACCGGCCGTGGGATGGCGGCTATTCTAGCGAACTCCCGGGGGCGGCTTGGCATTTCTTTCATCGCTAACTGGCCGTTGAGCGGGCAACAAAAAAAGAAGGTCTGTCTTTGTTCTGAATTAAAATCCCGGCAAACTTGAGCGCCCCAACCATAAAGTAACTTTTTAGAGAGATATCCCCATGCAAATCGATCCGTCCCTGCACTCAGTCGCCGACAACTACAAGCTGCTGACCAACCTGGTGGTGCCTCGCCCGATCGCGTGGGTCACCAGCCTGAATGCCGACGGTGTCGTCAATCTCGCGCCGTTCAGTTTTTTCAACGCGGTGGGCGCCAACCCGCTATACCTGATCATCAGCATCGGCCTCACTGACGCCGGGGAAACCAAGGACACCGCGAGGAATATTCTGGCCGGCGGCGAATTTGTCGTGAACCTGGTGACCGAGGAATTGTTCGACGCGATGAATATCTCGGCGGCGGACTTTCCTGAAGGGGAGAGCGAACTGGAAGCGGCCGGGCTGCACACCGCGCCTTCCGTCAAGGTGAAGCCGCCGCGGGTGGCGGAGTCGCAGGCCAGCATGGAGTGCAAGCTGCACAGCTCGCAATTGCTGGGCAAGAATACGCTGGTCATCGGCGAGGTGGTGATGTTCCATGTGGCCGATCATCTGATGGGTCCGCGTATGCATGTGAATAATTTTGCGCCCATCGGGCGGCTGGGCTCACCTTCGGTTTATTGCCGCACCACCGACAGGTTCGATGTCAGGCGGATTGCTTATGCGGAGTGGGTCGAGGGCGACAGGTAAGGAAATGTTTTCTTGAATCCGGAATGACTCGGGTTGCAACCCGAACACGACAATTCCGCACCGGCTTCCTGTTGGTTTAAACTGGCGGGTCCGAATCAACCCTTCCAGATTGTGAATAGTATGAATCTCCCCCGCTTTGATTTTTCACAATGGATGCAAAAATTGCTGCCGGCGGCTGCCCGCCAGCCGAAGATAGCACTGGTGCTGGGCGGCGGCGGAGCGCGGGGCTTTGCCCATATCGGCGTCATCAAGGTGCTGGAATCGCGCGGCATAACACCCGATATTATTGTCGGGACCAGCGTTGGATCGGCTGTGGGTGCGCTGTATGCGGCCGGTTACACCGGTTTTCAATTGCAGGAAATCTCTTTCCCGATGCAGCGCGGATCGGTCTCTTCCTGGATCATGCCCAACCGGGGTTTCCTGTCCGGCGAACCGCTCGAGCAATTCATCAACCGTATGGTCAAGCAGCAACCCGTGGAAAAACTCCAGCGCACCTTCGCAGCCGTTGCAACGGATTTGAGCAGCGGCGAGGAAGTGGTATTCCGCAGCGGCGATACCGGGCAGGCGGTGCGGGCATCATGCTCGGTGCCCGGAATTTTCCAGCCGACGGAGATCCTGGGCAAAAGTTATGTGGATGGGGGGCTGGTCAAGCCGGTGCCGGTAAGTGTGGCCCGTGCGATGGGTGCCGATATCGTGATTGCCGTGAACATTTCAAATCTTCCGGCAAACAACCAGACCAAATCAATGCTGAACGTGTTGATGCAAACATTTGACATCATGAGCTGTTCCATCAACCGCTATGAATTGCTCCAGGCCGACGTGGTGATAAGGCCCCTCACCAGGGAAATCGACCAGACCAACCTGGACGACAAACACTGGGCCATACTTGAAGGGGAGAAAGCCGCCAGTGCGGCATTGCCCCTGTTCGAGGAAAAGCTTAGGGCATTTGGCAAACGCTAGAGCGGCAATCAGGGACAGGGTAACCGGGGCCACTATTTATTGAAAGACTACCATGTGTGGCCGCTGCGCCCTGAAGGAAAATCCCCCCGGACTTTCTTTAAAGGGGGTGGGAGCATTAAATGCAGGCAATCTGCTGTCTGCTGAAACGGACGCAGAATTTTCACCGGTCAGTGTCTGCGATTGTCTTTTTAGCGGGCATGGCTCGCTCATTGAGGACGGTACCTGCAACGGGCCGTCCTCTTTTTCGCAAGCGGGTCTCCGCAAAAACCGGCTTCGCAGCCGTCTGTCCGGCTGCGTCCGGCCTTCAATCCGGATTGTTTATTTTTTGGGTTCGTACTTGAAGGACAAGGCTACTCGCGCCCGGTAAGAAGTCACTTTGCCCGCTTCGACCACCATGTCCAGCTTGATCACTTCGGCAACCCTCAGGTCACGCAGGGTTTTTGAGGCAGCCTTGACTGCGTTTGCGGCGGCATCTTCCCAGGATTTCTTGCTGGTTCCGACCAGTTCGGTGATACGATAAACGCTGTCTGTTGCCATGATTTTCTCCTTTGTGTGATGAACATCGGTGGTTGAGATGGTTATGCCGTTTCGTGCTTTACGCCTTGTTGTATCTCTTTCGCCTTGCTTTGCCAACCGGATTGATTTTGTCTACGCGCAGCTTTTCCCCTGTTATGGTCGGGGCATTATAGCGGCTGACAGGCACCGGGGGGCGGCTCCATGCCGGCATGGCCTGTTCCTGCGCGAGACTAACCACTTTCGCTACGCGGTAGATTTTGCCGCCAGTCGGCGTAGGATATCGCTCCTGGCGGACGATACGAATCCGCCCGTTTTTGCCGGTGGAATTGCCCCGAAAACCCGGGAAAATATCCGCCGGCTCCTGGGAGGCATGTATGGATAGCGTCGATCTTTCTGTACTGAAAACACTGCGCGAGTGGCAAGCCGCGGACCTGCCGCTGTGGCTGGTGACGGTGGTGGAAACCTTCGGTTCCAGCCCGCGCCCGCCGGGCTCGATGATCGCGCTGCGCGGCGACGGTCTGGCGGTCGGTTCGGTGTCGGGCGGCTGCATCGAGGACGACCTGGGGCTGCGCGCGCAGCGCGGCCAGCTGGCTGGCGACCGTTGCGGGCTGCTGAACTACGGCGCCACCGATGAAGAAGCCAGGCGTTTCAAGCTGCCGTGCGGCGGCGTGATACGCCTGGTCGTCGAGCCGGTGCACAACACGGATTGGGTGGAGCAGGTGCTGCATCTGGTGCGGGCCCACCGGCTGGTCAGGCGCACGCTGCACCTTGATACCTTGCGTGTCGGGCTGGAGGATGCCGGCCCCGGCGAAAAAATCTCGTTTGACGGCGCGATGCTGACCACGGTGCACGGTCCGCGCTGGCGCATGCTGATCATCGGCGCCGGCCAGACTTCCGCTTATCTCGCGCGCATGGCGCAGGCGCTCGACTACCAGGTGATCGTCTGCGATCCGCGCGCGGAGATGCGCGCGACCTGGGACGTGCCGGACACGACCTTGACCGGCGAGATGCCGGACGACGCGGTGATTGCGCTGCAAGCCGACAGCGCCACCGTGATCATCGCGCTGACCCATGATCCCAAGCTCGACGACATGGCGCTGCTGGAAGCGCTCAAGTCGCCGGCGTTCTATGTTGGCGCGCTGGGCTCGATGGCCAACAATGCAAAGCGCCGCGGGCGGCTGAAGATGTTCGATCTCACGCCGGAGGAGATCGAACGGCTGCACGGGCCGGTGGGCCTGGACATAGGCAGCCGCACGCCGCCGGAGATTGCGGTGTCCATACTCGCGCACCTGATCTCTATCCGGAACCGGGCAGCTGAAGCAGCCGTTCTACCCAATAACCAGTCTCAACCCATCAAACAGGAGATGTGCTCATGATCACCTTAAACATCAACGGAAAAACGACCGGGGTCGATGCCGATCCCAATACGCCCCTGCTCTGGGTGCTGCGCGACCACCTGCAAATGACCGGCACCAAATACGGCTGCGGCATCGCGCAATGCGGCGCCTGCACCGTGCACCTGGACGGCCAGGCGGTGCGTTCCTGCCAGACGCCGGTGTCGATGGCCAGCGGCAGGCAAGTCACCACGATAGAAGGAGTCGCCGCATCCGCGCTGGGCAAAACCGTGCAGGCGGCCTGGCAGGAAGTGGACGTGCCGCAATGCGGATACTGCCAGTCCGGCCAGATCATGTCGGCCACCGCGCTGCTGATGGAAAATCCCCGCCCCAGCGAAGCGCAGATCAGCGCCGCGATGGACGGCAACCTGTGCCGCTGCGGCACTTACAACCGCGTCCGCGCGGCGATTCAGGCGGCTTCCGCCCAACTGGCGTCTGAACAACCGGGAGGTGCAAAATGAAAACCAAAATGAGAAATACTGCCGCGCAAAATCCTTCCCGGCGCAAGTTCCTCAAGGAATCGGTCGCATTGATGGGCGGACTGGTGATCGGCTTTTACCTGCCGACGCAAGGCGGCCGCGCCTATGCGGCCGAAGCGCCGGCGAAACAGGTCTACCCGCCCGACGCCTTCATCCACATCGCGCCGGACGACAGCATCACGATCGTTGTGAACAAGTCCGAGATGGGTCAGGGTGTCTACACTTCGCTGCCCATGCTGATCGCCGAGGAACTGGAAGCCGACTGGAGCCGCATCAGCGTGGTGTCGGCACCGGTGGGCGCGGTGTACAACCACACCGGCTTCGGCATGCAATTGACCGGGGGCAGTTCCAGCATCCCTTCGTCGTGGGAGCAGATGCGCCGCGTCGGCGCCAGCGCCAGGATATTGCTGGTGCGCGCCGCAGCACAGCAATGGGGCGTGCCGGAAAGCGAATGCCATGCCGGGAACAGCCGGGTGATTCATGCCGGCAGCGGCAGGGAAGCGAGTTACGGTGCGTTGGCCGATGCCGCGGCGAAACTGCCGCTGCCGAATGATGTCGTGCTGAAGTCGCCCAAGGATTTCAAGATCATCGGCAAGCCGATGAAACGCCTGGATACGCCGGCCAAGATCAACGGCACGGCGCAGTTCGGTCTCGACGTTTATCTGCCCGGGATACTGACGGTGCTGGTCGCGCGCAGCCCGGTGTTCGGTGGCAAGGTGAAGAGTTTCGCCGCGACCGGGGCGCGCAAGCTGCCCGGCGTGCAGGGCGTGTACCAGGTGCCGACCGGGATCGCGGTCGCGGCATCCGGTTTCTGGCCCGCCAAGACCGCGCGCGACCTGCTGGTGATCGAATGGGATGAGGGACCGGGTGCGGCGCTAACCACGACCAAGATGGTTGCGGAATATCTTGCCCTGGCCGGGCAGCCCGGCCTGGTGGCGCGCAAGGGTGGCGATACCGTGCAGGGCTTCAGGAAGGCGCACAAGTCCGTCACTGCCGAGTATGAAGTGCCTTATCTGGCGCACGCCGCGATGGAGCCGCTCAACGTCGTGGTGGACCTGAAACCCGACCGCTGCGTGATCTGGACCGGCACGCAGATGCAGACGATGGACTGCGCGATGGCGGCGAAGACCGCCGGGCTTAAGCCGGAACAGGTGCAGATACACACGACTTTCCTCGGCGGCGGCTTCGGCCGGCGCGCCAATCCGCGCTCGGACTTCGTCATCGAGGCGGTGCAGGTGGCGATGGCGGTCGGCAAACCGGTGAAGGTGGTGTGGACGCGCGAGGACGACACGCGCGGCGGTTATTACCGGCCGATGTGGGCCGACCACATCGAGGCGGGCATCGCGAAGGACGGCAAGCCGCTGGCGTGGAAACACACCATCGTCGGCCAGTCCATCGTTGCCGACACGCCGTTCGAGGGCTTCATGACCCATAACGGCATCGACGCCACGTCGGTGGAGGGCGCGTCCACGCTGCCCTATATGATCCCCAACCTGCAGGTCGAACTGCACAGCACCAAGAATGCGGTGCCGGTGCAGTGGTGGCGCTCCGTGGGCCACTCGCACACCGCGTTCGTCGTCGAGACGATGGTCGACGAATTGGCGCATCTCGCCGGCAAGGACCCGGTGGCCTACCGGATGGCGATGCTGCCTGCCGCTTCGCGTTACCGCGGCGTGCTGCAGCTGGCGGCGGACAAGGCCGGCTGGGGCAGGAAGAAATTGCCCGCCGGCCATGCCTACGGCGTCGCGGTGCACCAGTCGTTCAACAGCTATGTTGCACAGATCGCCGAAGTGTCGCTGGACAGCGGCAAGATCCGCGTGCATCGCGTGGTCGCCGCGGTGGATTGCGGCATGATCGTCAACCCCGACGGCATCCACCAGCAGATCGAGGGCGCTATCGTTTTCGGGCTCTCGGCCGCCCTGCACGGCGCGATCACGCTGGAGAAGGGCCGCGTGATGCAGTCCAATTTCAACGACTATCCGCCGCTGCGCTATTCCGAGATGCCGCTGGTCGAGGTGCATATCGTGGCCAGCAGCGAGCCGCCCACCGGCATCGGCGAACCGGGCACGCCGCCGATCGCGCCGGCGGTCGCCAACGCGGTGTTCAGGCTGACCGGCAAGCGCATGCGGCGCATGCCGTTCGACCGGGAGAAACTTGTCTGAATAACCGGGTTGTGCCGGATAATCCCGGGTCCGGTTCAGCGTCTGCCGCGGGCGATATCGCCGCCATCGTGCTGGCGGCGGGCGAGTCGCGCCGCTTCGGCTCGGACAAGTTGCTGCATGCGGTGACGTTGCGCGGCGTGACATTGCCGCTCGCCGCGCACAGCCTGTTGCCATGGCTGGAAGCGTTCGGGCATGTCACGGTAATCGTCAGGCCCGGGGCGGATGCATTTTGCAGCGCGATCGAAACCGCGCTGGGCGGGGCCAGGTCGGCATTGATACGCTGGGTCGAATGTGTGGGTGCCGCGCAGGGTATGGCATCCAGTCTGGTGTGCGGCGTGCGCGCGAACCGTGATGCCGCCGCCTGGCTGATCGGTCTGGCGGACATGCCCGCGGTGCCGGTCGCGGCGATCACGGGCGTGCGCGATGCGCTGTCGGCAGGGGCCACCCTGGCTGCGCCCTCGCGCTCCGGCAGGCGCGGCCATCCGGTGGGGTTCGCCTCCCATTACCGCGATGAATTGCTGGCGCTGCAGGGAGACAACGGAGCCCGGCGTTTGCTGGAGCGCGATCTGGCCAAAGCCACGGATATTCCGATCGGGGATGCGGGTATCTTTGCCGACATCGATATTCCGGGTGACTTGCAATATCTGTGAATGATGACTTGCTGCAACCGAAAATCATCGGGCTCGCATTGTGATATTCGACATTGGGGCTGAAATCGTCATTGTGAAATTTCTTGTAGGAGCGGGCCATGCCAGCGAAAAAAAACAGTCGCGGGCATGGCCCGCTCCTACAGGACAGTCATCATGTCTGATAAAAAAGCCGGCCACGCTGCCTTGCGCAAAGGCCGGGTATCCGTGTCGAACGGGATATATCTGGTAACGTCTACAACGATCAACCGCACCAGGGTGTTCGGGAACTTCCGTGCCGCTTGCGCAGCCTCGCGCTGTTTCGAAGATAGAGTCGTCCTGGGAGATGCGGCCATGCTCGCCCGGGTGCTGATGCCCGACCATGCACATTGGCTGCTTGAATTGAGCGAACACGATGTGCTCAGCGCTGTAGTAAACCGCATAAAATCGGCCAGCTCGCGTCATGCGAACCGTACGCTGGAAAGCAAGGGATCGTTGTGGTCGCCCGCGTATCACGACCATGCGCTACGGGCAGAGGATGATTTGCAGGACACGGCACGCTATGTGGTGGCTAATCCGCTACGGGCTGGTTTGGTAAGTCGACTCGGCGATTATCCGTTCTGGAATGCGGTTTGGCTTTAAGGAAGCGCAGAATAAGTCCGTTCGTGGTGAGTGTTTTCCGTTCGCACCTTCGATACACCGCGCTATGCGCGGCACTCAGGACGAACGGAAAATGTATCGAACCATAGTTGGGACTTATTCGGCACTTCCTTAAATATATCGGGTTTACAGGAACCTATGGTATTTGTAGGAGCTACTAAAAGTAGCCAATCTGATAGCGCCGGTTCGACAGGTTCAGTGCACTCAGGGTCCGCTCCTACAAAGTCACGCTCTGGGAGCGATGCGGCAATTGCAGATAGGTCTGGGTCTGCATCTCGGTCAATCGGCTTATGGTGCGCGAAGCCTCTCCGGATCCCGCGCCATCAATGAAAAGTTCCCCCAGCGGCACCGCGGCTGATGCCGCCAGCCTGACATTGCAGTCGTAAAGCACATCGATCAGCCAGGTGAAGCGCCTGGCCTCGGCACTGCGGTCTGCGGTCAATTGCGGGATGTGCGACAGGAATACCGTGGGAAAGCGGTGGGCGATCTCCAGGTAATCCTCCTGCGCGTGCGCACCCGCGCACAGTTCCCTGAAATCGAACCAGACCGCATTGCGGGCTATCCCTTCCGCGGGGATCGGCCGTCCCCGCACCACTGCATGGCTGTTTTCGCGCCGCGGCTCCCCCCCGATCCGGTCGAACAACTCCGCCAGGCGCGCCTCGTTCGCGGCATCGCCCTCGGCATCGTTTGCGACGAGGAACAGCGGTTCGCGGGTCAATGCGCGCAGGCGGTAGTCATTGCCGCTGTCTATGTACAATACTTTCAGCTCGCGCTTGAGCAACTCGATCACCGGTAAAAAATTGCCGCGCTGCAAACCGTCCGGATACAGGCCGTCGGGCGGGTAGTTGGAAGTGGTCATCAGCACCACGCCGCGCTCGAACAGCGCCGTCACCAGCCGCCCCAGTATCATCGCATCGGCGATGTCATCGACGTGAAACTCGTCCAGGCACAGCATGCGGGTGGATTTGGCGATGTTGTCGGCCAGCGCGATCAGCGGGTCGCCCGCGCCGGCCAGCACCTTCATTTCGTGATGAACCTCGGCCATGAAATTGTGGAAGTGGATGCGGCGTTTGCGCTGGTACGGCAGGCAGGCGTAAAACGCATCCATCAAAAAGGTCTTGCCGCGGCCGACGCCGCCCCACAGGTACAAGCCCCTGGGCACATCGGGGCTCAGCAGGCTGCGTCCCAGAAATTGGTTGCGCCTGGATTTGAAATCCATCAGCTGGTGCCAGAGCGTATCCAGTTCGGCTATCGCGGCAGCCTGCGCGGCATCATGGACAAAGTCCGGCGACTGGCTGGCGGCCTGATACCATAACTTGGGGCTCATGTTGCCTTCCGGGGTGATGGTCAAAGTGCGTTGTGGCATGTTGGGCTCATTTGATTGGCATAAAATGGGCGCGGATATGCAGTGCGGTAGCAGTGGGTGATGGTCACGAACGGGGGCAATTATGCCGTGTTTCCGGATAAATCGCCCGGCCAAATCACCGGGCCGGCAAAGCTATTGATACTTCCATAATTCACGACACCCTTGCCGTCATTGCGAACGAAGTGAAGCAATCCAGCAAGACCAGGATGCATTTTTTTAAACCGCCTGGATTGCCACGTCGGCTTCGCCTCCTGATGGAACTACTGGTGGAACGACTAGCCA
>DAICZN010000115.1 GCA_027311105.1 Gallionella sp.
AACCCAAGCCAACAATAAAATCCGGGGCAACACCCAAGTCATATCCGAGAGTACAACTCCCGAAAGCGCCGACCGGCATTCAAGGCTTGGACGAGATCACCGGCGGAGGTTTGCCCAAAGGCAGGCCGACGCTGGTGTGCGGCAGCGCGGGCTGCGGCAAGACGCTGCTCGCCATGGAGTTTCTGGTGCGCGGCGCGACCCAGTTCAACGAGCCGGGTGTGTTCATGGCCTTCGAGGAAACCGCCAAAGACCTGACGCAAAACGTAGCCTCGCTGGGTTTCGACCTGAATGACCTGATCGCCCGCAAGAAGATGGTACTGGATTTTGTGTACATCGAACGCAGCGAAATCGAGGAGACCGGCGAGTACGATCTGGAGGGCTTGTTCATCCGCCTGGGTCTTGCGATAGACTCGATCGGCGCCAAACGCGTCGTGCTGGACACCATCGAATCGCTGTTCGCCGGCCTGCCCAACCCGCTGATCCTGCGCGCCGAACTGCGCCGTTTGTTCCGCTGGCTGAAAGACAAAGGCGTGACCGCCATCATCACCGGCGAACGCGGCGATGAAACGTTGACGCGCCAGGGACTGGAAGAATATGTCTCCGACTGCGTGATCGTGCTCGACCATCGCGTGAGCGACCAGGCCTCTTCGCGGCGCCTGCGCGTGGTCAAGTATAGCGGCTCGACCCACGGTACCAACGAGTACCCGTTTCTGATCGACGAGGACGGCATTTCGGTGCTGCCTGTCACGTCGCTGGGCTTGCAGCACGCAGTCTCCACGGAGCGCATCCCGTCCGGTATTCCGCGCCTGGACGCGATGCTGGGCGGCGTGGGCTATTACCGCGGCAGCAGCGTGCTGATCTCCGGCACGGCGGGTACCGGCAAGAGCAGCCTCGCCGCGCACTTTGTCGATGCCGCCTGCCGTCGTGGCGAACGGGCGCTGTATTTTGCCTTCGAGGAATCTCCCAGCCAGATCATACGAAACATGCGTTCCATCGGGATAGACCTGGAACCGTGGGTGAAGAAGGGCCTGCTGTTTTTCCAGGCGACCCGCCCCTCGTTTGCCGGCCTGGAAATGCAACTGACGATGATGCACAAAAAGGTCAACACCTTCAAGCCGCAGGTCGTGGTGGTGGATCCGTTGAACGGTTTCGTGATCGGCGGCAATGAGGTCGAGGTCAAATCCATGCTGATGCGGCTGGCGGATTTCCTGAAAACGAACCAGGTCACCAGTCTGTTCACCAGCCTGACTTCAGGCGGCAAACCCTCGGAAGTGACCGACGTTGCCATGTCGGCCCTGATCGACACCTGGCTGATACTGCGCGACATCGAAATCGGCGGCGAGCGCAATCGCGCCCTATCCATCCTGAAATCGCGCGGCATGGCGCATTCGAACCAGATTCGCGAGTGTCTGCTGAGCGATCATGGCGTGGAACTGTGCGAAGTGTACGTCGGCGCCGGCGGCGTGCTGACCGGCTCGGCGCGTCTGGCACAAGAGGCGCTTGAGCAGGCCGGGAAGCTGACGCGCAAACAGGAGACGGAGCGCAGGCAACTCGAGCTGGCAAGCAAGCGCCGCGCGCTGGAAGCGCAGATAGACGCGATGCGCGCCGAGTTTGTGGTGCGCGAAACCGAGGCGCTGAAAATCATCGGCCAGGAACAGGCTCAGGAAGCACAGCTATTACGGGAACGCGTGGAAATGGGACTGAGCCGCAAGGCCGATGCCGCAACGGTCAAGCAAAAAAGGGGACCGAAGTGACAGCCCCGCCAAAAAAATCCGCGCTGCCCAAAGTTGCAACAGCCAAGGCAAAGCCGGCCAGGATAAAAAAAGGCTCCTATATCCTGCGCCTGTATGTCGCAGGACAAACGCCTAAATGCAAGGCCGCTTTTGTCAATCTCAAGAAAATCTGCGAAGAGCATCTGGCAGGCCAGTATCATATCGAAGTGATAGACCTGCTTGAAAACCCGAAGCTGGCGCAAGGCGACCAAATCCTGGCCATTCCGACCCTGGTGCGCAAGCTGCCGGAACCGGTGCGCAAGATCATAGGCGATCTCTCCAACACCGAGCGCGTGCTGATCGGTCTGGACCTGCAACAGAGGGAGTAGGTGCGCCATGGGTAAAAATAGCTTGCACGATTCGGCAGCAGCATTTGAACAGGCCCTGCTCGGCTCGCCGGAAAAGCACTACACCCTGAAGTTGTATGTAGCCGGCTCGTCTCCGCAGTCCGTGCGCGCCATCGCCAATGTCAAGAAAATCTGCGAGGAATATTTGCACGGGCGCTACGAGTTGCAGGTCATCGATCTTTACCAGCAGCCGCAACTGGCGCAGGGCGAACAGATCATCGCCGCGCCGACACTCATCAAGAAACTGCCGCTCCCGCTGCGGCGCATCATCGGCGAGTTGTCAAACACCGAACGCGTCCTGATCGGGCTGGATCTGCGCAAGAAGGTG
This sequence comes from Gallionella sp., assembly GCA_027311105.1. Lineage (GTDB taxonomy): Bacteria > Pseudomonadota > Gammaproteobacteria > Burkholderiales > Gallionellaceae > Gallionella. Next base: position 2,448 of record DAICZN010000115.1, read on the forward strand.
TAATGCCCAACAGACCCACCCACAGCAAGCAACACCCTCTCGAACTGGATGCCCTGCGCATCCGGCTGGAGGAAGCTGAAGAAACTTTGCGCGCGATCCGCAGTGGCGAAGTGGATGCCCTGGTCGTCCAGGGCGTGGGGGGCGAGCAGATATTCACGCTCGACGGCGCGGATCAATCCTACCGGATAATGATCGAAAACATGAGCGAAGGCGCGCTGACCATGTCGTTGGAAGGCATGGTCATGTTCGCCAACCGGCGCTTTGCCGAGCTGCTCTGTGTGCCGCTGGAAAAGGTGATCGGTTCCACGATATACACCTGGATCGCGCCGGGCAGCCGGCTGGCTTTTCAATCACTGCTGGGCGATGACGAGGGCAAAGTCCTCCGCGATGAGCTTGAGCTGGTGACCGGGAGCGAAACAAAAGTGCCGGTCCAGCTTTCGGTGAGCAAACCGTCCCTGATTGGGATGCCGGACGCCTTCTTCATCCTGGCAACCGACCTGACCGAGATCAACAAGCGAAAAATGGCGGAAGCGAAATGGCAGTCATCCGCCCAATACAACCGCAGCCTGATAGAAGCGAGCCTGGACCCCCTGGTAATGATCAGCGCGGATGGCAAGATCACCGATGCCAACGCTGCCACGGAACAGGTGACCGGCGTGGATCGCACCGGACTGGTCGGCAGCAACTTCGCTGAATATTTTACCGACCCGGAAAAAGCGGGCGCGGTACAGCAGCTGGTGTTCAGGGAAGGTTTCGTGACCGATTACCCGCTGGCAATCCGCCATGTATCCGGCAACATCACCGATGTGCTGTACAACGCCAGCCTATACCGTGACGCCAACGGCAAGGTACTCGGCGTATTCGCCGCCGCGCGTGACATCACCGAACGCAAACGCCTGGAGCAGGTGTTGCAGGAAAATAATGCCGATCTGCAGCATGCCATGTCGGTGGCAGAAAAAGCCAATCTTGCGAAATCGAATTTTCTTTCCAGCATGAGCCATGAGCTGCGCACCCCGCTTAATGCCATCCTGGGCTTCGCCCAGCTGCTGGAGGCAGGCACACCACCGCCGACAGACACGCAAAACAAGCGCCTGAAGCAGATTATCAAGGCCGGATGGTATCTGCTGGAATTGATCAATGAGATTCTGGATCTCTCGATGATAGAGTCCGGAAAATTGTTGTTGTCGCAAGAACCTGTGTTGCTGGCCGAAGTCATGCAGGAATGCCGGGGCATGATAGAGCCACAGGCGCAAACTGCCGGCATCCGGATAAATTTTTTGCCATTCGACGAAAACTGGCTGGTCAGCGCCGATCGAATCCGCTTGAAACAGGTTATCGTCAATCTGCTTTCAAATGCGATCAAATACAACCGTGCACAGGGAACAGTCGAGGTGTCATGCACCTGCACCACGGAACGCGTATGCATATGCATCAAGGATAGCGGCGCGGGGATTTCTCCGGAATTGCAGAAGCAGTTGTTTCAGCCCTTCAATCGCCTGGGCAAGGAGGACAGCGCCATTGAAGGGACTGGCATCGGCCTGGTGGTAACCAAACAGCTGGTCGAGTTGATGGGTGGCCGCATCGGCGTTAAAAGCACTGTCGGTCTGGGCAGCGAATTCGGCGTCGAACTGATACGCGACTTTACACCTCAGAATGCTGTCTGGAAATCATTGCCCGCAGAATTTACGCCGCAAGCCAAAGGGGTTGCGGCGCCGCACACCCTGCTGTATGTGGAAGACAACCCGGCCAACCTGATGCTGGTCGAACACATAATGGAGGGTCGCCCGGATGTGCGCCTGCTGAGCGCGCAAGATGGGGATGCCGCCATCGCGTTGGCGCGCGCCCATCTGCCGGAGGTGATTCTGATGGACATCAAGCTGCCCGGCATCAGCGGCATTGAAGTGATGAAAATCCTTCGCCGGGACGCGGCCACCGCGCATATCCCCATTGTCGCCCTGTCTGCCAATGCCATGTTGCACGACAAGGAACTGGGAATGGAGGCCGGATTCTTCCGCTATCTCACCAAGCCGATTAACGTCAGTGAATTTATGAATACCTTGAGCGAGGCGCTGAAATTTTCGATGGATGAATCAGGCGGCACAGGCAGGGCCTGAGAAACGTCAATGACAAAATCTGCGGATTATTGAGCAGCAGACCCGCCCGCATCCAGCTTCGCAATAAAACTTTCCAGTTCCTCCGGCAACGGCGCAACCAGCCGCATTGCCTCACCCGTCAGCGGATGCGCAAACGCGATGCTGTGGGCGTGCAGGAACATGCGCTTCAGTCCCTGTTTCATCAACACCTTGTTGTGTGCAAAGTCACCGTATTTGTCGTCCCCGGCGATCGGAAAACCGAGGTGGCTAAGATGCACACGGATCTGGTGGGTGCGTCCGGTCTTGAGTTGCGCCTCTAATAAACTGAATTCCGCCCAGTTTTTTTGTAAAGCGAAGATGGTGTGCGAGGCCTGCCCGTCTTCGCGCACCATCACACGTTTCTCGCCTTGCGGGGTGTCGAATTTGTGCAGCGGCAATTTGACGTGCTGTTTGGCATTCTTCCACTGACCCAGCACCAGGGCGAAATAACGCTTGTCACTGTTGCCCTCGCGCATGATCTCGTGCATCGCGGTCAGTGCAGAGCGCTTCTTTGCCAGCAGCAGCACGCCCGAGGTTTCGCGGTCCAGGCGGTGGACCAGCTCGAGGAATTTGGCCTGCGGGCGTGCACGGCGCATTTGCTCGATGACCCCGAAGCTGACCCCGCTGCCGCCGTGCACCGCGACACCGGAAGGTTTGTTAACCACGACCAGCGCGTCGTCCTCGTAAATGATCGGGAACTCGACCGCAGGGATGTGCGTCTCCCCGATCTCGTGCCTTTCCGCGACGCGGATCGGCGGGATGCGCAGCAGATCGCCCAGTTTCAGCCTGTAGGTCTGGTCGATGCGCTTCTTGTTCACCCGCACTTCGCCGCGCAGGATGCGGTAGACATGGCTCTTGGGCACGCCTTTCAGGTATTTGAACAGGAAATTGTCGATGCGCTGCGCCGCGCCGCTTTCGTCGATTTCCACAAAACTGACAGAGTCTTTGCTTAAACCATTCATTTTGCTTATACTTCACCGTTCGCGCGTTTTGGATTGGGTAAGTCTGGGATGTAATCAATAGCCCTGCGCCATAAAAACTGGCCGCCAAGAACCTTTTGGCACAAGCGACGGTGCAATGAAAGCGCCGCCACCCTTCCAGCCGCAGCCCGGTTAATATCGCTCACCGGTACCAGCAGTGATAGTAATTGATTTACGCGCTCAAAGCACCTGTGGATTTTCCGTGACGCAGCCAATTCAGCTGCCTCACCCTAAGGGACTTTTGCACCATTCGGCGTAGCGTATGCAGCGATGCACGCGCAGCCGGTGATGATTAAGACCCAAAGAACGATTTTTTAGACTGGCTACCGACAGAGAACTGATTTGACCAACCGTTTGCACATTACTGGACTGTTTGCGCGATTGCTCCTCTCTCACGCTTAGCCGCGTGTAGCCTGGTCTCGCCCGTGTCAGAGCGCGGGAGACAATAAAATGAAACGCATGTTATTCAATGCGACACAACCGGAAGAACTCCGTGTCGCCATTGTTGACGGTCAGAAACTCATCGACCTCGACATTGAAACCGCCGGCAAGGAACAACGCAAGAGCAACATCTACAAGGCAGTCATCACCCGCCTCGAGCCCAGCCTCGAGGCCTGTTTCGTCGAATACGGCGGCAACCGGCACGGCTTCCTGCCATTCAAGGAAGTCGCCCCGCAGTATTACCAATCCGGCAGCGGCAACCGCCCATCGATCAAGGAAGCCCTGCGCGAAGGCCAGGAATTGCTGGTGCAGGTGGAAAAGGACGAGCGCGGCAACAAGGGCGCGGCACTGACCACTTACATCAGCCTGGCCGGCCGCTATATCGTGCTGATGCCAAACAACCCGAGCGGTGGGGGCGTATCGCGCCGCATCGAGGGCGAGGAACGCAACGAGTTGCGCGAAGTGCTTTCCAACGTCGCGGTTCCGCAGGGCATGAGCATCATCGCGCGCACCGCAGGGATCGGGCGCAACGAAGAGGAACTGCAGTGGGACCTCGACTACCTCAAGCAATTGTGGGATGCGATCGAGGGTGCGGCACAATCCGAAAAAGCCCCGTCGCTGATCTACCTGGAAAGCAGCCTGGTGGTGCGCGCGATCCGCGACTACTTCAATCCCGAAATCAGCGAGATCCTGATCGACACCGAAGAAGTCTACCAGCAGGCATTGGCCTTCATGAGTACGGTGATGCCGAGCAATATCAGCCGCATCAAGCGCTACGAGGACGACGTGCCGTTGTTCTCGCGCTTCCAGATCGAGCATCAGATCGAATCCGCCCACGCGCGCGAAGTGCGCCTGCCATCCGGCGGCGTGATCGTCATCGACCATACCGAAGCGCTCACCGCGATCGACATCAACTCGGCACGCGCCACCAAAGGCTCGGACATCGAAGCGACCGCATTCAACACCAACCTCGAGGCGGCGGAAGAGATTGCCCGCCAGTTGCGCTTGCGCGACCTGGGCGGCCTGATCGTGATCGACTTCATCGACATGGAAAACACCCGCAACCAGCGCGACGTGGAAGACCGGTTGCGCGACTCACTGCGCTATGACCGCGCCCGCGTGCAGACCGCAAAAATCTCGCGCTTCGGTTTGCTGGAACTGTCCCGCCAGCGTCTGGCGCCGAGCCTGGGTGAAGGCAACTCTATCGCCTGCCCGCGCTGCAGCGGCATCGGCCACATCCGCGGCATCGAGTCTTCAGCGCTGCATATCCTGCGTATCATCCAGGAAGAAGCGATGAAGGAAAGCAGCGCTGCGATACATGTGCAAGTGCCGGTGGATGTCGCAACGTTCCTGCTGAACGAGAAGCGCGCCGACATATTCCGCATCGAATCGCGCCTGAAAGTCGGCATCACGCTGATCCCCAACCCGCACATGGAAACGCCCAACTACAGCATCAACCGTTTGCGCCAGGATGACATGACCAGCGATGTGCTGCAGGCCAGCTACAAGCTGGTGGAAAAACCGGTCGAAGAAAAGCCGCTCACTGCGGCCCAGGTTCAGCAAAAAGCCACTCGCGCGCAGGCCGTGGTGCAGGGCGTCACGCCGATGCAACCGGCGCCGATGAAGGCCGAAGCAGCCCGACCCTCGATGTTCGGCAAGTTATTCGCCTGGATCAAATCCTTGGGTGAAGAAGATCAGCCCAAAGCCAGACCGGCGGTCAGCAGGCCACGCAACGCCCAGCGCCCCGAACGCGGCGAGCGTCCCGAAAGCGGCAGCAAGCGCCGTGACCGCGGCGGTCGCGGCGAGCGCCCCGAACGCGGTGAACGCAGCGAAGGCGGCAATAGTCGCGACCGCAATGAACCGCGCGCCAAGCCGGCCCAGGCCGATGTCGCAGCCAAGCCCCAGGAACCGCGCCAACCCAAGCAGCCGCGCCCGCCGCGCAATGCCGAAGCGAAGCCCGTGCTCGAGAACCAGGCATCAACTGCCGCAATCGAACAGGTTGACGAGAACAATCAGCCACGCGAGGGTGCCCGCCGGCGCGGTCGTCGCGGCGGACGCCGCGAACGTGAAAATCGTGAGGCCGTCCCGCAGAACGCCGCTTCCGATTCACCCGTCAGCGTCCAACAAGCTGCAGCTCAGGCCGCACCGGTGGATGCAGCAGCGACAGAATATATCGCTTACCCCGATGGATACGTCAAACCCAGCGAGTATGTAGCCTTGCCATCTACATTCAGCCCCGCTCTGCCGGCAATTGCAGCACCGGCTCTTCCTGTACAGGCACCGCCACCCGTACCCGTAACCACGACCAGGGGAAATGGTTATGATCATCTGGTTCAGATCGAAACCGACCCGGTCAAACTTAACTCGGTTACGCAAACTGCCGCTTCCCGCATGGATAGGCAGTCGCCGCGCCGCCGTCTGCGTCAGCATGAAGTATATGTGGAGAATGAACCGCTGGTGCAAATCGAGACACAACATACCCCGGAGTAATGCCGGGTAGATTCCCTCTCGAAAATAAAAAGCCGCACGCCGAAAGTCGTGCGGCTTTTTATTTGCAAATGCCCTATGCCGAAAAATGCCGGCGGCGTATCTCTTCCAGCAATCCCTGCGCGGCATCTTCGACCATATCCAGCACATGTTCAAATCCGTCCTCACCCCCATAATACGGGTCAGGCACTTCCCGCTCGGCATGATGACGCGCATATTCAAGGAACAGCCGCGTCATGGCGTTGCTGTCGGGCGTAGCCAAGCGTTGCAGGATACCGAGGTTGGAACTGTCCATCGCGAGCACATAATCGAAACGGCGAAAATCCTCGCGGCAAACCTGGCGTCCGCGCAGCTTGCTCATGTCATAACCGCGCTGCAATGCAGCCCGCTGCGATCTCAAATCAGGCGGATCGCCGACATGGTAAGCATGTGTCCCGGCCGAATCGATCAATATGTGTTCTGACACGCCGGCACTCTCGACGTAATGACGAAACACCGTTTCCGCTGTGGGTGATCGGCAGATATTGCCCATGCATACAAACAAAACGCTTATATTTTCTTTATTTTTGGCTGCCATTTATATACGGAAGGATGGTTCAAACCATAATCAAAGATCGTTGATGATGCGTTCCCTGGCCTTCTTTGCCTCATCTTCAGTAATCAAGCCCTTGCTCAGCAGATCCTTGATTTTGTCCAGGCGCTGCTCCACGGTTTCGTTGCTGCGCGGGGCGCTTCTGGATACCGTCGACGGAGGATTCAGATCGCCGCAGTCCAGCTTGGCGTGCAACCCGGTGTTGATGATGTCCGCGTTGACCGCCTTGGTGACATCGGCGCATCCCGCTTTTTTGAGCGTCACTTTGCCGTACAGGGATAGCTTTTCTTTCGGATAGATGTTCGGAAAGACATCCGTGTTGCTGATCTTGGTCGGCGTGACGCCGTGATCTTCACCCATCACGTAGACCGTCGCCCCGGGCGGGTCGGATTCAATCCTGATGGGGTTATTTCCCGAACCGGTAAAGAACCCCCCCATGCCGTTGCCACTCATTGACGAGCAACCCGCAGCAAACACGGCAGTGGAAAGCACAAACACCGTTCCCGATAATTTCAAAAGCATAAATCCTCCGATTCTGATGGTGCATTAATGACGGTTCATATCCGCTAAAATCCGCGCCGAGTTTACAGGTAATTTTAAAATCACACTATTGGCAAGTGGCCGCGGAATGCATCCGTCCAGGCATCAAGGTCATGACTTGTTTTTTTCTCAGGAATTTATACACAGCGACTTTGCCAGATGATTTCCTGAAGCCATGGACTCGCCTGCACAAAATATTACTTGACCAATAAACTCGGGTTAATTACCATTGCGTCATTACAACTATCAGGAAATTTACCAATGGAAATCCCTACACGCGACGGCGACGGCTATCTCGAGAGCATGAGTGACTGGACGCCTGAAATAGCCCAGGCCATGGCTGAGGCCGACAATTATGAATTGAATGAGCAAAAATGGGCGCACATCATGAAGGCCCGCGAATTCTACGAGGAATTCGGTACTGTTCCTCCGATCCGTAAATTCGTGAAATATATCGAACAGGACCAAAAGGAAGTTTTTGACCTGTGGATGACCGGCCCGATGAAGCCGATCACGAAATACGGCGGCCTGCCGAAACCTACCGGCTGCGTTTGACCCCCGTTCCCGCATACTCGCGCAGTGCCTTTCAACGGGGCACTGCCGCGTTTTTCCGCCCGCCCAATGAACAAACTTGACCGACTGAATTTCGAAAATACTTTTGCACGCCTGCCGGATAGTTTTCACAGCCGCCTGAACCCCACGCCCCTGCCCGCTCCTTATCTGGTCAGCTTCAATGCTGAAGCCGCGCGGTTGATCGACCTGGACAGCGAGCAAATATCGCGCAGCGATTTCGCCGGACACTTTATCGGAAATTATTTGCTGCCGGGATCTGAGCCGCTATCCATGCTCTACGCCGGTCACCAGTTCGGCCACTTCGTCCCGCAACTGGGTGACGGGCGCGCGATCCTGCTCGGCGAGATACGCAACCGCGCCGGTGAGCTCTGGGATGTGCAGCTCAAGGGCGCCGGCATCACGCCCTATTCGCGCCAGGGCGATGGCCGCGCCGTGCTGCGCTCCAGCATCCGCGAGTACCTGTGCTCGGAAGCCATGCATGGCCTGGGCATACCCACCAGCCGCGCCCTGTGCATCGTCGGCAGCGACGAAGAAGTGTATCGCGAATCCATAGAAACCGCCGCCGTGCTCACCCGCCTGTCGCCTTCGCATGTGCGCTTCGGTTCATTCGAGGTGTTTTACCATCGCGG
>DAICZN010000118.1 GCA_027311105.1 Gallionella sp.
ATCCTTACTTTATAGTAAGGATAATTAAAAATCAAACAAAATAAGCTCAACTAACCACAAGGGAGGAATTTTTTGACAATCTGGAATTGGTACCGAACGACTATGCGGTCATTGTAATAGCCATCCCCAAGGCAGTCATCGAATCTTTGCAACTAAACGGGCCGGCTCAGCTTTCATTACATTCCAACCAACTGAGCCTAACTTTCACTGGTGTTGCGGATTATTTTTCTTTCGACACGATAACCAGCCCGCGCGACTTGTTGCTGACCTTGTCTGTCGTGGCGATTGCCTGATGCAGCATGCTGATGGTGACCCACGCCGGGGGATATTTGTACTTGGCAACATCGAGTATCAGGACCCTGTCGGATTGTTCATCGTAGGCCGCCAATGCCGACCAATGGCCTCCCCCGACCTGGCCCAGGGTGGCGCGATAATAATTGGCCAGCACGAACTGCCCGTCATCACCCAGCGCCTTTTTCAGCAGGGCGCGCAGAGTCTCATCGCTGAAAGTGTCGCCGGCGATGGTGGTTGCGTTGACACCCTGACGGGACAGCGTTTCGGCCAGTTGTTCCCGCGTCATGCCCATCGCGAGCACGGTCTGCGCACTGATGACTTTTAAAACCTCGGGGGTGAAAAAGTTGCTCTGGGTAAAGTAGGCATACGGCGCATAGGTCGAGTCAACGGGTTTCTTTATCGGCATCGCGTTAAGAACGGTGATGGCGCTGGCCACGGAGCAATATGACTGGGTGATCTGTGTGGCGAAGTTGGGGGCGAGCTGCCAGTAATCCGCGTCGGCCGGCATGCGGGCACGCAGCACCCTGCCTTCGGCCGAATCCCAATAGATGACGGCGGGCTGTGCAACTGCCGGCGCCGCAGCCGATACCGCAGCCGGAGACTCGCCGAAGGCCGGTGCCGCGAATGCACAGAGCAGTATTGCGAATACGAGATTCTTCATGATTTACCTTTCCGGTCCTGGAAAAAATACCTGAAAATCTGGAATCAGCGAAACACGATGGTCTTGCTGCCGCACACCATTACGCGGTCTTCCACATGATAGCGCAGACCCCTCGATAATACGGTTTTCTCGATGTCGCGCCCGTAACGCACCAGGTCGTCCACCGTGTCGCCATGGTCGATGCGCAACGTGTCCTGTTCTATGATCTGCCCGGCATCCAGTTCGTCGGTGACATAGTGACAGGTGGCGCCGATCAGTTTCACGCCACGCTGATAAGCCTGGTGATAGGGCTTCGCGCCGATGAATGAAGGCAGGAAGCTGTGGTGGATGTTGATGATGCGCCCCGAAAAACGCTGGCATAGCGCTGGCGGCATGATCTGCATGAAACGCGCCAGCACCATGCAATCGCCGCGATGCTCCTCGAACAGCGCGGCGATCTTGTCGAATGCCGCAGCCTTGCTGGCTTGCATGTCCACATGGATAAACGGGATGCCGTGCCACTCGACGAAGCCGCGCAGATCATCGTGGTTGGAGATCACGCAGGGTATATCCACCTGCAGTTCGCCGCTGCGCCAGCGGTGCAGCAGGTCGTTCAGGCAATGGTCCTGTTTGCTCACCAGAATCACCAGCCGTTTTTTTTGTGCCGAATCGAACAACTGCCAGCTCATTGCAAATTCCTGCGCCAGTGGGGCGAACCGGCGGCGGAATTCCGCGGCATCAAAAGGCAGGGAGTCTGCGCGTATCTCCTGGCGCATGAAGAAGCGCTGCGCCTCCTGTTCGGTGTGATAGCTCGCCTCGACGATGAAGCCGCCGTGCTGGGCGATAAAGCCGCTCACCGCGGCGATGATGCCCGCGCGATCGGGGCAGGAAATGATCAGGGTGTAACGGTGGGGATTGCTCATGATGATTCCTTGGATGTCTCAAGGCAGATTCTATCCAATCCCGGAGCATCAGGGTAATTTACGTCTGGTTTTTTGCGGAATAAGCCGCAGCAAAAAGAGGGCGGTCGTGAATGTGCAATGGCGGATCCGGGATGTCAAAGGTCCGGAAACACCGGTGTTGCGGGTGCGGGGCTCAAAATTTCCACGGTGCCGGATCAGGGGTGTTCGCAAGATGCCATGCCACTTTTGGATTGAAACCCTTGCGGCGGTACAGGCGGTAATCTCCTATGATGCGTACGAAGCCGGCCAATGCGCGCGACAGGGATGTTTCCTTCCATGCCGGCATCGGCAAAATCCGGATGAGCCGCGCGGTCTTTGCCGGAAAGCCTTTCATAAGCGGCTTTGCGTTTCCGGTGCGGCTTGCAGAAATTGAAGTAATCGTTTGCATGTTATTCCCCCTCGACAATCGCTGTGTAGCATCTACAAGTGCCGGCACCCAAAGCGACCGTGGATACCATGTGTGCACTGTGCAGAAAAGGGCGCATTTCATCCGTACGGTAACGCACATTTTTATAAAGCTTCATGCCTCCTGTTGCCTCATCAGGGGGCGTTTGGGGAAGGGGAGGTTGCCTACTTCAGGCTTACCAGCGCGGTTGATATCCCGCGCTGCTTGATGCAGTCGCTGTCGCCTGCCTGGTATTCCCGGCAGATCATCGGTCGGCGGTTATATATCGTGCACAACATCGTGTTCCGGTCCAGTGCCGCGCACCAGCCGTCGGCCAGCCGCGCCATGACCCACCCGCCCCACCGGTCCAGCGCCGTCAGTTCGCCGGGGATGTCATCGCCGTCCATCAGCATCACCTCCAGACGGCAGCAGCTTGCCCTGCATGACGAGCACGAAATGACCGGGGCATCACCGGCAGCGCCGGTGTCATTTTTTTCATTCATCATTCGTGCCGCCGGATCACCGGAAACCAACCTGCCAGGCGCCGTCACGATAAATCGTTTCATCGTCCAGAGTGACAGTCTCCGTAATGACAAAAACATCGACATGATGCTTGGCCGCGGACTTCTTGATATCGGGTTTGTTGTAGCTGCCGTGTTTGGCACCCAGCGACAGGTGTACGCCGCACATGCGTTCAAACGTGCCGATGTCGCTGACGGTTCTGTCCCGTGTGAACGCCCTGTTCAATCCCAGGCCCAGTTCGCGCAGCCAGACTTCTCCTTCGTCGGCACGAATATTGGCGAGCACCCGGTCGAATTCGGGCGTTGAGTCTTTCGTGCCGGTTACTCGCCCTTTGTTGATAACCAGCGTGATGGGCTGGGCGGGCTTGTTGACCGTAAATGTGGTGTCGCCAAAAAAACAGATGCGCACGCGGCCATTGACCGCCTCCAGATCTTTTGATTCCGTGAACACCTCCCCGATGGGAAACTGCCCGCCTACATTTTGCATATTGCTGTAATCGCCGACATTGAGCTTGGCGGGCTCGAAGCCGGCAGCAAACACCAATTGCTCGCCGCCGCTGTCGATGATGCCTGCCTGGGCGCCATCGAGGCGTGATTTCAGGCCGTTGCCCACCCCGCGAAAATAGTCCGGGTCATAGGCCAGCGAGTCTATATAGGTCAGCGCTTCCCCGCCACACATGCGTGCCAGATGCGGATGTTCGATGACCTTGAGAGAGCGCTTGAAAAGTTCGACGCGTATGCGGAACGCGTCCAGGCGAAAGCTGGTGGATTGGATAAGCACCACCAGATCGCCGGGCGCGAGTTGCCCGAACGCGGTGAGCACAGATTGCGCCGCATTGCTGTCGAATTCGATGAACCTCGCATCGGGCAGGCAGCGGCGGTAGGCCGCGGTGAGTGCAATCGCCAGATCGCAATGAGCATCCCAGACCACGATCGCGGATCGGGCGGGCGTGTGCCCGATGGACAGCGTCAGAATGTCGCGCAGATTATTCTCGGCGCGGTTGATCGCCGTCGCGGGAATGGTGGCCTGGGTTTTTATAAAACCATGCCCTGGTCGCGCAGATACTCTTCATAAGTACCGTGGTAATCGGCTACGCCCTTGGCGGTGATCTCGATGATGCGCGTCGCCAGCGACGAAACAAACTCGCGGTCATGGCTGACGAACAGCAGCGTGCCCTTGTATTCCAGCAGCGCGGTGTTGAGCGATTCGATGGACTCCATGTCCATGTGGTTGGTCGGCTCGTCCATCAGCAACACGTTGTTCTTCTGCAGCATCAGCTTGCCGAACAGCATGCGTCCCTTCTCGCCGCCGGAAAGCACCTTGACGCGTTTCTTGGCCTCGTCGCCGGAGAACAGCAGACGGCCCAGCGTGGCGCGCACGGTCTGGTCGTCATCGTTGGGGCCGCGCCAGTAGGTAATCCAGTCGGTCATGCTCTTGTCTTCGGCAAAGTCGGCGGTGTGGTCCTGCGCGTAGTAGCCGATCTTGGCTTTGTCGGTCCACTTGATGGTGCCGGTGTCGGGTTGCAGATCGCCCGCCAGGCAGCGCAGCAGCGTGGTCTTGCCGATACCGTTCGGGCCGATGATGGCGACTTTTTCGCCCGCATCGATGCGGAAGTTGACGTTGGAGAACAGCACCTTGTCGAAGCCCTTCGTCATGTGCTGCACTTCCACCGCGGTGCGGTGCAGCTTCTCGCGCTCGTCGTATTCGAAGCGGATGAACGGGTACTGGCGGCTGGACGGCTTGATGTCCTCGATCTTGATCTTGTCGATCTGGCGCGCGCGCGAGGTGGCCTGCTTGGCCTTGGATGCATTCGCCGAGAAGCGCGCAACGAAGGCTTTCAGCTCGGCGACTTTCTCCTTGGCCTTGGCATTGTCCGACGATTGCTGTTCGCGCGCCTGCGTCGCGGCCAGCATGTATTCGTCGTAGGTGCCCGGATAAGTGGTGATCTTGCCGTAGTCCAGATCCGACATGTGGGTGCACACGCTGTTCAGGAAATGGCGGTCGTGCGAGATGATGACCATCGTGCAGGTGCGCGCGTTGAGGATGTTTTCCAGCCAGCGTATCGTGTTGATGTCCAGGTTGTTGGTCGGCTCGTCGAGCAGCAGGATGTCCGGGTTGGAGAACAGCGCCTGGGCCAGCAGTACGCGCAGCTTGAAACCGGGTGCGACCGCGCTCATCGGACCCTGGTGCAGTTCAATGGGGATGCCCACGCCGAGCAGCAATTCGCCTGAGCGGGGTTCGGCGGTGTAGCCGTCGTATTCGGCAAATTGCGCTTCCAGATCGGCGGCGCGCATGTAGTCTTCCTCGCTCGCATCCGGGTTGGCGTAGATTGCATCGCGCTCGGACATCGCCGACCACATTTCGGCGTGGCCCATCATCACCACATCCAGCACGCGCATGTTCTCGAAGGCGAACTGGTCCTGACGCAATTTGCCGAGCCGCTCGGTCTTGTCCAGCATCACGTTGCCTGAGCTGGGTTCCAGATCACCGCCAAGGATCTTCATGAAGGTGGATTTGCCGCATCCGTTGGCACCGATCAGGCCGTAGCGGTTGCCGTCGCCGAACTTTACAGAAACGTTTTCAAACAGGGGTTTGGCCCCGAATTGCATGGTGATGTTGGCGGTGGAAAGCATGTAAAAACCGGTTTCTGAAAATTTTGGAGCGCGATTTTAACACCGAGTGGCGTTATTGCCCCTGCAATCTGCTGTATAAAGGGGTGTGCTGCATATTGACACTCCCCATCAGGGCGAGAATACTTATTTTTTAATATCCTCCAGCCTTGCTGTCGTGGGCGGCATGGAAAGCGTGTAACTTTGACTAATGTTTTTGTTTGCGATGCCGGGGAAATATGGACAACAGAAGCGGCAATGACCGTCGAAAAACCAGTCCATTCGGGGCGCGTGGGCCGTGGCTGACCACGGGTAAAATGGGCGGACTGGTGTTTACCGATCGCAGAAAAACAACGGACAGGCGAACCACGGAAAGGCAGAGGGATTCGCTGCTTTAACATCCTGCTCCTCCGGAGCGGCGGTCGGGCGTGGCAGAACTAATGATGCGCAGACAGTTGTAAATGGAGAGCCGATGCCTGAAAGCGAAAAGGCCGGTCGGCACCCGCTTCTAGTCCCTGTGGTCCCCGTTGTCGCCCCTGTCCCCCCGGTCGCCATGATCGTCTCTGCGGCCGTTATCCCCGCGACCTTCATTTCTGCGGCCTTCGTCCGGATGACCTTCACCCCTGCGCCCCTCGTCTCTGTGCCTGCGATAACCGGGCTCATACTCCGCCGACCGGACAAAATACACGGGCCGGTCGCAGGCGTTGTACCGGCGGCAATATCTGGCCCAATTCTTTGCGTGTCCCGGCGGCACGTTCATGTAAATCGGTTCGAGCAGCCTTCCTGCCGGAGGTTGCACGATGATCGTGGGTTGGGGGTAGAAAACCGGGGGCGGCGGTGCGTTGCCGAACTGCACCTGGCCATACACACCCGGACTGACTTGCCCGCCTACGCTCAGGTTGATGATGGGCGTTTCCGCCCGGGCAGGCAGGCTGATGGGCAGAAGGGCGGCAAGGATTACTACCGGGGCGAAGATTTTCATGATGCTCCTCTCGGGGCTATAAGCGGTTGACGCTTGATAAGGCGATAAAATGCTCCTGCGAAACATGTGGTTGAACAAAATTCCGGGGAACTCGTGCATAACGGAAGCCACCTTATGCCGGCAATTGCTGATTGTCAATGAACAGCCAGGGGGTTGCTGTGTCACGCGCGGTCTGCGCTCGCCCCACCCATAAATACCAGTGAATTTTTCCGGAGTGGCGGGCTATCGGCTAGAATGTGCCGAGTTAATTTTTTGCAGAGCATTATGGTCCCCCATCTCACTACCGCCCTGGCCGGCCCGCTGCTCGACCTGGAGCGGCGTTTCCTCGATTCCATGCCCGTCATTGAGCATTGGCTGCGCTCGCAATGGCTGGAGCACGCTGTGCCATTCTATGCCTCGGTGGATTTGCGCAACAGCGGTTTCAAACTTGCACCGGTGGATACCAATCTGTTCCCGGGTGGGTTTAATAATTTAAATCCGGAATTTCTTCCGTTGTGCGTGCAGGCCATGCAGAGCGCCGTGGAAAAAATCTGTCCGGAAGCGCGCGGGGTCTTGCTGATACCCGAGAACCACACCCGCAACACTTTTTACCTGCAGAACGTGGCGCAAATCCTGGCTATCCTCAAGCAAGCAGGAATGCGGGTACGCATCGGCAGCCTGTTGCCGGATATCACCGCGCCGACGCAGATTCATTTGCCCGACGGCAGCATGCTGACGCTGGAACCGCTGGTGCGCCGCGGTAACCGGCTGGGTTTGGCCGACTTCGATCCGTGCGTGATTCTGCTCAACAACGATTTGTCGGCCGGGGCGCCGGAAATCCTGAAGAATCTGGAGCAGACCGTTATCCCGCCGCTTTCAGCCGGCTGGTACACGCGCCGCAAGTCGCAGCATTTCACCGCCTATGACCGTGTCGCCGGTGAATTCGCGAAATTGCTCGGTGTGGACCCGTGGCTGATCAATCCGTATTTTGCGACCTGTGACCGGGTCAATTTTCAGGAACGCGTCGGCGAGGAATGTCTGGCGGCCCAGGTTGATCAGGTACTGGAAAAAATACGGGTCAAGTATGCCGAATATGGCGTGCAGCACGAACCATTCGTCATCGTCAAAGCCGATGCGGGCACTTATGGCATGGGCATCATGACGGTCAAGGATGCCAGTGAAATTACCGGCCTGAACCGCAAGCAGCGCAACAAGATGGCGGTGGTCAAGGAAGGCCTGCAGGTTTCGGATGTGTTGATACAGGAAGGGGTCTACACTTTCGAGCAGATCAATGAAGCGGTGGCCGAGCCGGTGATATACATGATAGATCACTATGTGGTCGGCGGGTTTTACCGGGTGCACACCACCCGCGGCGTGGACGAGAACCTCAATGCACCGGGGATGCATTTCATGCCGCTGGCATTCGAGACGCACTGCACGATGCCCAACCTGGAGCGCGGGCCGGACGACACTCCCAATCGTTTTTATGCATACGGTGTGGTCGCGCGCCTGGCTTTGCTGGCGGCATCGCTGGAAATCGAAGCCGCCGAGAATCACGCCGAGACTGCGCTGGAACATGCCTAGATGATCATGTCGGCCCGCCTTCTTGCCGTGCTGGCACTGGTCCTGTTTGCCGGCTGCACGGGCAGGGAGCCTTTGTATCAGGAGCAGGGTTATGTGTTCGGCACGCTGGTGGAGATCAGCATCTACGGCGAGGACGAGACTCGCGCGAAGCAGGCTGCGGGCGAAGTGATGCATGAATTCCAGCGGCTGCACGACATGCTGCACGCCTGGCAGCCCAGCGAATTGAGTGCGATGAATGCCGCGTTTGCCAAGGGCGAGAGCATGGCGATCTCGGCGGAGCTCGCCGCGATACTGCAGGACGCCACACAGCTCTCGCTGCAATCTAAGGGCTTGTTCAATCCGGCTATCGGCGGCCTGGTTCAGTTGTGGGGCTTCCACGCCGACGAATTCAAGCCGGTGCGGCCGGATGAAAAGCAAATCGCGAAATGGGTCACGGCCAATCCGCAGATGAGCGACATAACGATCGTGCGCGGCAGGGCCAGGAGCACAAATAAATCGGTGCAGGTTGATCTGGGCGGTTACGCCAAGGGCTACGCATTGGACCGTGCCGCCGGAATATTGCGCAAGCAGGGTGTCCGCAACGCGCTGATCAACATCGGCGGTAACATTCTGGCCATCGGCGGGCACGGCAACCGCCCGTGGCGCGTGGGCATACAGCATCCGCGCAAGTCCGGCGCGCTGGCGACCCTGGACCTGCAGGATGGGGAAGCCATCGGCACCTCCGGCGATTACCAGCGTTACTTCATGGTGGGCAATGTGCGTTACTGTCATCTGATTGATCCGCGCAGCGGTTATCCGATGCAGGGGGTGCAGGCGGTGACAATACTGACCCATGGCCCGCGTGCCGGGGTGTTGTCGGATGCGGATTCCAAGCCCTTGTTCATCTCCGGTTCCAGTGGTTGGCGAGCGGCTGCGGCGCAGATGAATTTGTCCGATGCGATGCTGATAGATGCGCGGGGGAATATTCACGCCACAGCCGGATTGAATAAACGGTTAGAATTTGCCGACAGGAATGTTCATCCGGAGGTGGTGCCGTGAATGATCAGGGGCCGAAGTTTCGGGGGCGGGGAAATACTTGCTGCGGCGGGAATCGTGCATTGCCGGCAGCGCCGGCATATTAATTCGGGTAGGGGTGATTTGTGGCCGGGATATTGTTGGTGACACACAACGGACTGGGCGATAGCTTTGTGGATTGTGTAAAACATGTAATGGGTGCGGTGCCGCCCAATCTCAAGGTGTTATCGGTGCTGGCCGGCGATGAGCCGCTGCTCAAGCTGGCCGAAGGGCAGGCACTGATCAAGTTGCTGGATACGGGAAGAGGCGTGCTGATTCTGGCGGACTTGTTCGGCGCCACACCGAGCAATATCGGACGGCAGCTGTGCAATGCCGATCGCGTAATAGGCGTGGCGGGCCTGAATCTGCCGATGCTGTTGCGCGCGGTTTACAGTTCCGACAAGGACCTGCCGGAGTTGGCGAAAATCGCCGCCGAAGGCGGGCGTGAATGCATTGTTCAAATGGTGGATTAGGATGCTGCAAAAAGACGCACTTATCATCAACAAACTTGGCCTGCATGCGCGCGCCTCGGCCAAGCTGACACAACTTGCCTCGCGCTTCAAGTGCGAAGTGATGCTGTCGCGCAACAATCGCCGGGTCAACGCCAAAAGCATCATGGGGGTGATGATGCTGGCTGCCGCCAAGGGTACAACGATATCCATAGAGACCAGTGGCGCAGACGAGGCCGAGGCAATGCAGGAGTTGCTGGAACTGATCAATGATTATTTCGGGGAAGGCGGCTAGCCATGAAAACGCCACGGCAACTTTGCTGCCTGGCCATCAGGGGTGAGTCGATCTGTTCGGCAGGCCTGTCGAGGCGCACATGAGTTTTACCCTGCACGGCATCGCGGTTTCCAGCGGTATCGCCATCGGCCATGCCCACCTGGTTACGCATACCTCGCTGGAAGTGGCGCATTACGTGCTGCCCAAGCAACTCCTGGCGGAGGAGATTGCGCGTTTCGATGCGGCATTGCTGGCCACGCGCAATGAATTCGCCAGCCTGCGCAGCAATCGCCCCACTTATGCAGCCGCCGAGTTTGACGCCTTCCTCGAATTGCAGCAGATGATACTGGATGATCCGCTGTTGAGCGTGGCGCCGCGCGAGATGATCGCCAGGGAATATTGCAATGCCGAGTGGGCGCTCAAAACGCAAACCGAAACCCTGGTGGCGCAGTTCGATGAGTTTGAGGATGCCTATCTGCGCGAAAGACAGACCGATGTGACCCAGGTGGCCGAACGGCTGCTCAAGCAGCTGCTGGGACAACCGGGGCATCAACTGCCTTTGGCGCGCCACGATGTGGAGACGATACTCGTGGCGCATGACCTGAGCCCCGCCGATCTGATCCAGTTCAAGCCGCAACAATACGCGGCTTTCATCACCGATGTGGGCGGCGCGACCTCGCACACCGCGATTGTCGCGCGGGGCCTGAACGCGCCGTGCGTGGTGGGGCTGCACAACGCCCGGGAATTGATACGTGAAGACGATCTGCTGATCCTGGACGGCGAGCAGGGCGTGCTGATCGTCAACCCGGACAGGCTGATACTTGCCGAATACAAGTTGCGCCAGAGCGCAAATGAGCTGGAGCGCAAGAAACTAAGGCGGCTGCGCACCGCGCGCGCCAACACCCTGGACGGCACCGTCATCGACCTGCATGCCAACATTGAAAAGCCTGGGGATATTGCCGAAGTGAATGAAAACGGCGCTACCGGGATCGGGTTGTTTCGCAGCGAATTCCTGTTTCTGAACCGCGAGAAACTGCCGGATGAGGAAGAACAATTCGAGGCTTATCGCGCGGTAGCGACAGGCATGGAAGGCCAGCCCGTGACGATACGCACTTTCGATCTCGGCGGGGACAAGCAATTGAACGGGACAAAGCGCGTTGCCAACAACCCGGCGCTGGGCTTGCGCGCGATCCGTTTTTGCCTGGCCGAGCCTCAATTGTTCCGCACCCAGATGCGCGCCCTGCTGCGTGCCACACATTACGGCAACGTCAAGATACTGATTCCGATGTTGTCCGGTGTTTCAGAACTTGGCCAGACATTGCAGTTCATAGCCGAGACCAAAAAACGCCTGGATGAAGAAGGCATACCCTATGACCGCGAGGTGAAGCTCGGCGGCATGATAGAGATACCCGCCGCGGCTCTGGCGCTCGGGGTGTTCGTCAAGAAGCTTGATTTCCTGTCCATAGGCACCAATGACCTGATTCAATACACCCTGGCGATAGACCGCACCGATGAAGAGGTTGCGCATCTCTATGACCCGCTGCACCCCGCCGTGCTGCGCCTGCTCTCTCATATCATCGGCACGTCCAACAGGCTGAACGTGCCGATCTCTGTATGCGGCGAGATGGCCGGGGAGTTGACCTATACACGGCTGTTGCTGGGGCTGGGTTTGCGCCAGTTCTCGATGTTTTCGGCCCAGGTGCCCAGTGTCAAACAGCGCGTCCTGACCACCAGCCTTCCCGAGATCGCCACGCTCACCCAGAAGATATTGCGTTCCGACGACCCGATGAAGATCCGCGAACTGCTGGACCGCCTCAACGCCTAGCAGCGATTGACAGCAATTCGCAAAACACGGAAACTGTCTGCCATAACCAGCGACTTGACGTGTGTTGTTTGCCCGTTTAGTCGAATGGCTAAGGGTTTCATCAGTGCCGATTTGACATCAGCTTGCGGGGCACTTAAAACATACCAGCTAAAGCGAGGCAACCCGCTCCGCTTTAGCCGAGCGGGTTTTTTGGTTTTTGGGTGACAACTTGAGCGCAACTGGTAGCATTGGTATCGTCAGCGCGCGGCGCGCGCAATTCGACACCCCGCTGGTCTTCCGCAGCGGTGCGGTGCTGCCGCGCTACGAGCTGGTGTACGAGACCTATGGCACTTTGAATGCCGGCAAATCCAACGCGATCCTGATCTGCCATGCGCTGTCCGGCCATCACCACGTCGCCGGGTATTACGCCGACGACCTGAAGAACCTCGGCTGGTGGAACAATATGGTGGGTCCCGGCAAGCCGATAGACACAGACAAGTTCTTCGTCATAGGCCTGAACAATCTCGGCGGTTGCCACGGCTCGACCGGGCCGTCTTCCATCAATCCGGAAACCGGGCAGCCATATGGTTCAAGTTTTCCTGTCATCACGGTGGAAGACTGGGTGACATCGCAGGCGCGGCTCGCGGATTTTCTCGGCATCAGCCAATTCGCCGCGGTGATAGGCGGAAGCCTGGGCGGAATGCAGGCATTGCAGTGGTCGCTGTCATATCCGGACCGGGTCAGGCATGTTTTCGCGATCGCCGCCGCGCCTCATCTTACTGCCCAGAACATCGCGTTCAACGATGTGGCGCGCAATGCGATACTCACCGATCCGGATTTTCATGGAGGCGATTATTACCAGCATAACGTGGTGCCGACACGCGGACTGCGACTGGCGCGCATGCTGGGACATATCACCTATCTGTCCGACAACGCGATGGCGGACAAATTCGGGCGCGACCTGCACGCCGGGCAGCTCAACTACGGTTATGAGATCGAATTCGCGATCGAGTCATATCTGCGCTATCAGGGCGACAAGTTCGCGGCTTACTTCGATGCCAACACCTATCTGTTGATGACCAAGGCGCTGGATTATTTCAACCCGGCCCACGATAGCGGCGGGGATCTTAACCCGGTGTTCGCCCGCGCCAAGGCCAGTTTTCTGGTTGTCTCGTTCACCACCGACTGGCGTTTCTCGCCGCAGCGCTCGCGCGAGATCGTGCGGCCGTTGTTGCATAACCGACTCAACGTCAATTACGCGGAGATCACATCGACCCACGGGCATGATTCTTTTTTGATGCAGGATCCCTACTATCTGGACGTGATGCGTACCTACCTCGACAGGGTTGCCAGGGAGTGTGGACAATGATGAAAAACGACACCGCCCGGTTTGCGGTTGAGCGCCCGGACTTTGCCGCGATCGCCGCGTGGATACCTAAAGGCGCGACTGTGCTCGACCTGGGTTGCGGCGACGGCAGCCTGCTGCGTTATCTCAAGGAAACCCGCGGGGTGCAGGGTTACGGTGTGGAGATCAATGACGCCGATATCGTGTCGTGTATCGCCAATGGGGTGAATGTTATCCAGAACGACCTGGAATCCGGGCTCGCGGATTTTGAAGGCAATTCCTTCGATTACGTGATGCTGTCGCAGACCCTGCAAGCCACCCGCCATACCGAACCGCTGATACAGGAAATGCTGCGCGTCGGCCGCGAGGGCATCGTCAGCTTTCCCAACTTCGGCCACTGGAAAAACCGGCTCAACATACTGCTCGGCAACATTCCGGTTTCCCGCGAGTTGCCTTACCAATGGTATGACACGCCGAACGTGCATTTGTGCACCCTGGACGATTTTGAAACGTTCTGCAAAGATCATCGCGTGGCCGTGCTGGAACGCCGTGTGATGACCGGAAAGAATGAAGTGCAGGTGTTGCCGAATCTGCTCGGCAGCACCGCGGTGTACCGGTTTCAGCGCGGGATATGATTTGATGAACGGCAAAATCCTGCGCACAAGGTTACGAGTGCGGTATCGCCGGGCGCAATAGTTGTGAAGGGGGCTTTGTGACCGTCTGGCAACAACTGTTCACGCGCCGCATGCTGATTTGCGCGTTCACCGGATTTGCATCAGGCCTGCCGCTGTATCTGCTGCTCAACCTGGTCCCCGCCTGGCTGCGCACCGAGCATATCGATCTCAGGGTCATCGGCGCCTTCGCCTTGATCCAGTTTCCCTACACCTGGAAATTCCTCTGGGCCCCGCTGCTGGACCGCTATGCGGTACCGGCACTGGGGCGCCGGCGCGGCTGGATGCTGCTCACGCAAGCTGCGCTGCTGGTGGTGATTGCCTCGCTGGGAGGATTTTCGCCGCAGAAAGACCTGACTATGATCGTGCTGTTCACGACGCTGCTGGCCTTTTTGAGCGCAACGCTGGACATTGCGCTGGACGCCTATCGCCGCGAGTTGCTGTTTGATAACGAGCTCGGCCTGGGCAACGCGGTCCACGTCAATGCTTACCGCATCTCCGGACTGGTTCCCGGATCGCTGGCGCTGATCCTTGCCGACCACCTGCCCTGGGATTCGGTGTTCATGATCACCGCGCTGTTCATGCTGCCCGGCATGGCGATGACGCTGCTGGTACGGGAACCGCACCGCGCCGAACCGCCAAGGACGCTGCGCGAGGCGGTGGTCGAACCGTTCCACGAATTCATCACACGCCGCGGCTGGCAAAGCGCGCTGCTGATTCTGGCGTTCCTGTTCTTCTACAAACTCGGCGACAGCCTGTGCACCGCTCTGGCCACGCCGTTTTATCTCGACATGGGATTCTCGAAATCACAGATCGGACTGATTGCAAAGAACGCCGGGCTGTGGCCGGCGGTGATCGGCGCACTGGCCGGCGGCATCTGGATGCTGAAGCTCGGCATCAACCGCGCGCTGTGGATGTTCGGCGCGGTGCAGGTGGTGAGCATCTTCGGCTTTTACTGGCTGGCGCTGCAGGGCGCGCAGGTCGAAGTCACCACGCTGCACCTCACCCAGCTCGCTTTTGTGATCGGCCTGGAAGCGTTCGGCGTCGGGCTGGGCACGGCGGCCTTCGTTGCCTACATCGCGCACACCACACACCCCGCCTACACCGCCACCCAGTTCGCGCTGTTCACCAGCCTGGCCGCCGTGCCGCGCACCTTCGTCAATGCCACGGCTGGCTGGCTGGCGGATCGGCTGGGCTGGAGCGGATTCTTCCTGCTGTGCGCGGCACTGGCCGT
>DAICZN010000130.1 GCA_027311105.1 Gallionella sp.
TGTCGGCGGAGTTTTTTCCCGACTGGCGCACGTGCGGTATCTCGATCAGCTCGAAGGCCGCTTCGTGCATCGTCGCCTTGAATTCCTTGTAGCGGTCCCAGTCGCAATAGGCTTTCTTGACGACGATGCTGCCCTTGAGCAACAGGCGCTCCAGCACTTTTTTTATGTCGAACTGCGCGTACTTGGCATCGCGCACGCCCAGTGCCACGTTCTCGAAATCGCAGAACAGGGCCATGTTGGTAATTTCAGGTTGGGCTGCCATGTGTGTCTCCGTGTGAATTTGCGATGTATAAAAACCTGTCCTACAAGACCTTGCCGGGATTCATCGTACCCCCCGGGTCGAACGCCTGCTTGATCCTGCGCATCAATTCCAGTTCCAGCGGGTCCTTGTAATCGCGGATGGCGTCGCGCTTGAGCTGTCCCAGCCCGTGCTCGGCGCTGATGCTGCCGTTGAGTTCGCGCACCACCGCATACACCAGCTTGTTCACCGCCGCTTCCTGCCGGGCTATGAATGCCTGGTTTTGCTTTGCGTCCGGTATCGAGATGTTGTAATGGATGTTGCCATCGCCCATGTGTCCGAATGCCACGATACGAATACCCGGAAATGCCTTGTGCAATGCGGCATCGGCGCGTGCAATGAAATCGGCGATGCGGCTGATTGGAACGGAAATATCGTGCTTGATGCTTACACCCTCGCGTTTTTGCGCCTCGCTGATATTCCTGCGCAATTTCCACCAGTGCTCGGCGCGATCCTTGTCGGAGGAGATGTCGAACTCGTTAATGCCGGAATCGAAAGTCCGCAGCGCCTCGCCCAGTGGCCCGTCCAGCGGTGCGGGCAGCACGTCGGCCAATTGGGTGATGACGATCCACTCGTGTTTGCGGGTGAACGGCTCGCGCGTGTCGGGAATGTGTTTGAACACCAGGTCGAGACAGGAGCGCGCGATGATCTCGAAGGAGCTGATCTTGTCGCCGCAGGCCGCGCGCAGGTGGGACAACAGCGCGACCGCCGCCGCGGGGTCGCGCACCGCCACGCATGCCGTCGTCTCCGCCTGCGGGCGGGGATAAAGTTTCAGCACGGCCGCGGTGATAATGCCCAGCGTGCCTTCCGCGCCGATGAACAGGTGCTTCATGTCGTAGCCGGAATTGTCCTTGCGCAGGCTGCGCAGGCCGTTCCAGATGCGTCCGTCCGGCAACACCACTTCCAGCCCGAGCACCAGGTCGCGTGCATTACCATAGCGCAGCACATTGATACCGCCCGCATTGGTGGAAAGGTTGCCGCCAATCTCGCAAAATTTTTGGGTGGCGGTCAGGCCGAGCGGGAAAAAGCGATTGCTTTTTTCGGCCTCATCGCGCACATAGTCCAGCTTGCAGCCGGCCTCGACGGTCATCGTGTAATTGGTGGGGTCTATGGCACGAATACGGTTCATGCGCGACAGGTTCAGCACGACCTGTGCGCCATGTTGCAGGGGCACGCTGCCCCCGCACAAACTGGTGTTGCCGCCCTGTGGCACGACGGCGACATTGCTTGCAGAGCACAGCTTCACCACCCCGGCGACCTGTCGGGTATCGGACGGGAACACCACCGCCAGCGCGTTCCCCGAATAGCGCCCGCGCCAGTCGGACAAATACGGCGCGGCAGGCTCACCGGTCAAAACCGCATCGCCGCCAACGATAGCGGCAAAAGATTGGATCATGTTGGTGTGTGGCATTTGATTTCCATTAAACCGGGATTATTTATTGGCTTCGTTATGGGTGGTCTATTGGACACTGCTGCGCACTCTAAAACTCCAGCGGGTCAATGTCCAGCGAACAGCGCAGTTTGGCGGCAGGCAAGGCGTCCAGCATGGGCTGCCAGGCGCGTAAAAACTGCTGCAAGGTCCTGCGCGATGCCGCCTGTATCAGCAATTGCGCGCGCAAGTGGTTGGCGCGGCGCGGCAGTGCGGCGGGCACAACGCCGAGCACGTCCACTTCGTGCTGAAGCGAAACAGCAGCCGTGCGTGCATCGTTCAAATATTGGTATACCTCGTTTTCCTGTTTGCCTTCGGCACGCAACATCACCTGATACACGAACGGCGGGAAACCCGCCATCTGCCGTTCGGCCAGTTGCGAGGCGGCCCAGCCTTCGAAGTCGTGCGTCTGCAACGCGCGAAACAAGGGGTGGTCCGGAAAGGCGGTCTGGATCAGCACCTCGCCGGGCTTGTCGGCGCGCCCGGCGCGCCCGGCCACCTGCACCAGTTGCGCAAACAACTTTTCCGGCGCGCGGAAATCGCTGCTGTACAGCGCGCTGTCGGGATTGAGCACGCCGACCAGCGTCAGCGCGGGAAAATCGTGTCCCTTGGCAAGCATCTGCGTGCCGACCAGTATGTCGACCTGATTCGCGTGTATCTGCTCGCGCATCGTCTGCCAGGCACGCTTGTTGCGCGTGCTGTCGCGGTCTACCCGCAAGATGCGCGCATCAGGGAAGCGTTCCTGCAACACGCCTTCGACGCGCTGCGTGCCGCTGCCGACCGGAACCAGGTCGGCATTGCCGCAATCCGGGCAGTTATGCGGCATGCGTATCTGGTAACCGCAATGGTGGCAGCGCAAGCGTTGCTCTTTCAAATGCAGCACCATTTTGCCCGCGCAATTCCTGCATCCCGATAGCCAGCCGCAACCGGTGCACATCAGCACCGGCGCATAGCCGCGCCGGTTGATGAACAGCAGGCTCTGTTCCTGGCGGGCGATGCGCAGTCCGATCTCGCGCAAAAGAATTTCGCTGATGCCGTGGTGCATTAACGTCTGAGTGATGTTGATGCTGCGCACCTTGGGCAGACTCGCCGCAGCCAGCGCGCGCCCGGTCAGCCTGAGCATCCGGTAGCGCCCGCTCAGGGCGTTGTGATAACTCTCCAGCGACGGCGTGGCCGAGCCCAGCACGATGGGCACGCCGCGCTGATTGGCGCGGAAGATCGCCACGTCGCGCGCCGAGTAACGCAATCCGTCCTGCTGCTTGAACGAGCTGTCGTGTTCCTCGTCGACGATGGTCAGCGCGAGTTTCGGCAGCTCGGCGAACACCGACAGCCGCGTGCCGAGCACGATCCGGGCAACGCCAAGCTGCGCCTGCTGCCAATTATGCGACCGCTCACCCTCCGACAGGCCGCTGTGCAAACTGATGACATTTACATCGGGAAAACGGCTGAGGAAATAATTTTCCAGCTGCGGCGTGAGATTGATTTCCGGCACCAGCAACAACGCCTGCCCGCCGCTTTGCAGCACATGGTGCATCAGGTGCACATACACCTCGGTCTTGCCGCTGCCGGTGATGCCGTGCAGCAGGAAGCAGGCATAGCCGCTGGACTGCGTGACGGCATCCACCGCCAGCTGCTGCTCGCCGGTTAGCGTGTGCGCGTTGTCGAAAGTGTGTTGCGCATGATCCCCGCCCCCTTGCAGGGGGACAACCAGCGACTTGCCCGCTTGCGGGCTTAGTCGATTGGCTGGCAGTTCCATCAGGGCCAGGGTGGGGGTTGAAGCGAAACTCTCCACCCATCCCTCCAGCATCAACGCTTTCAACTGCGCCCCCGCTGTCGCCGACAAGGCCTTGAGCTGGGCCAGGTTGCACGGATGTTCGGCCAGCCTGGCCAGAATGCGCCGCTGCACCACCTTGCGTTTCGGTAACGACTTCAGGTCCAACGCCGCACCGCCGGCACTCAGCCGGTAATTCAGTATGGGTTTGCTGGTGAACGGCTTGTCGGAACGCAGCCGCGCAGGCAATGCGGACAACACTGTCTGCCCGATCGGATAGCGATAATAATCGCTGCAAAAGCGCAGCAGGTCGAGCAATTCCGCCGACAGCGGCGCGCTATCCGGCAACACCTGCGTCACCGGCTTGATGCGTTCAGGCGCCACTTCGGTTGCGGCAACGCGTTCCATCACCACCCCGACCATCTGCCGTTTGCCGAACGGCACGACTACCCGCTGTCCCACCACAGTCTCCATACCATCAGCCACCGTGTAATCGAACAGGGTGGGCAGCGGAACATCGAGGGCGATGCGGATTATGGGCATATTCATTCAAGCAATATAACGCAGCGATTGTCGCAGAAATGCAAAAGCCGCAGCAGATACCCGCGGCTTTCCGGTAATGATTATCCAAAAACGGTCAGTTCGGCCTGGTTTGTCGAAGCGTCGCGGAACGACGGAATGGCGCGACCAGGTTCAGCCCAGCTGCTGGCCATGTTCCCGCGTCGCGTGGAACTGCACTTTCGGCCAGCGTTCCTGCGCCAGGCGCAGGTTCACACCGGTGTCGGCGAGGTAGGCGTAGTTGCCGTCCACGTCCTTGGCCAGGCGGGCCTGGTTGGCTTTGACGAACTCGTTGAAATGCGCGGTGTCCGGGCAGGTCACCCAGCGCGCGGTGTGTATGCCGGCGCGCTCGAACACCGCATCCACGCCGTATTCGGATTTCAGCCTGTGCTCGACCACTTCGAACTGCAACTGTCCCACCGCGCCGATCAGCGGATTGGAATCCACCAGCGGCTCGAAAACCTGCACTGCGCCCTCTTCGCCGAGCTGGCGCAAGCCCTTCTGCAATTGCTTGGCCTTCATCGGGTCGCGCAGCCTCGCGCGGCTGAACAGCTCGGGTGCGAAGTAGGGGATGCCCTTGAAGGTGAGCGCTTCGCCCTCGGTGAGCACGTCGCCGATCTGCAGCTGGCCGTGGTTGTGCACGCCTATGATGTCGCCCGCATAGGCTTCGTCCATGCGCGTGCGCTCGTTGGCCATGAAAGTCACCGCGTTGGCGAGTTTCATCTCTTTCCCGGTGCGCCGGTGTTTGACCTTCATGCCGGAGGTGTAGCGGCCGGAGCACACGCGCAAAAAGGCGATGCGGTCGCGGTGGTTGGGGTCCATATTGGCCTGGATCTTGAACACAAAACCGGTGAATGCGGCCTCTGTCGGTTGCACGATGCGCACATCGGTGGCGCGCGGCAGCGGTGCGGGCGCCCAGTCGACCAGCGCGCGCAAAATCTCGCGCACGCCGAAATTGTTCACGCCGGAACCGAAGAATACCGGGGATTGCTGCCCGCCCAGGAATTCGTCCAGGTCGAACGATGCGCCCGCGCCGATCACCAGTTCGGTCTCGTCGCGCATGGTCTGCATCTCGCTCGGCGCTTCCTGCATCATCTGGTCGATCTGCGCGCCGCGCAACACTTCCACCTCTTGATTGGCTTTTTCTTCGCCGGGCACAAAACGCAGCACCTCGTCGTTGAGCAAGTGATAGACGCCGCGAAAGCGTTTTCCCATGCCGATCGGCCAGGTCACCGGCGCGCATTTGATCTTCAGCACCGACTCGATCTCGTCCAGCACTTCCAGCGGGTCGCGCACTTCGCGGTCCATCTTGTTGATGAAGGTGATGATGGGGGTGTTGCGCAGGCGGCACACCTCGAGCAGCTTGATGGTCTGGGCTTCCACGCCCTTGGCCGCGTCCACCACCATTACCGCCGCATCGACCGCAGTCAGCACGCGGTAGGTGTCCTCGGAAAAATCCTGGTGGCCGGGCGTGTCGAGCAGGTTGATCACGCAATCGTCATAGGTGAACTGCATCACCGAGCTGGCCACCGAGATGCCGCGCTGCTTCTCGATCTCCAGCCAGTCGGAGGTCGCATGGCGGCCGCTCTTGCGCGCCTTCACCGTGCCCGCCATCTGGATCGCGCCGCCGAACAGCAGCAGTTTTTCGGTGAGCGTGGTCTTGCCCGCATCGGGGTGGGAGATGATGGCAAAGGTGCGGCGTCGCCTGACTTCACGCGCAATACCTCCTTCGCGCGCCACTCCCTCAGTGCTGGCTGATGGAGTGCCGGAAAAGACTTGTTCTTCAGAGTTGATCATCAGGCTGCTTTCTGTCGCGCAACCAAGTACGCGGAAATGAAAAAGGTCTGCACGTTTTTCGTGTAGACCTTTTAAATCAACTCAAGAAAACCTTGAGTTGATTCTGCGTGCTACCGCACGCGAATTCTTTAACCAAAACCACCTGATTGATTTTGCATGCTAACGCACGCGAAACCCGTCAACTAAAACCACCTGGTTGATTTTGCATTCTGCCGCACGCGAAACCCGTCAACCAAAATCACCTGGTTGATTTTGCATGCTATCGCACGCGAAATCTGGTGGCCCGGGGCGGAATCGAACCACCGACACAAGGATTTTCAATCCTCTGCTCTACCGACTGAGCTACCAGGCCATTTGCTGCAATTACCCGGTTAACTGGTGAATTTCAGCCAACTCAGGAAGCCGCGCATTATACCGATACCGCGCCAAATAACAAACCCCGCCGAAGCGGGGTTTGTCTTTATTGCAGCTGAACCGCGCGGCAGGCTCAGTTACATCATGCCGTCCATGCCGCCCATCCCGCCGCCACCCATGCCGCCGGCAGCAGGTTTGTCTTCCGGCAGTTCGGCCACCATGCAAGCGGTGGTCAGCATCAGGCCGGCGATAGAGGCCGCATTTTGCAATGCGACGCGCGTCACCTTGGTCGGGTCAACGACGCCCATGACCAGCATGTCGCCATATTCGCTGGACGCCGCGTTGTAACCGAAGCTGCCCTTGCCTTCCAGGACCTTGTTAACTACCACGGATGGCTCGTCGCCGGCGTTGGCCACGATCGCGCGCAGGGGAGATTCCATCGCGCGCAACACGATGGTGATGCCCGCGTCCTGGTCGTGGTTGTCACCCTTGAGTTTGCCGACCGCAACCTTGGCGCGCAGCAATGCCACGCCGCCGCCGGGAACGATGCCTTCTTCAACCGCGGCACGTGTTGCGTGCAATGCATCTTCCACGCGTGCTTTCTTTTCCTTCATCTCGACTTCAGTTGCCGCGCCGACTTTGATGACCGCTACACCGCCGGCCAGCTTGGCTTTGCGTTCCTGCAGCTTTTCCTTGTCGTAGTCGCTGGTGGACTCTTCGGCCTGCTTGTTGATCTGGCCGATACGGCCCTTGATTGCATCTTCCTTGCCTGCGCCGTCGATAATGATGGTGTCGTCCTTGCCCACTTCGATGCGCTTGGCCTGGCCCAGTTCGGCCAGGGTGGCTTTCTCCAGTGACAGGCCGACTTCTTCGGCAATCACGGTGCCGCCGGTAAGAATAGCGATGTCTTCCAGCATGGCTTTGCGGCGGTCACCAAAGCCGGGAGCCTTGACGGCAACAGTCTTCAGGATGCCGCGGATGTTGTTCACCACCAGTGTCGCCAGCGCTTCACCGTCTACGTCTTCCGCGATGATCAGCAGCGGGCGTCCGGCCTTGGCGACTTGCTCCAGTACCGGGAGCAGGTCACGGATATTGGAAATCTTCTTGTCGTGAAGCAGGATATAGGGGTTTTCCATCAAGGCCAGCTGGCGATCCTGGTTGTTGATGAAGTAAGGCGAGAGGTAGCCGCGATCGAATTGCATTCCTTCCACGATGTCCCGTTCGTCTTCCAGGCCGGTGCCGTCTTCAATCGTGATCACGCCTTCCTTGCCGACTTTTTCCATCGCGGCAGCGATTTTCTCGCCGATCACGGTATCCGAGTTGGCGGAGATGCTGCCCACTTGCGCGATTTCCTTGCTGGTGGTGCATGGCTTGGAAAGCTTCTTCAGTTCGGCGACGGCGGCGATGACCGCCTGGTCGATGCCGCGCTTCAGGTCCATAGGGTTCATGCCTGCCGCGACGAACTTCATGCCTTCCTGAACGATGGATTGTGCCAGCACGGTCGCTGTGGTGGTGCCGTCACCGGCTACATCGGAGGTCTTGGAAGCGACTTCCTTGACCATTTGTGCGCCCATGTTTTCAAACTTGTCTTTCAGTTCGATTTCCTTGGCGACCGATACACCGTCCTTGGTGATCGTTGGAGCGCCGTAGGAACGATCCAGCACGACATTGCGGCCTTTGGGCCCCAGCGTTACTTTGACCGCATCGGCCAGAATGTTTACGCCGACCACCATTTTTGCACGGGCTGCGTCGTGGAATTTTACGTCTTTTGCTGCCATGTTATTTCTCCTGAATTCTCGTGTTAGTTAGGCTTCGATCACGCCGATGATGTCGTCTTCGCGCATCTGCAACAATTCGACGCCATCCATCTTGAAGGCCTGGCCGGAATATTTGCCGAACAGTATGCGGTCGCCGACTTTGACGCTCATGGCTTGCAATTTGCCGTCGTCGCCAACCTTGCCTTTGCCCACGGCGACGATTTCGCCCTGGTCCGGCTTTTCAGTGGCTGCATCCGGAATCACGATACCGGAAGCGGTCTTGCGTTCTTCTTCCATGCGTTTAACGATCACGCGATCGTTCAAAGGACGAATTTTCATACTGATGTCTCCTAAAACAAGGGGTTAAAAAATGCGGAGGCGAAGTTTAGCACTCTCTGCCTGCGAGTGCCAATAGTCGGGGCGAACCTGCCCGATTTCAAGGGCAGGGCAAAGGTTTATTTTTGCGGGGGGAGGGAGATCTTGTTGTCGGTGCTGAACTGGTAGTCGTGAAATATGTGCTCGGTTGTCAGGATTTGATAAGTGCCATCGGCATTGCGGTGTGTGGTGTCCTTGAGCCTGTAGGTGTAATGACCGCAGGTCCAGCAATCATAGTTGCGCATGTGTGTGCACAAGCAGGTCTTGTCCTTGACTGAAATTTTCTTGGCATCGGGGTGCAATGCCACTTCGCGGTTGT
The DNA here is from genome assembly GCA_027311105.1 of Gallionella sp. Lineage (GTDB taxonomy): Bacteria > Pseudomonadota > Gammaproteobacteria > Burkholderiales > Gallionellaceae > Gallionella. The sequence continues at coordinate 8,659 of DAICZN010000130.1, forward strand.
AAGCATCGATGTAGGCACAGTGGCCATTGGCGTCGAGCAGATAGCCGTATGCCTCGCAGTTGGGGCGTATACCCGCGCCGATAGCAGGGCAACTCTTGATCATGCGCATCGGATAGCCGGTCGGCGAGATCATGTTGACCTCGATATCCTCTTCGTTGGCCTTGAAATATTCCTGCTGGATTTTTTCCGGGATGCCGCATTCCCGGGCAACGGTAAAGCGCGTCGCCACTTGTACGGCCGCACAGCCCTTTTCCAGGAATTCGACCGCATCGCTGCCGGTAAAGACCCCGCCTGCTGCGATCACCGGGATATCCAGTTGTTCGGCCTTCAAATGTGCAACGATTTCCGCCACGATGGTGTGCAGATCATACTGCGCCCAATCCATGCCGAAGCCCAGATGTCCCCCCGCAAGCGGTCCTTCCACGACGATGTAATCGGGCAGACGGTTCAGCCTGGCATTTTTGCGGATAAACAGCTGCAGGGCGCGCAGCGAGGAAACGATGATGCCCAGCTTGGCATCGCGGAAACGCGGGTTGTCTTCCATCAATGCGAATGATCCGAGATGCAGCCCCGCACTCAGGGTGATGCCGTCTATTCCGGCATCCAGCGCGCCGCAAAGCCGCACGCGCAAGGTTTCGCGCGGCGCGTTCATGGTCAGTTTTTCCATGCAGTTGACGAAAATCATCCCATCGCCGCGCTTTGCTTCCATCGTCTTGCCGACATGCAGGCGAGTCGATTCAGCCACCTGCGCCAGGTCGAACTGCACAATGGATTTGTCGGTTTTTTCGACGTTCAGTTTGTACTGTTTTTGCTTGACGCTGACAAATTTCGTTTTGTAGTGGCGATCCGTAACGGTAGGCAGCATCGCGTCGGAAATATGCCCGATCCCGCCCAGCCGGGCGGCTTCCAGAGCCAGTTCACGACTGGAAATATCCACACCCATTCCGCCGATAATAATCGGCACCAACTCGCGCTTGTCAAAACGCAAGCGGAAATCATCAACTCGTTTCATTACTGCCATCCTCCGGCCACCCCATAATACTTAACAAATGGGACGGAATAATTATTGTGCGCATGCGCCAAGGTGTGAAGGATGCCACAAATGGTGTGATACGGAAAGCAAAGCCAGCCTGAAGGCAGGGATAAAAAACGCAAGAACTACCTGCCCAGCAAGTCGTGCAGCGCGTCTGTGAGCTTTGCAAAGGTGTGGCGATAGCCGGCCGAATCGATCTTCTTTGGCAGCACCCTCTGTCCTTCCAGCAGCAGGCAAGCACGTTCACCCATGGCTGCTCGCAATAAAATTGCAGGAACCGTGAGTGGGGCAGGACGACGCAATTCGTCCGCCAGTGCGGCAGTAAATTCTTTGTTGGTTACCGGTTGCGGGGCGGTCATGTTGTATGGCCCGCTGGCCTGTTCATTGCGCAACAAAATGAGCAGCATCGCCACATAATCATCAATATGTATCCAGCTCATCCATTGTTTCCCGTTACCCAGGCGCGCGCCCAGGCCCAGCCTGAACGGCAGCAGCATGCGTCCCAGCAGGCCGCCGTGACGGCTCAGCACCAGGCCGGTGCGCAGCAGGCATACCCGCACCCCCGAAATGGTGGTGCTGAGATTTTCGGCCCCAGATGAGGTGCGATGCGGCTGCTCCCGCAATCGGCTGGCTTCGCCATAACCAGCGACTTGGCGAGTGTAGTCGGCTCGCCTAGTCGAATGGCTAGTAGTTTGATCAGTAACGTGTCGCAGCCGCACACCAACGCTTTCCGCGCCGAGCGCAGCTGCTTCCCATGCCTTGCATAATTGGGCGGCAAAATCCTCGCCCGCGGGAGCCGATTCATCCAGCATTGCATCACCGCGATTGCCGTAATAGCCTACTGCCGAACCGCTCAACAATACGCCGGGCTTGCGATGGGCCGCGGCGATGCGCCTTGCCAGTTGTTCCGTCAGAGTTACCCGGCTATCCCATAGGGCTTGCTTGCGCCGTATGGTCCAGCGCGCATCGACTATCGGTTCGCCGGCCAGATTGATCACGGCATCGAAAACCCGGCCGGGATGCCACTCGTCCAG
>DAICZN010000136.1 GCA_027311105.1 Gallionella sp.
CTCTTGAATGGGATTGTATAGACCCGCGGTTTTATTTTAGGGTTTGCGGGTGACCACGCCACCCGGCGGAAAAATCCAAGCCATTGCCGATCGGTCCAGCCTCATCCCAGGTCGGCGTCTTCAATTCCGGCACCACGGATAATCCTTAAGTCAGGAAGATTGTCGCCAATCCCAGAAAAATGAAGAATCCGCCGCTATCGGTAATGGCGGTGATCAATACGCTTGAGCCGATAGCCGGGTTTCGCCCCAGCTTTTGCATGACGAGCGGAATGGCCAGGCCGGCGGTTGCGCCCACCATCAGGTTGAGCAGCATCGCACTTGTCATCACGATGCCCAGCGATACGCTGTGATACAGGAAGTAAGCGAACAGCCCGGAGACACCCCCCCATACCAATCCGTTCAAAACACCGATGGCAAGTTCCTTCAGTAATAATCTGCGCGCATTATCCCGGGTGATCTGCCCCATGGACAGCGAGCGCACGATGATGGTGGTGGTCTGGTTCGCCGAATTTCTGGCAATACCGGCAACAATAGGCAGCAGTGTGGCCAGCGCGACGAATTTCACAATCGTGTCCTCAAAACTTCCGATAACGCGCGAGGCGAAGAAGACTGCGCAAAGATTCAGTGCCAGCCAGGTCCAGCGATTTTTCGCACTTTCCCAAACCGGGGCGAAGATATCCTCTTTCTCGCGCAAGCCGGCCTGGTTTAACAAGTCGTTTTCCGATCCGGTGCGGATGAAGTCCAGTACAACACCCACCGTCACCCGCCCGACCAGTTTGCCGTCCTCGTCCACTACCGGGGCAGAAACGAGACCGTAGCGCTCAAAGGCCAGGGCTGCCTGTTCGGCTTTTTCATCGGGGTGCAACTGAAGGGTGTCCGTGATAATCAGCTTGGCGACGGCAACTTCCGGCTCGTTCACCACAATCCGGTTGAGCGGAAGCACACCCTTGAAGCAATCATCGCGGCCGACCACAAAAAGCTGGTCGGTGTGATGGGGAAGTTCGTCGAAGCGGCGCAAATAGCGCGACACCAATTCGAGCGTGGCATCATCGCGGATATGGATCATGTTGAAATCCATCAGCGCGCCGACAGAATCCGCGGGGTAGAAGATCGCGGCGTGCAACTGTTCACGTTCTTCAATGGACAGGGACTTGAATACATCGTGCATCACGTCATGCGGCAGATCAGGTGCCAGTTCGGCAATCTCGCCGGTATCCAGCCGGCCCGTGGCAGCGCCCAGCTCTTCCCGGTTCATGCTGGTGATCAGGGACTCCCGCACCGGTTCGGACACCTCGACCAGTATCTTTCCGTGGCGTTCGGTCTTGACCAGGTCCCAGACCTGCAGGCGCCGTTCGATAGGCAGGGCTTCCAGTATGAAAGCGATGTCAGCCGGGTGCAGGCCGTCGAGTTTAAGCCGCAGCTCGGCCAGGTGTTGCCTGTGCGCAAGGTTATCAACCAGCGAATGACGGTCTTCGCGGGGCAAGTCCTGCCGGTGAATTGCTTTTTCCAGCAGGGCGAGTTTGTTCAGCAGTGATTCAACCTGTTTGAGTTTGTTCTGAACATTCTCGGTGTAATGGCGGTCTTGGCTGGTATCGGTCATCGCGCAGTGAAGTGAAATTTGCGTGTTAATGCAAAGATATCATTGTTCGGTCGCTCAGGGAATTTCCGCATCGTTCATGCGTTCCAGAATGATGGCTGTCTTGAGTTGCAAGCCGCGCGCTTCACGGTGTCTGTCGTAGTAGCGCGGGTTGGGCACCATTGCGGCAAGCCTGGCTGCCTGTTCCGCGGTGAGCTGGGCCGCACTCGTCTGGTAGTAATGCCGCGCTGCCGCTTCCGCGCCGAACACGCCGTTTCCCCATTCGATGATATTCAGGTAGATTTCGAAGATCCGCTGCTTGTCCATCACCGACTCCAGCATCAGCGTGATGGCAGCCTCCTCGATTTTTCGCCAGGGCGTGCGCCTGGTGGAAAGAAACAGGTTCTTGGCAAGCTGTTGGCTGATAGTGGACCCGCCGGCGACGATTCTTCCCTTCCTGAGATTCTTTTCGTAGGCCTTTTGTATGCCCTCCCAGTCAAAGCCTTCATGGTCGACAAAATTCGCGTCCTCGGCGGCGACCAATGCGCGCTTCAGGTTGTCGGAAATTCTCGAGTAGGGAACCCACTGGTGCTGGAGCGTCGCATCCGGATTCTTGTTCTGCATCAGTTCGAGGCGGGTATCCATGAACGCGCTGCTGGAAGGATTGAATTTCACCCACCAGCAGATATGGGCGAACAGCCACACCTGGTACAGGACCAGCAAGGCGAACAATATCGTCACCCCGCGCCAGGCCCAACGCAACAGCCAGCTGCGCGATTTTCCCATTATTGCTTTCCCTTCGACATGCTTGTCCTGAGTTTATCGAAGGGCTCAGGACAGGCGCAGTGCAGCGATGACCGGCCGGGTCTCGGGGCGGACGCCGCGCCAGATGAAGAATGATTCGGCGGCTTGCTCGACCAGCATGCCGAGGCCGTCGGAAACCGCGGCAGCGCCGTGTGCGCGGGCAAAAGCCATGAACGGCGTTTCGCGCCCGTACATCATGTCGTAGGCGAATGCGCCGGGAGCGAAGATGCCGGGCGGCAGCGGCGGCATTTCACCGGACAGGCCGCTGGAAGTGGCGTTGATGACGACATCGAACTGTTTGCCCGCAAGTTCTTCGTAACTGCAACTGGACACAACGAATCGTTCGGCAAGAATAATTGCCTTGTCTACCGTGCGGTTGGCAACGGTGATATTTGCGCCGGCATCGCGCAATGGTGAAAGCACTCCCCTGGCCGCGCCACCGGCACCCATGAGTAGCACCCGCTTGCCGCGTAAAGGTACGCCGCGGTTATCCTGTATATCGCGTATCAGTCCTATGCCATCAGTGTTGTGGAGGTGAACACCATCGCTCTTGAACACAAGAGTGTTTGCCGCGTGGGCGTGAACGACGTCGTAGGACAGATATTGCTTCTGATTCGATAATTGATAGGCGTTTTGCTTGAACGGCACCGTGACGTTGCAGCCCTTGTACCCTTCCTTGCGCAAGCGTTCAACAACGGAGGCGAAGCCATCCGGCGGCGCAAGAATGGCTTCATAGCTGATGTCCTCGCCGGTCTGATCACTGAACATCTTGTGTATCTGCGGCGACTTGCTGTGTGCGATGGGGTTGCCGATCACGGCGTATTTGTCTGTCATTTTTAGAGGCACCCTGAATGCGCGCAAATTTTGGCGCATTTTAAAGAAAATCAGCCGGGCTTTCCCGTATTCATCGGCGGATCCTATTCACTTCGCAGCGTGTCGGACGGGGTAAACGACCAGGTGCGCGTGATGGTCAGGATGTCGACATCCTTGGCAATATTGGGGGGCAGCGGGGAGTAGGGGGCGGCCAGTTTGACGATACGCAACGCTGCCGCATCAAGCAAGGGATATCCCGAGGGCTTGTTCACCTCCACGCTTTCCACGCTGCCATCCTTGTTTATCGAGACGCTGAGTTGCAATTTTCCGAAGATCCTCAGGCGGCGCGCCTGCTCCGGGTAATTGAGGTTGCCTATGCGTTCCACCTTTATCCGCCAATCCTCTATGTATTGCGCAAAGCGGTACTCCTGGGTGCGCGCGCCGACGAATTTGCGCCGCGGCAATTTTTGGTAGGCATCCCAATTCTTGTCGATTTGCGCTTCGAGGCGGGCGATTTCCAGTGATTTCTCCATCAGCTCTTCGCCGTTATCGTCCGAGTCGCTTTTTCTCTTTTGGGGTTCCGGTTGCACCGCCGTGTAATCGCTCTTGAGTCTGGTTAGCATGCGCTTGGATTCTTCTTCCAGCGCCGCGACGCGCCGGGTTTGCTGTTCGGGAGTGAACTTCCGGTCATCGCTGATCGCGGGCAACGGGCTTTTGGCGCGGCGGGCTTCGGCAGTATTCCCGCCGCCGTCCAGATCGTGCTGGGCCAGCGCATCGGCGTGGACGGGCCTGGATTTTGACTTGCTGTTGACCAGCACCACTTGCAGCGGTTGCAGGAAATTTGCGGCGCTGCGCGGATCCGGCAGCACCAGTGCAATGCCGAATATCAGGAAAGCGTGCAGCAGGATCGAAAACATCATCGAAAAGGATATTCTCGTCCGGAGGCCCGGCAAGACTGCCGGCAAACCTGATTTTGCCGCGTATTTCAAGCAGCGACCTCTATAGCCGCGACGAAGCGCGATTGTATGTCCAGATCAAGCAGGTCGATCTCGCCGACAGCCAGCTGCACGCGGGTATTGGCAGGCAATTCCGGCAGGGAAGGCACGCGGAACACCAGCGGAATGCCGGTGAGCTTGACCAGGTTTTCGCGCAGCACGACAGCTTCCACTTGTTCGGCCTTTTCCTGCAGCAGCCAGCGCAGGCACCAGTAACGCTCCATGCCCTTCTGGAATTCGCCATAGACCGTGTACATGGTATCGAAGTCGCGCATCGTCGCGTACAGCGCCGGGTCGTTCTTCGGATAGGCCGGCTCCCCGTCGCGCAGCATCGCGATGATCTGGCGCTGGTTTACCATGTCCACGTAGCGGCGCAGCGGCGAACTCGACCACATGTACTGGGCCACGCCCAGGCCCTGATGCGGCGCGGCGACCGTGCTCATCTTCACCTTGCCGTTCTGCTGGGTGCGATAGATCCCGGCGAAGCCGTGCTCGACCAGGTGTTTTCCCCATTCGCTGTTCACCAGGATCATCAGCTCGGAAACCACCTTGTCGATCGGCGAACCGCGCCGCCTCTGGGTGATGCTGACCCGGCTGTTTTCATCGACTCCGCCATTCTCGCTGGCCGGGTCATTCTCGATGTGGAAGTTGTAGTCCACCTGCTGCGCGTTGTTGTCGGACGACTTGCCGCGGCCTTCTTCCAGTTTTTGCACCAGCTTCCACAGCAGCGCCAGTTCGTGCGCATAGGGATAATCGAGCTTGCCGGCCGCCAGCGTCTCCTCGTTGAACAGCGGCTCCAGCGTGTCGTGGCGCAGGTTCGCCGCGATGTGGATGCGCTCGACGCGGCTTTCGTGGCCCAGTATCGCCAGCGTTTCGGCGTCTATCTCGTTATACATCGACAGCGCCGGACACACGCGATCAGCGCACAGCGTAAAAGCCTGCACCACGCTGTCCGGCAGCATCGTGATCTTGGCTCCGGGCATGTACACCGTGGAGAGACGCTGTGAGGCAATCTTGTCGCCGTCCGAATCGCGCGGCATCCCAAGCGCGGGCGCGGCGATATGCACGCCGATACGCCAGTTGCCATTGGCCAGCTTTTCCACCGAGAACGCGTCGTCGATCTCGGTCGTCGTCGCGTCGTCGATGCTAAAGGCGCTCGCGGTGGCCAGCGGCAATTCGTCCCACGCGCTCAGCTCGACGCGCGGGAAACCTGTGCCTTTGGGGAAATGCTCGAACAGGAATTTCTGCAAATGGTAATCCTGCGTGGAAGGCAGGGCGCCGCAGCGGTGCAGCAGGTGCGCGGAGGACAGATGCGTCGCGGCGCAGGCTGCCTCCAGCGCTTTCACCTCGATGGTGTTGCGGTCCGGTTTGTAGAGTAAATAATCAATTTGTCCGGTGAACCCGGCGGGCAATTCGAAGCGGGTGAGCTGCTCGGTCATGCTCGCCTGCAATGCCAGTTGCTGGCGCTTCTTCTCGGCTCCGGCCAGCGCCGCCTTGCGCACTTCGGGAGGGGCGGCGCGATAGCGGCCCTTGCCCTTCTTGTGGAAATAGATCGGCGCGCCATGCAGGCGTATCAGCGTCGCCGCGGCTTCCAGCGAAGTCGGCGCGTGGCCGAAATATTCGGCGGCGATCTGCTCCGAGCCGAACTCGTCCGGCGGACAGCATTCCCAGAGAAAGTCCACCTCGATGGTTTCAGCCAGCGTATCGGCCTGAGCCATGAATTCGGCCAGCGCGGGCTGGGTGAAGCGCAGCATCACATTGGCGGCCTTCACCTTGCTGCGCTTGCCGGACAGGCTTTCGATCTGGAGCGATGTGGTGTTGTCGGCCATGATGCTGCCGACCTTGAAACTGCCGTCTTCTTCGTAAAGAATATTCATTGGGGATGAGGCGAAAAAAGTGACGCAATTATACTCTGCCGGAAGAGGTAAGCCTCAACCTGTGGTTTCGGGTTGTCAGGATGAAACGCTATGACGACTTGGCGGGAACAGCGTCCCATGCGGGCAATGCGCATGCGGCACGAAATATCAAACACCAAGGCCGGCTTCAAGCCGGCCTTGTCGTTCAAGCGGGAAGGGCGATTATTTTTGCGACAATATCCATGCCACCAAAGTCTTGATATCCGCATCGCTGACCCAATTGGACACGCGCGGCATGGGCATCGTGCCCCACGCGCATGATCCGCCGGAGCGCACCTTTTTTTCCAGCATGGCCTGGGCGCCCGGATCCCCGGCATATATGGCGGCGATATCCTTCAATTTCGGCCCGAGGAGTCTCTTGTCCTCCATGTGGCATGCATTGCACTTGCTTTTGACAAAAAGGGCCTCGGCATCACCCGCTGCAAACGCAGTGGCGGAAACAGACAGCCCGGCCAGCATGCACATCAAATAACGAATCTTCATAACAGTCTCCCAAGGTAAAAATCATATATGTATGCACAATATATTTTATGGGGGCGCAAATCAATACTCCCGATGCGCAGGGCGGGAACCCGGAAGGAATAGGCTGAACTGATAACCTGCGGTTTAGGCGGGCTTGCTCAGATGACCCCGGCCTGATGGGCCTGTTCGTCGGCGAAATAACTGCTGCGCACCATCGGGCCGCAGGCGGCGTGGCTGAAACCCATTTCCTTCGCGGCCTGCTCGAACATCGTGAACGACTCCAGCGGCGCATAGCGCAGCACCGGCAGATGGCCATTGGAGGGTTGCAGATACTGGCCTATCGTGAGCATGTTCACGTCGTGCGCGCGCAGGTCGCGCATCACCTCCAGCACCTCCTCGTCGGTTTCGCCCAGCCCCAGCATCAGGCCGGACTTGGTCGGGATGTGCGGGAAGCGCGCCTTGAAATCCTTGAGCAGCTTCAGCGAGTGCGCGTAATCCGCGCCGGGGCGCGCCAGCTTGTACAGGCGCGGCACGGTCTCCAGGTTGTGGTTCAGCACGTCGGGCAGGCTGGCGGATAGCGCGTCCAGCGCCTCGTCCAGGCGGCCGCGAAAATCAGGTACCAGGATTTCCAGGCGAGTCGCGGGCGAGCCGTCGCGTATCGCAGTAAGGCAATCGGCGAAATGCCGCGCGCCGCCGTCGCGCAGATCGTCCCGGTCCACGCTGGTGATGACCACATATTTCAGCTTGAGCAGGCCGATAGAGCGCGCCAGATTGGCCGGTTCGTCCGCATCCGGCGCCAGCGGCTTGCCGTGCGCCACGTCGCAGAACGGGCAGCGCCGCGTGCACAAGTCGCCGAGGATCATGAAGGTCGCCGTGCCCTTGCCGAAGCATTCGCCGATGTTCGGGCAGGACGCCTCCTCGCACACCGTGTGCAGGTTGTGCTCGCGCAGCATGCGCTTCACGTCGTGATAACCCTGGCCGCTGCCGGATTTCACGCGTATCCATTCAGGTTTGCGCAGGCGTTCCTGCAGCGGCACGATCTTGATCGGGTTGCGCGCGGTCTTTTCTTTTCCGGTTTGCTTCGCGGCGGCGCCGGTTTGTTGCTCGATGTTGCTCATAGATACCTTTGAGTTTGGTCAGGCTGTCACTTTTCGATGTGGCTGCAATTTTACAGGTTTATCCGGCGTGCAGCGCAGCAAAGCAGTGCCTTCGGTCGTATGAAGGATCGACAGCGCTCCTTGCCGGATGTCTTGTACCCTGCTTCAGTTTTATGCCGCTTTTTCCGTCCATGCATTGGAATGCGTAACATATCGCGTTACAATCTGCTTCCATGATCAAGAGCTTTGCGCACAAGGGGATCAAGGCCTTTTTTGAGACGGGCACGAAAGCAGGCATTCAGGCTGCCCATGCGCCCCGCCTGCGCTTGCAACTGGCCGCATTGAACCGCGCAAAAGTGCCTGCCGACATGGCAGTGCCCAATTGGAAATTGCACCCGCTGAAAGGCACTCTGGCAGGATATTGGGCGGTTACGGTAAATGGAAACTGGCGCATCACCTTCCGCTTTGAAAACGGCGATGCGCTACTGGTGGATTATCAGGACTATCACTGAGAGGTAAATAATATGGCAACCATGCACAACCCCCCGCACCCCGGCGAAATCCTGCGCGAATGGCTGGGCGACATGAGCGTAACCGATGCGGCGGAGCATCTGGGCGTGGCGCGAGCCACGCTGTCCCGCGTGCTGAATGGTTCATCCGGCATATCGGCGGATATGGCCTTGCGCTTGCACGCCGCACTGGGCACCAGCCCGGAAATGTGGATGGGCCTGCAGGACGACTATGAGCTGTGGCAAGCGGCAAAGGGGAAACGCCCGAAAATTCAGCCACTGCGCCTTGCTGCGTGATAATTGTCGATACCGGCTGTGAAGTGCCGAGTGGCCGGCTTCCTTTCAAAACCGCCACGTCTTCCCCGCCTTGGTTTTCTGATCCGCTTGCAACTGGCTGGTGAGTTGCCGGTAGCGTTCGACCAGGAATTCTATACGTTGCGCGTCGTTAGCGCAGGCGGCTATCCGCTAGCGGGCAAGGCATTCTATGTTGTTGCCAGCATCAGAGCATTTTTTCCATCACGTAATCGTCCATCACAAAACCACCGCCGATGTCGAACACCGCTTCCTCGCGCACGGTAAAACCGGTCTTGCGATAGAAAGCGATGGCTATATCGTTGCGTTTATTGGTTTGCAGCACCAGCGTGCGGCGGCCTCGCACGCGAGCTTGTTGTTCGACATGGCGCAGCATCAATCTTCCCAGACCCTGGCCATGCAGTTCCGGCAACAGATAGAGCTGTTCGAGTTTCATTTCGCTTGGCTTTATCTCCGGGGGTTTCATCTCGCCGGGATCATCCGCCAATGCATAACTGCAATAGCCAACGGCCCTGCTCCCACCGGGGCTATCAATTCGCAACAGCATCAGCCAGCGGTCATCGGCGTTCAGGTACAAGCGCAACTTCTCCGGCGTATAGCGCCCGGCCAGCATGTA
>DAICZN010000137.1 GCA_027311105.1 Gallionella sp.
GGCCTGCCGCGACCGTTGCTATTGGTGTATTCCTTCAACGCGCTGCGCAACTCGTTGGCAATGCCGATATAGTCCACCACCAGCCCGCCCTGTTTGTCCTTGAACACGCGGTTCACCCGCGCAATCGCCTGCATCAGGTTATGCCCCTTCATCGGCTTGTCCACGTACAGGGTATGCACGCACGGCGCATCGAAGCCGGTCAGCCACATATCGCGCACGATCACCAATCGCATTGGATCGGCCGGATCCTTGAAGCGCTTCTCCAGCCGCTTCTTCACCTGCGAACTGTAGATATGCGGACGCAGCAGCGCCTTGTCGCTCGCCGAACCCGTCATCACAATCTTGATCACGCCTTTTTCGGGATCGGTGTCGTGCCAGTCCGGGCGCAGCTTGATGATCTCGTTGTACAGATGCACGCAAATCTCGCGGCTCATCGCCACCACCATCGCCTTGCCGGTTTGCGCCTTGCTGCGTTCCTCGAAGTGCGCCACCAGGTCAGCCGCCACACTGGCAACGCGCGGCTCCGCACCCACCACTTTTTCCAGCGCAGCCCAGCGGCTTTTCAGTTTGGCCTGCTGGCTTTCCTCTTCGTCCTCGACGAGTTCATCCACCTCATCGTCGATCTGCGAAAGCTCCTCTGCTTTCAGCGACAGCTTCGCCAGCCGCGACTCGAAGTAGATGGCGACCGTCGCGCCGTCTTCCCTGGCCTGCTGCATGTCATAAACGTGGATGTAATCGCCGAACACGGCGCGAGTGTCGCGGTCTTCGCTGGATACGGGCGTGCCTGTGAAGGCGACAAAGGTGGCGTTGGGCAACGCATCGCGCAGGTGCTGCGCATAGCCGACCTGATAGCGCATCACCCCCGCAGCATCTTGAGCAGCAAAATTATGGGCAGGTCGGGTTAGTGCAGCGTAAGCCGACACTTCATCGGCAGGCTATCGGGTTACGCTATCGCTAACCCGACCTACGGGAGATTTACTGGCTTTGAGCTTCGCCTCAAACCCGTATTGCGTGCGGTGCGCCTCGTCGGCAATCACGACGATATTGCTGCGGTCGGAAAGCACGGGGAAGGTATCTTCATCCTCGCCCGGCATGAACTTCTGAATGGTGGCGAACACAATGCCGCCCGATGGCCGGTTGGTTAATTTGGCGCGCAGGTCTTGCCGCGTCTCCGCCTGCACCGGCTGTTCGCGCAATAAATCCTGCGCCAGCGAAAACACACCGAACAATTGCCCGTCGAGATCGTTGCGGTCGGTGATCACCACGATGGTCGGGTTCTCCATCGCCACCTCCTGCATCACCCGTGCGGCAAAGCACGTCATGGTGATGCTCTTGCCGCTGCCCTGCGTGTGCCACACCACGCCGCCCTTGTGCGTGCCACCGGGGCGCGATGCCGCCACCACCTGATTGATCGCCGCGCGCACCGCATGGAACTGGTGATAACCGGCCACTTTTTTAACCAGCGTGCCGTCATCCTCGAACAGCACAAAGTAACGCAGATAATCGAGCAGATAAGCCGGAGCCAGCACACCGCGAATCAGCGTCTCCAGCTCGTTGAATTGCCCCAGCGGATCGAGCATCACCCCGTCAATCGTGCGCCACTGCATGAAGCGCTCGGCATCACCCGACAGCGACCCCAGCCGCGCCTCGCTGCCGTCCGAAATCACCAGCACCTCGTTGTACTGGAACACATCGGGAATCTGCTCTTTGTAGGTTTGAATCTGGTCGTAGGCTTTCCAGATGTCGGCGTTTTCGTCGGCTGGATTTTTGAGTTCCAGCAACACCAGAGGCAAACCGTTCACAAACAGAATTACGTCCGGTCGGCGCGTATGGTGTGCGCCTTTGATTGAAAACTGATTGATGGCGAGGAATTCGTTCAGACCAGATAAACCATTAGAACAAAACTCGCTCCTTCCCCCATGCAGGGGGAAGGCTGGGATGGGGGTAGATTCTTGGGACGACAGCGTTTCTACCCCCTCCCTAGCCCTCCCCCTGCATGGGGGAGGGAATGAGGGAGCACTCCAATCCACCAGCCGCACAAAATCCCCGCGCGTCTCATTCCCCTGCTGGTACTGCACCGGCACACCGCCCACCAGCAATTGATGCAAGCGCTTGTTGGCCGAGAGCAGTACCGGCGTCCCCAGATCAACCACCTGCCTGATCGCATCCTCGCGCGCCGCCGCCGGTATCGCGGGGTTCAGCCGCTCCACCGCCGCGCGCAACCGTTCCACCAGCACCACCTGCCGGTAATCGCTGCGCTCGGGTGCATCGCCATCACACGCGATGTCCGGGCCGTACAGAGTGGAATAACCAACCTCGGCCAGCCAGCCTAGCGCTTCCTGTTCGAGTTGGTCTTCGGTCACTTCAGTACTTCCCCATGACCAGTTGCAGCGTCACCAAAATGTGGCTGGCGCATTCGAATTGCGGCGGCATGCTTAATTCGCGCCGTAAGGATTGATGACTTTAATGGAGGCAATCTTGAAATCATCGACGTTGCGTGTAACCAGCACCAGCTTATGGCAATGCGCGGTGGCGGCAATCAGACTATCCATAACGGCCAATTTGCGCCCCTGCAATTCCGCGTCTGCCGAAATTGCCGCCCAATCCTCCAACACCTCGTCCGTGACTGGCAGCACACGCCCGGCAAACTTGATCTCCAACTTGCTGAGCCACTGCATGAGCGTCTGAAAACGCTCGGGCTGCACGGCTCGAATTTTATATAGTCCCTTCTTGATTTCTGCCAGCGCGATACTGCTTAGAAACAATTCTTCGGGTTGCTGCTGATTGAACCATTGCGCCACTGCCTTGCTCGGTGTCTTTTTGACAAGCTCTGACAACACGCAGGTATCAATCAAATAACTCATAGCTCAACATTCCTGCCCGTGTCTTTATTGCGCTCAAACAACTCGGCAAGCTGGTCATCGGCGGCCTCTTCATTCAGGCGCAGTTGATCGAACAAGGTCGGCTCTTTTTTATGCTGGCGCACGTAGTCCGTCAAAATATTCACCACTGCTTCCTGCGCATTTCGATAATGCCCAACCGCAATGACCTCTTTGATGACTTTATCGTCCAGTGTAATCGTCGTCATAGCTTTCTCCTTCAAATTTGAGCAGATACCCGCTTCATAAACTCATCATGCGGAATACCCTTGCCAGCTTTTATCTCTGCCAGCCCTGCATCCACCTGATCGAGCAACCACTCCTCATAGTCCAGGCGATCTGCAACGGCTTGTTTGACGATTGCCTCGGGCTTCATGTGCGACCCCTGCGCCACTTTGTCCAAGCGCTCAAGCATAGACTGCGGCAAAGTGATGACTTGATTCATAGCGAATACTCTCCCAATGCGTTTAACAGGTTTGGATTCTACTCGCGGCCAGCGGCCTTAACCAGTTTCCAGGTCGGGTCAGGCGCAGCCGTAACCCGATACCAATCCGGCAACCGCGTGGGTAGAGCGAACGGGTAACGGCGCGGCCGTTGGGTACCCGTCGGCCTCCCACTTGCGGGGACAACGGCGCGCCCACCCTGCCAACTGTTGCTTTATGGGCAACGTTTGTAGCCCATCAGGCAACGGGGCGCAATCATCCCGCCACTTCTTCCAGCTCAGCCTCGGCTTGCGGCAGGCGCAGCTGGCCGGAGATCAGGCGGGGGAGCAGCGTGTCGCGGAGGGTGGCGAGGGTTTGGGCTTGTATCAAATTTTCTTTGATGCGCTCCATCAAAGGAGAGATTAAATCTTCAAAGGCGAGAACCACTACCTCAGCAGGATAAACAACTGAAACACCAGTCAGCGTTTCGCGAGTGATCGTATCGAAAACTGAACCGTGTGTTCGCTGCTTCAGCGTTTCAACAATTCGGTATGTGCTGAAGTAGGTGAAGTAAGCGTCGCCGACCTTGCCTTGTAAACCATAACATGATTGGTTCATTGCCATGTCCCGTCCGACTATAGCCAGTTTCCCGACAGTCCCGCGAGCCGAAATAATCGTTGTTCCTGCTGGAAGCAATTTCGTTGAAGAGTTTTTGAGACCTGCTTCTGTAATGTGTTTTTCGGTATCAATCACAAACACATCGCTGGTCGATGGCGCGTCCACCACAGAGAACCACGGTATGGTGCCATTCCAGTATTCGGTAATGGATGTCTTCGGTGTGCCGCCGCCAATCGTGTTTATCGTGTCGGTAAAGGAACAAGCCTTCCACCCCCTCGGCACCAAGCCCAGTTCCGATTCCTCGAAGCTGTCGGGGAAGAGCGCGGCGGTGGCTTCGCTCATGCCTTCGGGGGCGCGGCCTTGTTGTTTGGCGTGGACGGGATCGAAATCGACAAACCACGATTTGAACATCGCCTGCGCAATAGCTTCCAGCGTGGCGTTGGTTTCGCGCAGGAGGGCGATGCGGTCGTCGAGGGCAACTAGCACTGCCGAAATTTTCTCTTGCAACTCATGGTTCGGCAGCATAAATCTAAAGTCGCGCATCAGTTTAAGCGAGACATTCTTGATTGTTGAACCAGTGGCTAAGTTGTGGATGTAATTTTGGAATAAGTCGCTTGCTACTACATACCGGATAAACTGTTTATCCACACCTTCCCGCACATTGAAATAGCAAGCACTTTTACCTAAGACAACCTGCTCTCCACGATATAGCGCAACATTACCCAATGTTCCATTGATAGAGACGAGAATGGTTCTGCTGTTCAGGTTTTTTTTGTATTTTTCAAATTCAGCGGCGGAAGTGCGGCGTGTATTTTCATTGAATATGATTCTTCCACCGCTTAGGTTATTTCCATTGATGAAGTAATATTCCCCTTGGTCATCATATTCAGGTGTGCCATGAAGACCATCACCTAATACACTCGTAACATCCTCTAGTCGGACTTCCGTCCACTCAGAACTCATACCCCAACCCTCCCAGCTTCTGCCGGATCAACTGATCGAGTTCTGTTCCTTTCGCCATCTGCTCGCCCAGCTTTGCGGTGAGCTTCTGCATCTTGTCGGCGAAGGCTTCGTCATTGTCTTCCACTTCTTCCGCGCCGACGTAGCGACCTGGGGTGAGGACGTGGCCGTGTTCGGCGATTTCTGCCAGCTTGACGCTGCGGCAGTAGCCGGGGATGTCCTGGTAAATTCCGTTTGGAGCGCCGCTCGTTCCTTCGACAAGCTCAGGACGAACGGAATTTAATTTGGAGGTACGCACAACCTCTTCCGTTCGTGGTGACCCTTCGACTTCGCTCAGAACTAAAGGCGAAGTCGAACCATGAATGGAAGGTTCGCCACGCCATGCGGCAACCGTCGCGGCGATTCGGTCGATCACTTCATCGGTGAATTCCGTCTGCACGCGGCTGATCATGGTGCCGAGTTTGCGGGCGTCGATGAAGAGCACTTCGCCTTGTCTCGAATACCCCTCACCCCCAGCCCCTCTCCCGCTTGCGGGCGAGGGGGGCTTACGGAGGAACCACAGGCAGGCGGGAATCTGGGTGTTGAAGAAAAGCTGGACGGGCAGTGCGATCATCACTTCCACCACGTCGGCTTCGACCATGGCGCGGCGGATGTCGCCTTCGCTGTTCTGGCTGGAGCTCATGGAGCCGTTCGCCAGCACGATGCCGGCGCGGCCATTAGGTTTGAGGTGGTAGAGCATGTGTTGCAGCCAGGCATAGTTGGCGTTGCCCTGGGGCGGGTCGCCGTACACCCAGCGCGGATCGCCGGTGAGGCTGCCGTGCCAC
>DAICZN010000083.1 GCA_027311105.1 Gallionella sp.
TCTCAAGCGCTACTTCCAGCAGATCGCGATGGGCGAAGTCGCGAAAAGCGCCGAAATGGCGCGCGAGATGGGTTATTTGAAACAATCGGACCGCATCGTGCTCAACCAGTACGAGCTGCTGCACGTCGCCAAGGAAGAAGCCCGCGCGCTGACCGCTACCGCCTACCGTCCTCCGTTGGCACCGCGCCAGATTCCGGGCGCCGGACGCCCCGGCATCGCGACGCTGAAGGCCGCGATGGTCAACATGCTCGAAGGCGGCTTTATCTCCGAGCACGACTACGACATCGGCTGTCGCATCGCCGAAACGATGTGCGGCGGCGACGTCGAAGCGGGCAGCATGGTGGACGAGCAATGGCTGCTCGACCTGGAGCGCAAGAACTTCATGGAATTGCTGGCGACGTAAAAGACCAGGGCGAGGGTGGAGTACATGCTGAAGAACGGGAAGCCGTTGCGGAATTGAAAATTAGAAAATTGTTGACGCTCATCTGATTCTACTTAAATGTAAGCAATCAAGCCCAAGGGGATGGTATGTCAAAGCATGATCTTAGATTTTATGCCAAAGGAACTGCATTTAAAGATGGAGTTTATGACCTGCGGTCGATGGAGCTGCTAGTTTCTAATTATCGGTCAATTACTGATAGGCTTATTGCTGTTCAATTGGGGCGTCGCCAACTAACGCCATCCATAAAAAATCAAATTGACTATCAGGTTCAAATAAAACCTGGGTCAATAGAATTCCTGATTGACTTTATTTTTACTCACAAAGAAATCCTTGGCGCGCTTGCGTTAGGCGATGCATACCAGTTAGCTGAAGTTATCACCAAACTATACAAAGCTGCAATCGATCTCCGAAAAGAGGTGGCAGAAGCTTTGAAAAAAGGTTTTCCGATAACAATTACGATAAACAATAACGTAAATATCGGTGATGGAAATCTTATCGCTAATAATGGAAATGGCAATATTTCTATTGGTGATGCAAAAGTATTGTGGGCAGCGCAGGCTACCAAATATCCAACTGACAAACTTATCTCCGGTATAGATGGAAAAACAATTGAGTATGTCGAACTTGGTTCAAAAACCGAAGAGATGCGTCTTACAACTGATGAACGTATAGTGCTTGGTCAAAATAAAGAAGAATTAACTGCGACCATTCGAGTGTATGGAAGATTAGATATGGTGGCGTTTTCAAGCCATAAAGGGACAATTATTTCAAATCAAGAAAAATTTCCAGTCACTTGGGATGAACAAATAAGAAGCAAAATGTCACGTGTAGTTGATGTGGAAGGAGTGGAGTTTCTTGTGAGGCCTATAATTGACCAAAATCGCCTACACTCAGATGCAATCTCATATCATGTTCTAGATTGCAACATTCCTCAGAAAAATATTGATTTGTAATTTTTACGGAGTCTGGTAGGTCGGGTTACGGCGCAAAGACACGCATAACCCGACCTACGGGGAACTCGGAGTTCTATCTGGAGGATCATGGAAAATGGTGATGCAGCCATACAAAGGCAGTTGCCACTGCGGCGCGATCCACTTCTCGTTCGAGGCCGAACCGATCACCAAAGGGATACGCTGCAACTGCTCGTTCTGTGCCAAGCGCGGTGTCATGGTGAGTCTGGTGCCGGGAGATAAGTTCAAGATTGTCGCGCAGGAAGATGCGCTGAATTTTTACCAGTTTGGCAAGAAGCAGACGAAGCACTATTTCTGCAAGCACTGTGGCATCCACACCTTGAGCGAAACGACTCGCAGGCCTGGGCAATACATCGTGAACCTCGGCTGCGTGGAGGGTGTGGATACCTTCGCGCTGGAAACGACGGTGTTTGACGGCAGGAATCTGCTGTAGGGGCGTATGGCAATACGCCCTTTGTATGGCGTACGCCCGGCAAAATTGTTATCAACACCGGGCGTATTGCCATACGCCACTACGGGACGAACATGACCGATCGACAAAACGAGCATCACCGTCGCAGCCTTCGTTTGAAGGGATATGATTATTCGCAAGCGGGGGGGTATTTCGTGACAATTTGCGCCTATGGCAAGGAATGTTTGTTTGGTGAAGTCGAGAGCGGGCTTATGCGATTGAACGAGTATGGAGAAATCGTGGCATCGGAATGGGTAAGGTCGGCGGAGCTTCGATTGGAGATTGATTGCGGCGAATTCGTGGTGATGCCGAATCATTTTCACGGCATCGTCCACATCGTAGGGGCGTATGGCAATACGCCCTCACCGGGCAATACACCCATTTCCCGTGATGAAAAGAAAATGGTGTCTTTCCGCAACAAGGGCGTACTTCCGTATGGAAAGGGCGTATTGCCATACGCCCCGACGTCGCCTTCGGGCAATGTGGGTTCGATGGTGCGTGGTTTTAAGGGTGCGGCAAGCCGGCGCATCAATCAACTTCGCAATACGCCCGGCGCTCCTGTATGGCAGCGCAATTATTATGAACACATCATCCGGGACGAAGCGGATTACAATCGTATTGCCGAATATGTAAGCAGCAACCCGCAACGCTGGATGGAAGATTCGTTGCATCCGTTATTCGAATAATTGAGAGGTTTATATGACCAAACAAATACAGGAAGCCTACATCGTTGCAGCGACACGCACGCCGGTCGGCAAGGCGCCCCGCGGGATGTTCCGCAACACCCGCCCGGACGACCTGCTGGCGCATGTGCTGAGGAGCGTGCTGGCGCAGGCGCCGTCGCTCGACCCGTCCCAGATCGCCGACGTGATCGTCGGCTGCGCGATGCCGGAGGCGGAGCAGGGCATGAACGTGGCGCGCATCGGCTTGCTGCTGGCGGGGTTGCCGGTGGGCGTGCCTGGCGTGACGGTAAACCGGTTTTGCTCTTCCGGCCTGCAGGCGGTGGCGATGGCGGCGGACCGCATCCGGCTGGGCGAGGCGGACGTGATGATCGCGGCGGGCACCGAGAGCATGAGCATGGTGCCGATGATGGGCAACAAGGTCGCGTTCAACCCGGAAATTTTCGCGCATGACGAGAATCTCGGCATCGCATTCGGCATGGGCATCACCGCGGAAAAGGTTGCGGAACGCTGGAAAGTATCGCGCGAGGCGCAGGACGCGTTCGCGCTGCAGAGCCACGAACGCGCCATCGCCGCGATCAACAATGGCGAGTTTAAAGACGAGATCACGCCGTACGGAATAGCCGAACACGCGCCCGACCTGGCAAGCCGCGGGGTGCGCGTTGCCAGGCGTGATGCGACGCAGGACGAGGGGCCGCGTGCCGACACTTCCCTTGCGGTGCTGGCGAAACTGAAGACGGTGTTCGCGCAACGCGGTTCGGTCACGGCGGGCAACAGTTCACAGATGTCCGACGGCGCGGGCGCGGTGCTGCTGTGTTCCGAGGCCGCGCTGAAACGCTACAACCTGACGCCGATAGGCCGCTTTGTCGGCTACACCGTGGCCGGCGTGCCGCCGGAGATCATGGGCATAGGCCCCAAGGAAGCGATACCGCGCGTGCTGAAACAGGTCGGGCTGAAGCTCGACGACATCGGCTGGATAGAGCTCAACGAGGCTTTTGCCGCGCAGTCGCTGGCGGTGATTCATGATGTCGGCCTGGACCCGAAGATCGTCAATCCGCTGGGCGGCGCGATCGCGCGCGGCCATCCGCTGGGCGCGACCGGCGCGATCCGCGTGGCAACTTTGCTGCACGGCCTGCGCCGGCGCAAGCTGAAATACGGCATGGTGACGATGTGCATAGGGACCGGCATGGGGGCGGCGGGTATCTTCGAGTCATTGTAAAGCTACTGCGCACCGCCATGACTGTGTTGCTCGACGGCTCAAAATCCGGGGCCGCAAGGCGGCAGACTATTTGCACACTCCGGTTTTTCGCCTTCCCGCGCCTTGTCCTGGCGGTGCTCGCGACGCTTTCCAATGCTGCCGGATATTTTGAAAGAGGTTGAAATGAAAAAACTGATGATGCTTATTACCTGCGTGTTGCTGAGCTGGAACGCCGGCGCTATGGAAGTGTCCGGCGTGAAGCTGGCGGACAGCATCCATCTCGGCAGCCGTAATCTGGTGCTGAACGGCGCGGGTTTGCGCACCAAATTTTTCTTCAGGGTGTATGTCGCGGCGCTTTATCTGGCCGAGAAGACCCATGTGGCGGAGGTTGCGCTGGATCAGCCCGGCGAGAAGAGAATCGAGTTGCATATCCTGCGCGAATTGAGCGATGATAAAATGCTGCATGCGTTCAGCGAGGTGATGAGCGCGAACCATACTCCCGCCGAGATGCAGGCACTGGAGCCGCAGCTCAGGGAACTGACGGCGATCTTTCATGCAGTGGGAGAGGTCAGGGAGGGCGATGTGGTGGCACTGGATTATCTCCCTGATTACGGCACGCGGATCATCGTGAACGGGGCACTGAAAGGCAATATTCCCGGTGAGGTGTTCAATCGCGCGCTGTTCAAGATATGGCTGGGCGACAAACCCGCCCAACCGGACCTGAAACAAAAGATGCTGGGGTTGTAGTGGACGAGGCAGATCGACTCAATGCGGATTGCGATGCAGCCAGGCTGGACCAGGCTGCTTTGGGGCAGGCCATGCAGGTGCAGGGCGAGTCTTGGCACGAGCTGGTCAAAGAGCGCTGCCCGTATCTGTTTGCCGCTGTGCCGCTGTTCATCTCCACTTTTCAGTTGCGCGCAATGTACGAGGTGATTTCGGCGGTGGAAAAAGTGGTGGCACTTGCCGGGTGGCAGGCGGCAGGCGCTGAAACCCCGCCCGTCGCCAAGGGCGTGTTTTTAGGCTATGACTTTCATCTTGACCAGCAGGGCGCACACCTGATCGAAATCAATACCAATGCGGGCGGCGCTTTCCTGAACCAGCTCTTGATCGACAGCCAGCGCGGCGCCGACCTGCCGGGCAAAACAGCCGCCGTTGAAAACCTTGAAGCATCAATTCTGGCGATGTTCCGCAACGAATGGCGCTTGGAACGCGGCTCCGCGCCGTTCAAAACGGTCGCCATCGTCGACCAGCAACCGGAAGATCAATACCTGTACCCGGAATTCCTGCTGGCAAAAAAATGGATTGAAAGCGCGGGGATTGCCGTGCATATCGCC
Organism: Gallionella sp.; assembly: GCA_027311105.1. Taxonomy (GTDB): domain Bacteria; phylum Pseudomonadota; class Gammaproteobacteria; order Burkholderiales; family Gallionellaceae; genus Gallionella. The sequence goes on from DAICZN010000083.1 coordinate 5,077, forward strand.
GACCCCTCGGCATTGCAGTTGCGTGAAGACGGCCTGTACTTCGGCTATGAAAAGATCGATATGGTTTACAACCGCCTGACGGACTTTTCCCTGCAAAAATATCCTGTATTGCGTCAGGCATACCTGGACGGGCGTGTGGTGCTGACGCCGCATCCGCATGCCTATGCGCGATACGCGGACAAGCGCAACCTGGTGCGATTGAGCGATGTGGACGGATTGCGCGCACTGGGCGTGAACGAAGACGACATCTCCGTTTTGTATGCCGGTATTCCGGGTACTGTTTCAGTACATCCGGACATGGAAGATTGGTTGTGGAAGGAACGCAAACAATGGTTTTTCAAGCCCGGCGACGGCTACGGGGGCAAGGGCGCCTACAGCGGTGCGAAAGTGACCAGGCGCGTGTTCGGCGAGATATTGCATGGAGATTATGTCGCGCAAAAACTGGTGCAGCCGGGCGCACGCGCGGTATGCCTGGACGCCGCCGGGGCGGTTGCGCTCAAGTACGATGTGCGCTGTTATGTGTATGAAGGCCAGATCCAGCTGGTGGCCGCGCGACTGTACCAGGGACAGACCACCAATTTTCGCACGCCGGGCGGGGGGTTTGCGCTGGTGCGTGTTGTAGAATGATGCGCATGTCATGCATGGATGAAACGATACTTACGGGGTCATGGTGATGTTTTACGCTTTTCTTGCAATTGGTGCAGGCGCGGCATTGGGCGCATGGCTGCGCTGGGGTTTGGGACTGTGGTTTAATCCTGTGCTGCCGGAACTGCCGCTGGGCACACTGTCCGCCAATTTGATTGGCGGCTACCTGATCGGCCTCGCGGTGGCCTTTTTTACGCAATATCCGGGGTTGTCGCCGGAATGGCGGCTGCTCATCATTACCGGCTTTCTCGGCGGACTGACCACTTTTTCCACGTTCTCGGCAGAGACGGTAACGCTGTTGCTGCGCGGACAGTATGCGTGGGGATCGGCGATCATCGTCGGCCATCTGGGCGGCTCGCTGCTGATGACTGTGCTGGGGATACAGACTTTCAAATGGCTGCACCACGCATAGGAGCGCAATCGTGAATTTGCTTTCGTTTTATACCAGTGAAAAACAGCACCATGCCGGCATGCCCATGTATGAGTGGTTGCTGGAAGAGGCCAGGTCGCTGGGGGTGCACGGAGGTTCGGCATTTCGCGCGATTGCCGGATTCGGCCGGCATGGGCGCATGCACGAAGATACTTTTTTCGAGTTGGCGGGCGAACTCGCGGTCAAGGTCGAGTTTATAGTTGATGATGCGCTTGCAGAACAATTGCTCGAAAAGGTTCGCAGTCAAGGCTTGAAACTTTTCCATGTGCGGCAACGGGTACAGACAGGCGGGATTTGATGCCGCCCCGCTCCTGAAATTAACGCTGTTCCCGGGAAGACCGTTACTTTTTTTGCGGCGGAACGAATATGCTGGGCTGCCAGGGCTGCATCCGCAATAGTGAAAGTATCCGGCCGTCACTTTTCCCCACCAGGACAGCCTCGTCATGGTATTTGGCACGCAGCGGCAGAAAACCAACATCCGATTCTGCTCTCCCGCTGGCGCGTACCGAATCATCGATATCGGCACTGCGCCCGGGATTCTGTTTCTTCAGTTCTGCAATGGACATCGCGGCACGGCCGGCAGCGGCCATATGCTCGTCGTACGGCATGTAGTATTGCGGAAACTGCGGCAAATCCTTCCCGGAAAATGCGCCCAGTACCACTTCGTTGCGCTCTTTGATATCGGCGGGCATTTCCGAGTAAACATATACCGGGCCGGTGAGCGGAAGCGAACGGTATTCCGGATTTTTGGCTTTGGCGATATCCTCTTTGCTTAACATGTTGGCGGTAACCAGGTCGAAAGAATCCCTGCTGAACACCATGAATACCGGCCGTGCCTGAAACACCACACTCATGCCGTAGACCAGCGCCGCAGCCTGCAGTATCGCGATCACCGACAAATCGAAAGTCAGCGCCCTGCGGCTCTTCAGGGAATTGAAGATCAGCAGCGTGAAAAGAGGCCCCACCGTTACGTCGACCCCGAGCAGGACCAGCAACACATGCTGCCCTCCAAGCGCGGAGAAAAATGGCGGTCTGTACCATAGCAGCAACATCAGCGCGACCACCGATGCCGCTATGGCCGCGCTGATGAACAGGTGCAGGGAAAATGCTTTCAGTCGTGTCATGGTCAGGGATTGTAATTCAGGATTGGATATCCGGCCAGATCGCGGCGGCTAAAAAGATCCCAAAAACCGCAATTCAAGCCACAGGATGAAGCAGGTTCCACCTGTTTTTCCGGTTCACCTGATGGGAGAAGTCAATATTTACAGCAACCAATTGTTGTTTTTCCTCTGTGAACTCTGTGTTCTCTGTGGCTAACTAATTTTTTCAGGATGACAGGTGTCATCACTCACGCTTGCCAGTCCGGCAATCATCCGGCAAAAAAGTCCTTTACCTTGTTCATCCATGACTTTGCCCGGGGGTTGTGGCGTTCGCTGTCATTTTCGTTGATGGCCTCGAACTCGCGCAGCAGCTCTTTCTGCCGCTCGGTCAGGTTGACCGGGGTTTCGATAGCCACATGGCAATGCAGGTCGCCGTGGCTCGCGCTGCGCACCCCCTTGATACCCTTGCCGCGCAACCTGAATATTTTTCCGCTCTGCGTTTCGGCCGGGATCTTGATTGTGGCCACTCCGTCCAGCGTGGGGATCTCGATGGAACCACCGAGCGCGGCAGTGCTGAAACTGATCGGCATCTCGCAATGCAGGTCGTTGTGGTCGCGCTGGAATACCGCGTGCGGCTTGATGTTGATCACCACATACAGGTCGCCGGCAGGCCCGCCATTCGCGCCGTGTTCTCCTTCCCCGGACAGGCGGATGCGGTCCTCGTTATCCACGCCGGGCGGGATTTTCACCGACAGGGTCTTGTGCTGCTTGATGCGTCCGTTGCCATTACAGTCCTTGCACGGCGAGGCAACCATCTTGCCGGTGCCGTGACAGCGCGGGCAGGTCTGCTGGATCGAAAAGAACCCCTGCTGCATGCGTACCTGGCCATGTCCCGCGCAGGTCGTGCAGGTGGTCGGGGCTGTTCCCGGCTTGGCGCCCGAACCATGGCATGTCGCGCATTCCTCCATCGCGGGTATGCGGATTTTTGTTTCGGTGCCGCGTGCGGCTTGTTCGAGGGTGATCTCGAGGTTGTAGCGCAGGTCTGCGCCGCGCTGCATATTGCTGCGTCCGCCGCCGCCGCGCCCGCCACCGAAGATGTCGCCGAAGATGTCGGAAAAATCAAAGCCCGCCCCCGCACCTCCCGCGCCGAACGGGCTGCCTCCGCCCATGCCGCCGGATTCAAATGCGGCATGGCCATGCTGGTCATAAGCGGCACGCTTTTGCCCGTCGCTCAGTATTTCATAAGCCTCCTTGGCTTCCTTGAAATGTTCCTCGGACTTCGGATTGTCGGGATTGCGGTCGGGGTGATGCTTCATCGCCAGCTTGCGATAAGCCTTTTTGATTTCTTCGTCCGACGCATCGCGGTTGATGCCGAGGATTTCGTAGTAGTCTTTTTTTGCCATGTTCTGGAACTGAGTGACTGGTTAAATTAGCAGGAGATTGGAACACGAAAAAGGCCGGAGGTTTTCAATCTCCAGCCTCCAGCCTTCGGTCGCTTACTTCTTTTCGTCCTTGACTTCGGTGAATTCCGCATCCACCACGTCGCCTTCATCCTTCTTCGCTTCAGCGCCGGAGGTGGCACCGGCTTCACCGGCTTGCGCCTTGGCCTGTTCGGCTGCGTACATCTTTTCACCGAGTTTTTGCGCCGCCGTGGACAGCGTTTCGGCCTTGGCCGTGATGGCGTCCTTGTCGTCGGTCTTGACCGCTTCTTCTGCCTCCTTCAACGCGTTCTCGACGGCTGTCTTTTCCTCTGCATTCAGGTGGTCGCCATATTCCTTCAGCGACTTGTGCGTGGAGTGGATCAGTGAATCGAGCTGGTTGCGCGCGGTCACCAGTTCCAGTGCCTTGCGGTCATCTTCGGCGTGGATCTCGGCGTCCTGCACCATCTGCTTGATTTCCGCTTCGCTCAAGCCCGAGCTGGCCTGGATCTTGATCTTGTTCTCCTTGCCTGTCGCCTTGTCCTTGGCCGAAACGTGCAGGATGCCGTTGGCGTCGATGTCGAATGTGACTTCGATCTGCGGCATGCCGCGCGGTGCGGGCGGTATGTCGGACAGGTTGAACTGCCCCAGGCTCTTGTTGCCGGACACCACTTCGCGTTCGCCCTGCAGCACGTGGATGGTCACCGCGTTCTGGTTGTCGTCGGCGGTGGAGAAGACTTGCGAGGCCTTGGTCGGGATCGTGGTGTTTTTCTTGATCAGCTTGGTCATCACGCCGCCCATGGTTTCGATACCCAGGCTCAGGGGTGTCACGTCCAGCAGCAGCACGTCCTTCACTTCGCCCTGCAGCACGCCGCCCTGGATCGCGGCACCAACGGCCACGGCTTCGTCGGGATTGACGTCCTTGCGCGGTTCCTTGCCGAAGAATTCTTTCACTTTTTCCTGCACCATAGGCATGCGCGTCTGTCCGCCGACCAGGATCACGTCGGCAATGTCGCTTGCCGACACGCCGGCATCCTTCATCGCGATCTTGCACGGCTCGATGCTGCGGGCGATCAGGTCTCAACCAGGCTTTCCAGCTTGGCGCGGGTGATCTTCACCGCCAGGTGTTTCGGGCCGCTTGCATCGGCGGTCACGTAGGGCAGGTTCACTTCGGTCTGCTGCGCGCTGGACAATTCGATCTTGGCCTTTTCCGCCGCGTCCTTCAGGCGCTGCAACGCCAGCACGTCCTTGCGCAGGTCGATGCCGCTTTCCTTCTTGAACTCATCGACCAGGTAGTCGATCACGCGCATGTCGAAGTCTTCGCCGCCCAGGAAGGTGTCGCCGTTGGTGGACATCACTTCGAACTGGTGCTCACCCTCGATCTCGGCGATGTCGATGATGGAGATATCGAAGGTGCCTCCGCCCAGGTCATACACCGCGATCTTGCGGTCGCCTTCCTGCTTGTCCAGGCCGAAAGCCAGCGCGGCTGCGGTCGGCTCGTTGATGATGCGCTTCACTTCCAGGCCCGCGATGCGCCCGGCATCCTTGGTGGCCTGGCGTTGTGCATCGTTGAAATAGGCCGGAACGGTGATGACCGCTTCGGTCACGGGTTCGCCGAGATAGTCTTCGGCGGTCTTCTTCATCTTCATCAGCACCTGGGCGGAAATCTCGGGTGCGGAAAATTCCTTGTCGCGCACTTTCACCCAAGCGTCGCCATTCTTGGCCTTGACGATCTTGAACGGCACCATGTCGATATCCTTCTGCACCATTTTTTCGTCAAACCGGCGACCGATCAGGCGCTTCACGCCGTACAGCGTGTTGGTCGGATTGGTGACAGCCTGGCGTTTGGCGGGCGCACCCACCAGCACCTCGCCGTCTTCCATATAGGCGACGATGGACGGGGTGGTGCGGGCGCCTTCAGCGTTCTCGATCACCTTGGTCTTGCCGTTTTACATGATGGCCACGCAGGAGTTGGTGGTGCCCAGGTCGATACCGATGATTTTTGCCATGATGCTTTCCTTTCAGTTGAATATGTTGATTTTGATGCCTTGCTAACTGGGGGTGTGAGTCAATTAATTCAAGAGCTTTGCCCTGAA
>DAICZN010000139.1 GCA_027311105.1 Gallionella sp.
TGGTCATCAGCTTCTCGATGTCCACCAGGATCAGCATGCGCTCGTCCACCGTGCCCAGGCCCTGCAGGTAGCGGGTGTCCATGCCGGCCCCGAATTCCGGGGCCGGCTTGATCTGCTCCGCTTTCAGCGTCAGCACGTCCGCCACGCCGTCCACCACCATGCCCACCACCCGGTTCGCCCCGTTCAGGATGATCACCACCGTGGTTTCGTCATAGCTGACCCGGCCCAGCCCGAATTTGATGCGCATGTCCACGATGGGCACGATGCTGCCGCGCAGGTTGATCACGCCCTTGATGAATTCGGCGGTATTGGCGATGCTCGTCACCGCATCGTAGCCGCGGATTTCCTGCACCTTGAGGATGTCGATGGCGTATTCCTCGGCGCCCAGCGTGAAGGTCAGCAGCTCGCGGCCGGATCCCGCCGCGCCCGGTTCCTGATAAGATTGCATGGTATCTCCGCCGGTCTATCGGTTTGAATATTTTTGGCCACCCGTCACACTTTGCGGGTTGCCAAGACCCAGAATCAATTTATTTTCGGGATTTATTTTTTTGGTCTATGTCAGGCCGGCGCGCATCCCCGCTGCCTGTTTGCCACTTTATGGAAGCACCCTGACCAAACGGAAGCCAATGCTGCCCATGCGCGTGGACGGGTCGAACCTGCTGCGCGTGGCCACCCTGATAAACTGCGGATCAAAATTCCACGAACCGCCGCGAACGACGTGGTTCGAGCCATTGCCCGGCCAGCTGTTTCCGTCATTCGGCGCGCCGGCATAGCTGTCGTGGTAGCCGTCCTCCACCCACTCCCATACGTTGCCTATCATGTCGTACAAACCAAAGCTGTTAGCCGGGAAGCTGCCGGCCGGAGCGGTGTTCAACCACTTGTCCCTGCCTTGTACAAATCCAAAACAGCATTCATCGTCGCCGTAATTGGCATACTCATGGCTGGCCTTGCTCCCCCACGGATAGGCGGCAGTGCTACCTGCCCGTGCCGCGTATTCCCATTCGGCCTCACTCGGCAGCCGGTATTGTTTGCCGGTTTTGGCGTTGAGTTTCTGTATGAACGCCTGGACGTCATTCCAGCTTACCTGCTCCACCGGACACTCCGGCCCGCAATTGAAAAATCTGCTGGGATTGCTTCCCATCAAAACTTTCCACTGCTTTTGCGTAATTTCGGTTTTGCACATGGCAAATGGCTTTGTGAATGTAACGCGGTGCAGGGGCTTCTCATTGTCATCGCCATCATTCGCCCCCATTTCGAAGCTCCCCGGAGGAATCACCGCCATCTCCGGGCATTCGGAACAATCGTGGATTCCCCGTTGCCCGGGGGTTCTTGTTGAGTCTGCTTTGGATGCGTCCGCCCAGGCGTTTGTACAGGGTGAAATGGCCAATGCCAGCAGCAATATGTTTCCAACAATCTTCATGAAATAATCCCGGATGGATAATGTAAAATTTATTCAATCGTTCATTCTGGCAGCGTGGCCAGGCGGCGAGAAATGTCCAGCCCGGCGATTGATGCGCCACCCGAAAATATCATTCCAGCCCATGCCGCACACACAGAACATCTGAATTGAATTGATATTTCCTTTTCCCGGGCGGGCATTTGATCCTGATACACTTGCCTGCAAGCCAGCCTTGAAACCGGTAATGCCCGAAGCATTGTGTAGCAAATTTATGACAGTCGCATTACAGAAAAGCAGCGCTTGTGACAGAATCAATCGTCCCGAATTGTCTGGCCTCCCACGGCCCGGCAGTTTGCGTATACTTGATCCGGCATAAATAACCGGCCTTTTTTCAAGACCAACTTCAGGAGCACCGAATGGAAACCAAACCGCCTGTTCCCCCTTTCAGTCAGGAGACCGCAACGCAAAAAGTGCGCATGGCCGAGGACGCATGGAATACGCGCGACCCGGACCGTGTCGTGCTGGTTTATACCGAGGACACCCGCTGGCGCAACCGTGCCGAATTTCCCGAAGGACGGGAGCAGGTGCGGCAGTTCCTGCAGCGCAAGTGGGCCAAGGAGCTGGACTACCGGTTGATCAAGGAGTTGTGGGCCTGTTCCGGCAACCGCATTGCGGTGCGCTTCGCCTACGAATGGCACGACGCTACCGGCGCGTGGTTCCGCTCGTATGGCAACGAAAACTGGGAGTTTAATGAGCAGGGTTTCATGATGCGTCGATACGCCAGCATCAACGATCTGCCTATCGGGGAATCCGGGCGGAAATTCTTCTGGCCACTTGGCCGCCGCCCGGACGGGCATCCCGGACTGAGTGACCTGGGGCTTTGAAATCCCTGACCGGCCGGGGCAATCGGGATAACTGTAATGTACCGGACCCTGACTGATCATTGGATAGCGCTGCACGGCCTGCTCGCAATGCTGGGGCTGGCCATATACGTCACCTCCTCCCATACCCTGCACCTGCGCCGCCATCCCTCGGCCGCAATCTCGTGGGTCGCGGCACTGGTGTTGTTTCCTTATGCAACCCTGCCGCTTTACCTGATGTTCGGCATACGCAAGGTGGCAAGCTACCGGCCGCCGGCCAAGCGATATGAATTGACACAGGAAGCGTCCGGTTCGGATTCGCTACCGGTTCGAGCGCAACAACTCGCGGCCATCATGGCGCTTCCGGCTGCTTCCGCCTACCATCGTCTCAACATCCACGAAAATGGCACCCAGGCACTGCATGCGCTGGAGAACATGATAAATACCGCGCAGCACTCCATCGACCTGTGCACATTCATATTTGCGCGGGATGGATTGGGTGACGAGATAGCCCGGCTCCTGAAACAGCGGGCCGGGAACGGAATAAAAGTCAGGTTGCTGGTGGACGGCATCGGCGCTTATCTGGGCGGCGGGGCCAACCTCAAAGGACTGTCGGCCGCGGGCGTGCAGGTAGCCCTGTTTGTCCCTCCGCTGCGCTCGTCCCTGCGGGGACGGACCAACCTGCGCAATCACCGCAAGATGGTGATCGCGGATGAAGAAAAATTGTGGTGCGGGGGCAGAAATCTTGCTGCCGAGTATTTCGAAGGCGACACGACAGATTCTCCCGGCAGCCGGCCCTGGGTCGATTTGAGCTTTGACCTGCGGGGCGCACTGGCACAGCAGGCGCAGCATCAGTTTGACCAGGACTGGGAATTCGCCACAAGGGGAGCGCATTTCGCCCCCCTTCCCCCGCTCCGCCAGGGTTTGCCGCACGGCACCGCAATGGGGCAACTGATCGCCAGCGGCCCGGACCAGATGGACGATACGCTCTATACCTTGCTGGTCTCCGCTTTCTTCGCCTCGCGCAAACGCATCATCGCTGCCACTCCCTATTTTGTACCCAACCCCACTTTGCTGATGTCGCTGACACTGGCAGCCCGCCGCGGGGTCGTGGTCGATCTTCTGATGCCCAAAAAATCCAATCATCGCCTGGCCGACCTCGCCCGGCACCGCGCGCTGCGGGAACTGGCCTCGGCGGGCGCCCGCATCTGGTTTTTGCCGCACATGATCCATGCCAAGGTTGTGGTGATCGATGACGAAATCGCGCTGGCCGGCTCGGCCAACCTGGATGAACGCAGCCTGTTCCTGAACTATGAATTGATGGTCTCATTTTATGAACCGGCGGACGTTAAACGTTTTGCCGGATGGATAGAACGCCGGAAAGGCACGGCTGTGCTTTACAGCGCCCACCCGCCGGGATTGTGGCGGGAAATCGCGGAAGGCCTGTTGTTATGGCTGGCTTTTCAGCTTTGACCCGCCGCATCGGCGCAGAATTTACTTCCCGCCAGGCCCTGCCGTATGATGCGCGCGCTGCCGCAAGCACTGAATTGGCATAGCTTCATGTCAGGCAGGCCCTCCGGGCTTGCCAATTTATTCAGGGATAGTTTACTGTAGCGCGACATTACGCAAACGGATGTTCTGGTCAAAAATTGAAAAATTTTCTTGCCTTGCTGACGGTGCTGGCGGTTTTCAATCCTGCTTATGCGGCGGAATTATTTGCCTCCGTTGACGCCATTTCCGGCAGTGCCTTTTTATCGGATGAAACCGGAAAATCCGGCGCCATCTCGGCAGGACAGAAAGTCTACGCGGGACAGACCATCGATACCGCTGCCGACGGCGAGGTGCATCTGGTCACGGAAGACGGCGGCATAATCGCGTTGCGTCCCGATACCGCATTCCGCGTGGATGAGTACCGGGCCGAAGGCGGTTCCGGCGACAGGATATTCATGTCGCTGTTCAGGGGGGCGATGCGTTCCATCACCGGCTGGATCGGCAAGCACAACACCTCTGCCTACCGCATCACCACGCCGTCCGCCACTCTGGGAATCCGCGGCACCGACCACGAGGCCACCGTGATCGACAAGGCCGGCGGCGACGAACCCGGCACCTATGACACGGTCAATGAAGGCGCCACGATTCTGAAAACCCCGCAGGGCGAAACGGAAGTGACTCCCGGCAAGTTCGGCTTTGTGCCGAGGAACAGATCGGTAGCGCCGTATATCCTGGCAAAGCAACCCGGTTTCTGGACGCGACGCAAACTGAGAATAGAGTCGCGTATCCAACAGCGCAAGGAATTTTTCCGCACCCGCCTTGAACAGATGCGCGATGACCGCATCACGCGCCTGAAATCGGCTCGCGGCAGCCAGGCTGGCCCCGCCTATGGCCGGCACGCCGCCGCACACCATCCGGAGCGGGGCCGGCGATCGGCCGGGAACAAGCAGCTGCGTGGTCATCGCTACGCGCAGGCCAGGCAGCCCCGCCGCGCGCAGCCTGAACAGCGGCGTCACAAAGCCCGGTCGAAATCCGAACACACCCGGCAATGAATGTGTGTAATGATGGGCTGGCTGAAACCAGCCCAACCAGGAGTACCGAGATGACAAAAAATGAAACCAGGAAGCAGCTTGAATCCGATATCGACAATTTCCGGACCAAGGCAAAATACTATGCGTCGCTGCATTTGTTTGAAGCGGCAAAATACGCCGAACACCTTGCGTCCAATCTTGAATTGGCACTGACCACCATGCCATCCGATGACGATCCGGAAATTGCCTGAACGAATGCCTGAACAAATTACTGGGCAACGCAATTCACCCGCAATCGGGCATCGTTTTAAGACACCCCAGTCTCTTTTGGGAATTCCAGTTTGACCGACACCCGTTATTTCTACCGCGATCTTCCCGCCCTCGAGAAATTTTCAGATGCCGTGGAAATTCGCCGCCACACCCCTGTACCCGAAGACTGGTGGATAGTAATCACGGATGTGGTCGGGTCGACCAGGGCGATCGAGGCGGGGGACTACAAGAAAGTCAATACCGTCGGCGTGGCCTGCATCGCCGCCCTGGTGAATGTGGACCGCAGTATCGATATCCCCTTCGTGTTCGGCGGTGATGGCGCAACCTTTGCCGTGCCCGACGTGTTGCTCGAGCCCGTGCTCTCGGCCTTGCGCGGCTCGCAAAGACTGTCCCGCCTGAGCTTTGGACTTGATTTGCGCGCGGGCATGGTAAGGGTGGGCGACCTGGCAGGCCGGGACTTCTGGGTGGATGTGGCCAAGGTTCGCCTTTCCCCGCACATGACCCAGTCCGCCTTTTCCGGTCGCGGCTGGAACGAGGCGGAAAGGCGTGTCAAGCAGCCGAACTCATCAGGCGTAACGATGGTGCGGGAAGAAGATGGCCCGGCCGAGGCGAATTTTGACGGTTTCGAGTGCCGCTGGCAGGGCGTCCCCAGTTTCAACGGGCACAAACTCTCGTTGCTGGTGGCGGGGATGTCGGGTGATTCCGGGATCAACCTCGGCACCTACCGTGCTGTCGCCAACGCTATCCAGGCGATATACGGCGATGTCGCAAACTATCATCCGCTGCAACCCTCACACATGCATATGGCATTCAACCCGATGTCGCTAAGCCACGAGTGGCGCGTCCGGTCACGGGATCTGGCGTGGCGGAAGCGCCTGGGCTATTTCATCAGGATGCTGTTGCAGAATCTGGCCGGGGCATATCTCTTTATGCGCAACATCGATACCAAGGAAGTGCGCTGGAGTCGGTACCGCAAGGAGATGGCCGACAACTCCGACTTTAGAAAATTTGACGGCATGCTGCGCATGGTCATCGACGGCAGCGACGCGCAGGCGGCGGCGCTGGAACGGTTTCTTGATGCGCAATTCCGCGCCGGTCTGCTGGTATACGGCATTTACAAATCGCGCGAGGCCCTGGTGACCTGCCTGGTGCAATCCTACAACGGCAACCATATGCATTTCGTCGATGGCAGCGATGGCGGCTACGCACTGGCCGCGCGCGGGCTCAAACAGCAACTGGAAAAATTCAAGGCGGCTAGAATCGCCAAGTGATCATTGCCGGACCGGGATACCCGCCGCCGATCGCGCCTACATCAGGATTACGTCGTATTGTTCCTGGCTGTAGAGTGTTTCCACCTGCATCGAGATCGGCTTGGAGATGAAATCGGAAAGCATCGCAAGGGCCTGCGACTCCTCGTCGAGGAACAGGTCGATCACCTGCTGCGAAGCGAGGATGCGGTATTCGCGCGCGTTGAACTGCCGCGCTTCGCGGACGATCTCGCGCAGGATCTCGTAACACACGGTCTGTGCGGTTTTCACTTCCCCCCGCCCCTGACAGGTCGGACAGGGCTCGCACAGGACATGGGCCAGGCTCTCGCGGGTGCGCTTGCGGGTCATTTCCAGCAAGCCCAGCGCGGAAAAGCCGTTCACGCTGATGCGCGTATGGTCGCGCGCCAGTGCCTTCTTGAACTCTTCCAGCACCGCATCGCGATGTTCCTGCGTATCCATATCGATGAAGTCGCAGATGATGATGCCGCCCAGGTTGCGCAGGCGCAACTGCCTTGCGATGACTTGCGCGGCTTCCAGGTTGGTCTTGAAAATGGTGTCGTCGAAATTTCTCAATCCGACAAAACCGCCGGTGTTGACGTCCACGGTGGTCATCGCCTCGGTCTGGTCTATGATCAGATAACCGCCCGATTTCAGGTCGACACGCTTGGACAAGGCCCGCTCGATCTCTTCTTCCACGCCATGCAGGTCAAACAGCGGGCGCTCGCCCGGATAGTGCTCCAGCAATTCGGCCGCGCCTGGGTTGTAGGCCTGCGCAAAGGTGATCATGCGCTGGTAGGTTTCCCTGGAATCCACCAGGACGCGCGTGGTGGCGGGGCCGACGAAATCACGCAGCACCCTAAGGCTGATATCGAGTTCCTGGTACAACAGTTGCGGCGCACTGGCCGTCTTGGCGAGTACCTGCAGGTTGCCCCACAGCTTGTCCAGATAAGCGATGTCGGCGGCAAAATCCAGTTCCGCCGATGCTTCCGCCACGGTGCGTATGATGTATCCGCCCTTGTGCTCCGGCGGCAATACAGCCTGCAGCCTGGCGCGCAGAATTTCACGCTGCTCCTCGCCCTCGATGCGCTGCGAAACGCCGATATGTTCTTCTTGCGGAAGATACACCAGCAAACGCCCCGCAATGCTCAGCTGGGTTGAGAGCCGCGCTCCCTTGGTGCCCAGGGGCTCCTTGATGACCTGCACCAGCAGCGCCTGGCCCTCGTACAGGATTTTTTCTATCGGCTTCGCCGCATCGCCATTGCGGCTGTTTTCCCAGATGTCCGCCACGTGCAGGAATGCGGAACGTTCCATACCGATGTCGATGAACGCCGATTGCATACCCGGCAAAACGCGCATCACCTTGCCCAGATAAACGTTGCTGACGATGCCGCGATTGCTGCCGCGCTCGATATGCAGATCCTGGACCACCCCGAGTTGCATCACCGCAACGCGGGTCTCCTGCGGGGTGACGTTGATAAGAATATCTTCACTCATGGCGTGGGGTAACCGAAATGCTTAAGCAGTTGCACGGTCTCAAACAAGGGCAAACCCATCACGCCGGAATAGCTGCCGGAAAGGTGTTCGATGAACGCCCCGGCGTATCCCTGTATCCCGTAACCGCCGGCCTTGTCCGTATACTCGCGGGTCAGAAGATAACGGCGGATGCGCTCTTCACCCAGTGTGGCAAAGCGAACCGTGGAGGTTGAAAGCGCAACCTCCGCATGCCCCTCCAGCACAATCGCCACCGCACTGAGCACCTGGTGCTCCTTTCCGGAAAGCCGGCGCAGCATTTCCGCAGCCTGGTCGAGATCGCCCGGTTTGCCGAAGATCTCGCCATCCAGGGTGACCGTGGTGTCTGCGGCCAACACCGGGAATGCGGGAAGATTCCGGTATTTGAGCGCGGCGTAACCCGCTTCGGCCTTGGCCTGCGAGACTCGCCTGACATAGTTCTCCGGAAGCTCACCGGCCTGGGGCGTTTCATCAACGGCCATGTCGCGGCGCGAGTCGGCGCGCATCAGCAGCATCTCGAAATTGATACCGATCTGCTTGAGCAGTTCGCGGCGGCGCGGACTTTGCGAGGCAAGGTAAATACGGGGCTGGGTAATCATGGCAACAAGGATAACTCAAAAAACCCAAAGTTCGCCCAAATGCAAGGCGCACAAAAATTTGCGCCGCGCCGCAAATGTATTGATATGTAAGCAAGCAAATTTTTGTGCAACACGGCATAACCAGCCACTTGGTTGCTGTTTGCTGGCAACCTGGTGGAATGGCTAGTAGTCCCATCAGTTGGGATGAAGTGGTTTAAGCAGGCAATCCGCAAAGCGGATGCTCGCAAATCTGGGTTTTTATTCACGATGATAGGGGTGATTGTGCATCAAGCTGTATGCCCGGTACAACTGTTCCGCGAGCAGCACCCGCACAAAGGCGTGCGGAAAGGTGAGCGAGGACAGCGCCAGCACTTGCTGTGCCGCCTGTTTGACCGATTCATGCAGGCCGTCGGCCCCGCCGATGATGAACGCCATGTCGCATCCTTCGCGCATCCAGTCCTGCATCTGCGCGGCAAGCTGCCGGGTGGTGGGCTGAAAACCGCGCTCATCCAGCGCGATGCGCAGGCAATTTTGCGGCAGGGCAGCAAGAATGCGCTGCGCTTCGGCTTCCATGATCTGCACCGTGGTCTTGCCGGTGGTGCGCGGTTCGGGTTTGATTTCCAGCAGTTCTATCCTCGCCTCGCGCGGCATGCGCTTGGTGTATTCGTTGAAGCCCGCCGTGATCCAGTCCGGCATTTTGTGTCCGACTGAGACGATGATCAGCTTCATAAGATTAAAACCTCAATTCAAGCTACATAACCAGCGGCTCGGCTGGCGTCATTTGCTGGCCTAGTCGAATGGCTAGTAGTTACATCAGAGATCACAGAGAACACAGAGAAAGTGCAATCCGATGGTTTTTCTCTGTGCGCTCGGTGATCCCTGTGGCTAAAAGCTTTTCTGGTTTCATGCCTGCTTTGGAGCAGGAGCCAGTTTGGGCCGCGCCGCCTGCGCCTTGCTCCACAACTCTTCGAGGTTGTAGTAGTCGCGGATAGCCGGCTGCATGATGTGCACCAGCACTTCGCCCAGGTCCACCAGTATCCATTCGCCGCTTTCCTCGCCTTCACGGCCAAGAACCGTTTCTCCGCGCTCCTTGAGCTTGACCACCACGTTGTCTGCCAGCGCCTTGGTTTGTCTCGTGGAGTTCGCGCTCGCGATGACCATGCGCTCGAACATCGAACTGAGTTTGCTGGTATCGATCACGGTGATCTTGTTTGCCTTGACGTCTTCCAGCGCGGCGACGACGGCCAGTGTTTTTTCTTCAGTAGTCAGCATGTGATGTATAAATTATGTTGATGAATGTAATCCGCCACCGGGTTCGGCAACAGATAGCGTATGGTGCGTTTTTCGGCCACGCGGCTTCGGATCAGCGTCGCGGAGATTTCCAGCTTGGGAATGGCCAGTTCGACAATCGCCCCCGCCGGCTGTTGGGACAAGGCATCAGCCGAGCTGATGCGCTGCTGATAATGTGACCGCAAAGCCAAAGTGGTTGAGTTGATACGCTCCTCCAGCGTAAAGCCGGGGCGGTAGCCCACCACGATATGCGCCAGCCCGAATAACCTCTCCCACTCGTGCCAGGTATGCAATTGCAAAAAAGCGTCCCCGCCCATCAGCAGGCACAGCGGTTGTTCCGCACCCAGCTCGGCGCGCAATTCCAGCAGCGTGTCCACTGTGTAGCACGGCGCGGCGCGCCTGACTTCGCGTTCATCCAGCACAAATGCCGGTTGATCGGCGATCGCCAGTTGCACCATCGCGCTGCGATGCTGCGCTGAGACCTGCGGCACGTCGCGATGCGGTGGCGTGCCGGCGGGAATAAAACGGATCTGCCGGAGGTGCGCCAGCTCGAGCATTTCCTCGGCAAGACGCAGATGCCCGTAATGAACCGGGTCGAACGTACCGCCCAGGATGCCGACAGGAATACCGATCGCTCTTTTGTTCACTGATTAAATGATCCCGGAATGCAAGACCGGGAACTACAGGGCCAGCCGGCGGGTATCCGCCAGCACTTGCGAAAGAAATACGATAAAGCGCGCCGCGGCGGCGCCATCGATCACACGGTGGTCATATGACAGTGACAGCGGCAACATCAGGCGCGCCACGAAGGTGTCATCCTGGTGCATGGGCTTGATGACGGCCTTGGACACGCCGAGGATCGCCAGTTCCGGCGCGTTGATGATGGGCGTGAAAGCCGTTCCGCCAATGCCTCCCAGGCTGGAGATCGAGAAGCAGCCGCCCTGCATTTCGGCAGCGGTAATCTTTTTCTCGCGCGCGCGCGCGCTGATCTCGCCCAGTTCCCTGGCCAGCTGCACGATGCCTTTCTTGTCCGCGTCGCGCAGTACCGGCACCATCAGTCCGTCCGGCGTATCGACCGCCACGCCAATGTGAAAATACTGCTTGAGCACCAGATTCTCGCCGCCCGCATCCAGAGACGCGTTGAATTCCGGAAATTGCTGCAGCGCCACCACGACCGCTTTTACCAGAAAGGCCAGTGGCGTGATCTTGATATTCTGTTTGGCGTATTCCACGCCGAGCTCCTTGCGGAATGCTTCCATCTCGGTGATGTCGGCCTCGTCGAATTGCGTGACGTGCGGAATGCTCACCCAGTTGCGATGCAGGTTCGCGCCGGAAATTTTCTTGATGCGCGACAGCGGTCTGGTCTCGATCGCTCCGAACCTGGCGAAATCCACCACCGGCATCGCCGCCACCTGCAGGCCGTTCCCGCCTGCCGCAGCGCGCGGTTGCGCCAGCGCGGCCTTGACGAAGTTCTGCACGTCGTCCCTGGTCACGCGGCCCTTTTCGCCGCTGCCCTTGACCTGCGCAACCGGCACACCGAGTTCGCGCGCAAAGCGGCGTATCGGCGGGCTGGCATGGGCTTTGCCGTTTGCCGCCACAGCCTGCATTGTTTGCGCCGGCAGCGGGGCTGCCGCAGGTTTCTCTGCCGGCTTGGCCGCAACAGGAGCTGCCGCAGGAGCAGCCATGACCTGCGCAGCAGCCGGAGCGGCTTGTGGTTTGGAGTGCGGCGACGCGTCGCCACTTTTGCCAAGCGCATAACCAGCGACTTGGCTGTCGTCTTTTGACAGCTCAGTCGAATGGCCAGTTGTTCCATCAGACACGTCTGCGCACTCCAAAGTCAGTATCAGCGAACCCTGGGAAACCTTGTCGCCGACCTTGACCTTCACTTCCCTGATCACGCCGGCGTAGGGCGACGGAACTTCCATCGCGGCCTTGTCGGTTTCCAGCGTCACCAGGTTGTCCTCGGCCTTGATCGTGTCCCCGGCCTTCACCATCACCTCGATGATGCTCACATCCTTGTAGTCGCCGATGTCCGGCACCAATACTTGTTTAATTTCTGCCACGTGTGTCTCCTCCCAACCTTAAACAGTCGTCGGGTTGGGTTTGTCGGGATTGATTTTGTAAAGCTTGATCGCCTTGCTGACTTCGCCGGCCTTGATCGTGCCTTCGTCGGCCAGCGCCTTCAAAGCAGCAACCGCGATGTAGTAGCGATCCACCTCGAAGAACTTGCGCAACTTCTTGCGCGTGTCGGAACGGCCGAAGCCGTCGGTGCCCAGCACTTTGTAATGCCCCTTGCAATTTTGGGGCAGGAAGCCGCGAATCTGGTCGGCGAACGAGCGCATGTAATCGGTTGCCGCAATCACCGGGCCGCTGCGCCCGGACAGGCACTGCTCGACATAGCTGACCCTGGGCTGGGCTTCCGGATGCAGCATGTTCCATCGTTCGCAATCGAGTCCCTCGCGGCGCAATTCGGTAAAGCTGGTCACGCTCCAGATGTCCGATGACACGCCGAAATCCTTGTCCAGCAATTCCGCCGCCGCGATGACCTCGCGCAATATCGTGCCGCTGCCCAGCAATTGGACGGTCGGCTTCTCCCCTTGCCCCTTGCCCCTTGTCTCTTGCCCCTTGAACAGGTACATGCCCTTGATGATGCCGGCCTCGGCACCCCTGGGCATGGCCGGATGTGCGTAGTTTTCGTTCATCACCGTGAGGTAATAGAACACGTCCTGCTGTTCGACATACATGCGGCGCATGCCGTCCTGGATGATCACGGCGAGCTCGTACGCGAAGGTCGGGTCATAGGACACGCAATTCGGTATCGTCGCCGACATCAGGTGGCTGTGGCCGTCTTCGTGCTGCAAGCCCTCGCCGTTCAGCGTGGTGCGGCCCGCCGTGCCGCCCAGCAAAAAACCGCGCGCGCGCATGTCACCCGCCGCCCAGGCCAGGTCGCCGACGCGCTGGAAGCCGAACATCGAATAGTAAATATAGAATGGCAGCATCGCCTTGCCGTGGTTGGCATAAGCGGTGGCGGCGGCGATCCACGACGACATCGCGCCGGCTTCATTGATGCCCTCCTGCAATATCTGCCCGCTCTGGTCTTCCTTGTAGAACATCAGCTGCTCGGCGTCCTGGTGGGTATACAGCTGCCCGACCTGCGAGAAAATACCGAGCTGGCGGAACATGCCCTCCATGCCGAAGGTGCGCGATTCATCCGGCACGATGGGCACGACCTGCTTGCCGATATTCTTGTCCTTGACCAGTATGCCCAGTATGCGCACGAACGCCATCGTGGTGGAAATCTCGCGATTATCCGTGCCTTTCAGCAACGCATCGAAGGCTTCCAGTCCGGGTATCAGCAGCGGCTCGGTGACCGGCTTGCGCTGCGGGACCACGCCCATGGCCTTGCTGCGCTCCTTGAGATATTTCATCTCCAGGCTATCCTCGGGCGGACGGTAGAAATCCAGCCTGGCAACCTGCTCATCGCTCAGCGGGATGTTGAAGCGATCGCGGAATTGCAGCAAAACGTCACCGGCCATTTTCTTTTGCTGGTGGGTGATATTCTGGCCTTCACCCGATTCGCCCATGCCGTAGCCCTTCACCGTCTTGGCGAGGATCACGGTAGGCTGGCCGGTATGCTGGCTGGCGGCCGCATAAGCGGCGAACACCTTGCGCGAATCGTGGCCGCCGCGATTCAGGCGCCAAATTTCGTCATCGGACATGTCGGCGACCATCTCGAGCAATTCCGGATATTTGCCGAAGAAATGCTCGCGCACATAGGCGCCGTCCCTGGATTTGTAGGTCTGGTATTCGCCGTCCACCACTTCCTGCATGCGCTTCTGCAACAGGCCGTTCTTGTCCTTGGCGAACAACCTGTCCCACTGGTCGCCCCAGACTATCTTGATGACATTCCAGCCCGCGCCGCGAAACACGCCTTCCAGCTCCTGAATGATCTTGCCGTTGCCGCGCACCGGGCCGTCAAGACGTTGCAGATTGCAGTTGACGACGAAGATCAGGTTGTCGAGCTTCTCGCGCCCTGCCATCGAGACCGCGCCCAGCGATTCCGGTTCGTCAGTCTCGCCGTCGCCCAGATACGCCCATACCTTGCGCCCGGCGGTCTGCGCCATGCCGCGATGTTCCAGATAACGCATGAAGCGCGCCTGGTAAATCGCCATCAACGGACCCAGGCCCATGGACACGGTGGGGAACTGCCAGAAGTCCGGCATCAGCCAGGGATGGGGATAAGATGACAGGCCGCCGCCTTCCGACTCCTGGCGGAACTTGTACATCTGCTCCTCGCTGATGCGTCCCTCGAGGAAGGCGCGCGCATACACGCCCGGCGACGAGTGCCCCTGAAAATACACCAGGTCGCCGCCATGGGTGTCGGTCTGGCCGTGAAAAAAATGATTGAAGGCCACATCGTACAACGTGGCTGCAGAGGCAAAGCTGGCAATATGCCCGCCCAGCTCGGATGAATCGTGATTGGCATTCAGCACCAGCGCCATCGCATTCCAGCGCATCAAGCCGCGGATGCGGTGCTCCAGGTCCTGGTTGCCGGTCGAGCGCTGCTCGTCTTCCACCGGTATCGTGTTGCGATACGGCGTGGTCGCGATGAAAGGCATGCCCGCGCCGGAATTGCGCGCCTTTTCGATCAATTCTCCGAGCAGAAAACGGACGCGCTCCGCGCCTTCGTTCTCCAATACCGAATCTAGGGCTTCCAGCCACTCCTGGGTTTCTTGCGGGTCGTAATCGGGTAATGTTGCCATCTTTTACTCTCTCTAATTAAATCTCTGCTGTTCATCCAGCCGTTCGCGGGGAACCTGCCGGAACATGAGGCCTGTCCGTCAACCTTCAGGCAAGCCTGCCCTGAGCCGCGCCGAAGGGTTCAAGAGGGAGCGCCAGCATCATGCCGCGCAATGCAGCGTTTCCGCCTCTGTGACGATCCACTCGACTTTGACATCCGTCGCTTCCTGCGGAATTTGCCCGACAATTTGCAGCGCAAAGGCTGCGGCTACCAGCGCGGGCTTGTGCATGCCCGTTTCGCTGCCTTGGCGTGCCAGCAGCTTGTCGTAAAAACCGCCGCCATATCCAAGCCTGGCCCCGTCCCGGGTAAATGCCACCCCCGGTAAAAGTGCGAATTCTACCTCATTTAGCGAGTCCAGCCGCCCGCAGCGTTCAACTACCGGCTCGCGTATCCCCCACAACCCCGATTCCAGCTGGCTTTCCAAATCAGCCACCCAATACAGATCAAGCCCGCCGGTGTGGCGGTTCACCCGCGGCAGGGCCAGTCTTTTGCCATCCGCCAGCACCTGCCGTATCCAGGGCTCGCTGGCAAACTCCGCGCCGAAACTCATGTAACCCAGCACGGCCCGGGCTTGCCGGTAGATTTCCAGCTTGCAGATGCGCGCGCCGATCGCCGCGCTGTGCGCGGCGCGCACAGCGGCGGGAAGCTGTTCGCGCAGGGCAAGGAGTTTTTTGCGTATATTTTGCTTGGACATTTGCAACGAAACAGGCATTGCCCTAACCGAGAAACAGCCGGTATGCCGGGTTGGCGCTTTCGTCCCAGTAACGATAGCCCAGCGTATCCAGGAAGGTCTTGAGCGCCTTCTTGTCGTGATGGGGCACCTGCATGCCGACCAGCACGCGACCGTAATCCGCGCCGTGGTTGCGATAATGAAACAGGCTGATGTTCCAGTTGTGGCTCATGCTGTTGAGGAAGTTCATCAGCGCGCCGGGACGCTCGGGAAATTCGAAACGGAACAGGATCTCGTCCTTGATTTCGGGCGCGTGCCCGCCGACCAGGTGGCGCAGGTGCAGCTTGGCCATCTCGTTATCGCTCAGGTCCAGCGTGGCCAGTTTGTTGCGCTGCAACCTGCGCACCAGTTCGCCGGTTTCCAGCTGATCGCGCACCTGGAGGCCGACAAAAACATGCGCCTGCCTGGAATCGGCATAGCGGTAATTGAACTCGGTGATGTTGCGCTTGCCGAGCAGCGCGCAGAATTTGCGGAAGCTGCCCGGCGTTTCGGGGATCGTGACCGCCAATATCGCCTCGCGCTGTTCGCCGATCTCGGCGCGCTCGGCGACGAAGCGCAGCCGGTCGAAATTCATGTTCGCGCCGGAGGCGATGGCGACCAGGGTTTCACCCTTCAGTTTTTCGCGCGCGGCATACAGCTTGGCTCCGGCGATGGCCAGCGCACCCGCCGGCTCCAGTATCGAGCGGGTATCCTCGAACACATCCTTGAGCGCGGCGCAGGCGGTGTCGGTATCCACCAGGATGACCTCATCGACCAGCTTGCGGCACAGCCGAAAGGTTTCCGTCCCGACCTGCTTCACCGCCACCCCGTCGGAAAACAGGCCGACATGCTCGAGCGTGACGCGCTTTCCGGCCTTCAGGGAACGATACATCGCATCGGAATCCACCGGCTGCACGCCGATGACCTTGATTTCCGGTCGCAGATTCTTGACGTAGGCCGCCACGCCCGCGATCAGTCCGCCGCCGCCGATCGGAACGAAAATCGCATGAATGGCATGCGTATGCTGGCGCAGGATTTCCATCGCTATCGTGCCTTGCCCGGCAATCACATCCGGATCGTCGTAGGGATGCACGAAAGTCATCTTGTTTTGCTGTTCAAGCTCCAGCGCGTGCTGATAGGCATCGGAGTATGAGTCGCCGTGCAGCACCACTTTCGCTCCGCGTCCGGCCACCGCCTGAATCTTGATTTGCGGCGTGGTGGTGGGCATCACGATGACGGCCTTGCAGCCCAGCTTTTGCGCCGAAAGTGCGACGCCCTGCGCATGGTTCCCCGCCGAGGCGGTGATAACGCCGCGTTTTAGCTGCCCAAGGGTGAGTTGCGCCATCTTGTTGTATGCGCCGCGCAGCTTGAACGAGAACACCGGCTGCATATCCTCGCGCTTGAGCAGTATGGTATTTCCCGTGCGAGCGGAAAGATTCGGGGCCGTTTCCAGCGGGGTCTCGATCGCCACGTCGTAGACGCGCGCGTTGAGAATGCGTTTGAGATAACCGTTCATGTTTGGCTTGACTGAAAAATACCCGCGAAGATTAGCATAAAAACACCGCGAAGCCCTTGCGACACAAGCGAAAATCGGTTCAAATGCCGCGCATGAAAGAAATCGATCAACATGGAGTCGTCGTCCAGACGCAGGTAAATTATCTGCCGGAGCAATCCGACGAGGCGGGCAACCGTTTCGTGTTTTCCTACACCATCACCATTACCAATCTCGGCCCCCTGACCGCCAAGCTGATCAGCCGCCACTGGATCATCACCGATGCCAACAACCATGTGCAGGAAGTGCGCGGACAGGGCGTGGTGGGAGAGCAGCCGTTGCTCAAGCCTGGCCAGAGTTTCGAATATACCAGCGGAACGGTGCTCGCCACGCAGGTCGGCACGATGCGCGGCAGCTATCAGATGCAGGCCGAGGACGACACCCGGTTCGAGGCGGAAATTCCACAGTTCGTATTGAGTGTTCCACGTGTTTTGCATTGAAACTTTTTCCGGCGCGCGACTAAAAACTTCAGCACGGCGCACCGTTCCGCTGGTGCTGGTTATTCTTGCCGCATGCGCCACGCCGCCCGCGCCGTCGGTCGCGCCTGCACCCGCCCCGCCTTACTCGCCCTTTGCCGTGAGCAAGTGGGAAATGCTGCCGGATTGGCGCACGGTGGATTTGCAGCCCGCCTGGGCGGCCTTCTGGCAAAGCTGCAACGTGCTGAAAAACAAGCCGGGCTGGCAAACCATATGTGCTCGCGCCAGCGAAATGACACAACCCGACAACAATTCCCTGCACGCTTTTTTTGAGCAGGGATTCACGCCCTATCAGGTATACAACCCGGACGGGACTTCCCAGGGGCTGATCACCGGCTACTACGAACCCAAGCTCTTCGGCAGCAGGGTCAGGACCGCGCGTTTTCGCTATCCTCTGTATGGCCCGCCGGATGACCTGCTGACCATAGACATGGGCGATGTGTATCCGCAACTGAAAGACCTGCATTTGCGCGGGCGACTGCAGGGCAATCGCGTGGTGCCCTACTACAGCCGCAGCGAGATCGACAACGGCAAAGCGCCGCTGGCGGGACACGAATTATTCTGGGTGGACAATGCCGTTGATCTGTTCTTCCTGCAGATACAGGGTTCGGGGCGCATCGAATTGCCCGACGGCAGCATGGTGAAAGTCGGTTATGCCGAACAGAACGGGCAACCCTACAACTCCATAGGCAGGAAGCTGGTCGAAATGGGTGCGCTCAAGCTTGAAGACGCCTCGATGCAGAACATCAAGCTGTGGGCGGAACAGCACCCCGACAAACTGGCCGCGCTGATGGAACAAAATCCCAGCTACGTGTTTTTCCGCGAATTGCCCAACAGCCTGCCGGCTCCGCTGGGCGCACTGGGCGTGCCGCTGACCAACGAGTACAGCCTGGCCGTGGATGCCCGCACCATCCCGCTGGGCGCGCCGGTGTTCCTTTCCACCACCTACCCGAACACCACCGAGCCGTTGAACCGCCTGATGCTGGCGCAGGATACCGGAGGCGCGATCAAGGGTGCGGTGCGCGGCGATTTCTTCTGGGGTTTTGGCGAGCAGGCCGGAACACAGGCCGGGCGCATGAAACAGACCGGCCAGATGTGGGTGCTGTTTCCCAAAGGCGCGGAACCGCCGCTGGGTCCGTAGATAGCGTCACCTGATAAAGCAGGCATTCCGCTCACTGAGGCGTGGTTTTGGCCAGGGATTGTGCGGATATCGGGTATAAGCGTGCAATAAGCTGTTGCGCAGACCGCTCCACAGTGTCCTTGAATGAAACGGGAGATTGCTTTACTTGGTTGCTGGATAACGTCAGCTCCTGCGAACCTTCCCAGACTATCGTGCCGTTTTCACCGTCCCAGATCTGAAGAAACAGCCTCAGGGTGGTTATTTCCGTTATCGACAGGTTGAATCCAAGAAATCCCCACAGGCTTTGTGTCGTCTGCGTGAATCCGCCAAGTTTGAGTTGGGCTATATAACGGACCCCGGTTTGACGGGAAATTTTCCGCAAAGTGTCCCGATTGAAAATTCCCGTCAAACGGGAATCTTCATACATCCTCTTATATTCTTCAGCGAGTCCGTCCCTGTTTATTATTCCGAGTGTTTCCGACAAGGAGACGATACGCAAGTCGGGGCGCGCCTGTTTCAGAGCATCTGTAAACGCCAGCGCCAGATTTTGTTTGTCCTCTTCCTGTCCTGTTACAGTGCCCGGCGTAATAAAGGCGATTCCCCCCGTTTTCAAGGCCTCGGGCTCCAGATTAACCGACTGAACCAGTGTTGTCGGATATGACTGGGTGGTGACGGCACAGCCGGATAGCAACGTCATTGCGATGAGGCCCGCCACGGGCATCGCCAGTATTTTTGATCGGGTCAGCGATTGCATGTTCACCTGCCGCGGCAGATACATTAGTGCACCGGCAAGACTGTTATCACGATTATCACGCTTGCTGTTTCTGCGCTTGGCCATGGCTATTCCAATTTGGTTATGACTGAACATGGATGAGTACATCTATATAGCAAAATGAACTGATGCTGGCAATTCCTGCTGTTTGGCGGATTCCTGCCAGGCGCATCGCCCGCGCTGCCTGGTCGAAGTACAACCGCAAAGCCGAGTTGACCCAGGACACCTCACAAAGCCCCCGGCATGAACCACAGGATTCTTTCGGGCAACAATATCCCATGTCCGCCAGGCATTGCAGCCCTGCTCATGTTCACGGGTAGGCATTTTTTGCCTAACCCAACCAGGCAAATCAAGGGGCCATTCGACCCGACCGTCGCTAGAATGATGGCATGTTGTTGGTTAATTGCGGCCGACAATTACACGATGATGCTGAAATCCAACCCGCACAGCTTGCTGAAACAGGCCACCCGGACAGCGCGCTCAGCCGGCAACATGCACACGGTTGCGCCCGCCTTGTTTGGCGGCAAGCAATTCCCTGCTGGCCTGTTCGATGAACATTTCTTCCGTGGTATCCCGCTTCGGCAGTCGGTGGACTCCGCCGATACTGATAGTCACCACCCCGTGCGGGGAATCGCTGTGCGGGATGTTGAGCATGCTCACCTGTTCGCACAGTTTGCGCGCGTGCTGGCGCAGCGCCTCTATGCCGGAAGAGAACGACACCACGATAAATTCCCCGCCGCCATACCGCGCCACGCAATCCGAGGTGCGGTTGAATGTCTTTGCGATGCAATCGCCCACCATGCGCAGGCATTCGTCCCCGGCCGATTGCCCGTAGCGCTCGTTGAATTGACTGAAATGATCCAGATCTATCATCATCAGCGACATGCCGCTGTGTATGCGCTGCGCGACGTGCAGCAAATTGGCAAAACGTTCCTCGAAATGCCGGCGATTGCTGACACCGACCAGCGGGTCGGTGTAGATCAATGCGTTCAGGTTGCTTTCCAGCAGCTTCCTGTCCGGGGCCTCTTTCTGTATCCCGATAAAATGGGTGAGCATGCCTTCGGCATTGTTCACAGGAGAGATGCTGAGCTGGCTCCAGAACATGCTTCCATCCTTGCGGTAATTGCGCAGCGTGACGACACAGCCCTGGCCCTTGGCGATCGCGGCGCGTATCTCGGCTATTTCCGGCTGATCCGTGTCGGCCCCGAACAGGACATGATAATTTTTACCGACGACCTCGCCCGAGGTGTAGCCGGTCAGCTTTTCAAAACCCCCGTTCATGTAGATCAACGGGGTATCCTGCTGCCGCGCATCGACGATGATGATGCCATCGCGCGATTCATTGAGCGCCTTGACCAGCAGGTCTTGGGAAATGTTTGCCGCAGGATTCATGATTCCCCCCTAATTTGTTGCGTTCAAATTCTTTTCCAGTTCTGCCGCCGGCAAATAGCCCGGGGCCTGCACTCCGTTGGCAAAAATCAAATTCGGCGTGCCGTTGACATTGAGCTTCTGCCCCAGGGCCAGTACCTTGTCGGTCTGGGTCTTGCAAGTGGCCTGCGCGGGGGCAATATCGCTCAGCATCCAATCGTCCCATGCCTTGACCGGATTCTTTGAACACAGCACATTGCGCACGATTTCATCGGAGCCCGGAAAGACCGGGTACAGAAAAAAATACACCGTGACATCGCTGACCTTGCTCAATTCCTTTTCCAGTTTCCTGCAAAAACTGCAGTTGGGGTCGGTAAAGATCGCCACCCTGCGCTTGCCGTTCCCCTTCACCTTTTTTAGCGCAAGGTCGAGCGGCAACTGGTTGAAGTCGATCGCAAACAAGACACGGCGGCGCTCCTCGCTCAGATCGCGGCGTGTGCTGGTTTCGATAACATTGCCCTGGAACAGATAGTCGCCATGGGCATCGGTGTATAGAAGCTGGTCATCGATGACCACCTCATACAGCCCGGAATAAGGGGTCTTGACGATGTGGTCTAGCTTGCCGATACCGGGAAACCTGCTCTGCAGCGCTTGCCGGATCTCGTTTTCCCCGGCCTGCGCCGAACACATCAGGGTGGACAGCAGCAGGATGATCAGTATTTTAGTTGCGGCATAACGCCCGCCCAAGCGGGCATTAGCCTTCTCTGAAACTTCGCTTTGCTTCGTTTTCATTGGTTATTTTCTTTTAAGGTAATTCGGGTCATTTGATTAATCCAGGGCATGCCGCATCAACAATTTCTTCAGCGGGGCAAGGCGGTTGGTGGCGGACAGCCCGAAATTGCGCAGCAAGCTCAGCAACGGCTGGTCATTATTGAACAAATGCTTCAGGCCATGAGTCGTCGCCTGCATCGCATAGATGTCTTCCTTGCGTTTTCGTTCATAGCGGCGCAGCAATTGCGCGGCACCGCAATCGTTTTGCGCGCCGCGTTCAGCCAGTATGGCGGCCAGCTGGCGCGCATCGCGAAACCCGGTATTCACGCCCTGACCGGCCAGCGGGTGCATGTTGTGCGCCGCATCCCCGATCAATGCCAGGCGGGGCGCGCTGATCCGGGGCAATGCCAGCAGGCGCAACGGAAACGAGGCGGGCGGCGAGATGACCCGCATGCCACCCAGCGTGTGCTGCGCTGCGGATGATACTTCCATACAAAGCTCTTCGTGAGTAAGCGCCAGCAGTTCGGCGGACTTCCCGGGGCTGACCGACCACACCATCGAGACCCGGTCGCCGGGCAGCGGCAACAGCGCAAGAATGCCATCCGCTTGAAACCACTGGTGGGCAATGCCGCGATGCGGCAGTTCGCACGCAAAGTTGGCGACCACGCCGTTTTGGCGGTAATCCAGAGGCGCGGCGCTGATGCCCGCCTGACCGCGCACCCATGAATCGCGCCCGTCCGCGCCGACGATGAGTTTTGCCTGCAATGCGCGGCCATCTTCCAGGGTGAGCGTCGCGGCATCGCTGTCAAACCGAAGCGCAGAACAGCGCGCCGGATGGAACAGGCTCAGATTCTCCTGTTGCTGCAGAACCTGCCACAGCGCGCGCTGCAGCGCGCGGTTTTCCAATATGCAGGCCAGTTCTGCGATGCCCATCTGATAGGCGCTGAATTCCAGTTCCGCACCGGTGTCACCGAACACGCGCATCGCCGCGACCGCTGCGATGCGGGCGGGATCAAGCAAAGACCACGCCCCGGATTGTTCGAGGAAACAGCGGCTGCCCGGGCTGATCGCGTAAATGCGGCTATCCCAACCGGGATCATTCCGCGCGCTGTCAGGCATCAGCGAGGGCTGGCTTTCCACCAGCGCCAGCGCCAAGCCGCTGTGCCTGAGAGCGGCGGCCAGGCTGGCTCCCACCAACCCCCAGCCCACGATCACGACGTCAAATTTCATAAAGGGAATCATAGCATGGTGGCCGCCCGGACACGGTGTTGCCAACCCTTTATCCAAAGCCCCCTCGCTTCGCTCTCCCCCTGCAGAGAGGGAAGGGGCAATCAAACCCTCTCCCTCCGGGAGAGGGTTTGGGTGAGGGCTGCATCCGGTGCACCCGCAAGAAGTACGCCGGCGGGCGCCCCCGCTGCCATGCAGCGACCCTTCCGCTGCACCCGCAAGGAGTACGCCGGTGGGTGCCCCGCTGCCATGCAGCGACCCTTCCGCTGCGGGAAAGGCGGCGGCGGTTGCTCGCGCACAAAAGTGTTGCACACCACCGTGTCGCAACCGCCAGTTTCATTTATAATCCCACCCCCTCGCGGAAAAACCCGGGCTAAAAAACCCCGGGTAAAAAAATAAAGATGCGCATCGGCCCTTACCAACTGAAGAACAATCTGATTGTTGCCCCCATGGCAGGCGTGACGGACCGTCCGTTCCGCATGCTGTGCAAAAGCATGGGGGCGGGCATGGCGGTGAGCGAGATGGTGTCTTCCAATTCACTTTTATACGGCTCGGAAAAAACCATGCGGCGCGCCAATCATGAAGGCGAAGTCGACCCGATTTCGGTGCAGATCGTCGGCGCCGATCCTGTGATGCTGGCCCAGGCCGCAAAATACAACGTGGATAACGGCGCGCAAATAATCGATATCAACATGGGCTGCCCGGCGAAAAAAATCTGCAACGTGATGGCCGGTTCCGCACTGCTGCAGAACGAGCCGCTGGTGGCGGCCTTGCTTGAGGCTGTGGTTGGCGCGGTGAATGTGCCGGTCACCCTCAAGATCCGCACCGGCTGGGACAAGGCCAACCGCAATGCGATACGCATCGCCAGGATCGCCGAATCATCCGGCATCCAGGCGCTGGCCATACACGGGCGCACCCGCGCCTGCGCCTATACCGGCGATGCCGAATACGACACCATCGCCGCCGTCAAAGCCAGCGTGAACATACCGATTATCGCCAACGGCGACATCACCACCCCGGAAAAGGTCAAATACGTGCTGGAAAAAACCGGCGCGGATGCGGTGATGATAGGCCGCGCCGCACAGGGCCGGCCGTGGCTGTTCCGCGAGATCGGGCATTTCCTTGAAACCGGCAAACATCTGCCCGCGCCGCAAGTCGGCGAAATCCACCGCGTGCTGCGGAATCACGTGCATGCGTTGTACGGCTTCTACGGGGAACACACCGGTTTGCGCGTGGCGCGCAAACACATCTCCTGGTACACCAGGGGCTTGAGCGGCTCGGCCCATTTCAGGCATGCCATGAACCAACTGGAAAATCCCGACGAGCAACTGGCCGCGGTGGATGAATTTTTTGCCGAACAAGCGCTGCGCGGCACACAACTGCATTACGTTGAGGAATTGGCCGCATGAACGATCTCGTGGTGAACGAAAATGACATGGCGCGTCATGTGCGCAAAACCCTCAAGGAATATTTCAGGGATCTTGACGGCGAGAAACCCTGTTCGGGCATGTATGACATGGTGATTTGCTGCGTGGAAAAACCCCTGCTGGAATTGGTCCTGGAACACGCCGGCGGCAACCAGACACACGCGGCGGAAATGCTGGGCATCAATCGCAACACCCTGCGCAAGAAGATGCAGCAGCACGGCATCGAATAGCGTAATCTCGCGCAGCGATTCGCTCGCCCGGCCACCCCCTCGCTGCGCTCTCCCCGCTTGCGGGAAAGCGCCGGGGAGAGGGGAAAAGAATTATTCTTCATTGGAACCAACATGGCAGCCATCAAACAGGCACTCATCAGCGTGTCGGACAAATCCGGCGTACTCGAATTCGCACAGGGACTGCACCGTCTGGGCGTAAAAATCCTGTCCACCGGCGGCACTGCCAAACTGCTCGCCGACCAGGCCATACCGGTGACCGAAGTGGCGGACTACACCGGCTTCCCCGAGATGCTCGATGGCCGGGTAAAGACACTGCAACCCAAGGTCCACGCCGGCATCCTGGCCAGGCGTGATGTGCCGGAACATGTCGCCACATTGCAAAAGCATGGCATCCCGACCATAGACCTGGTGGTGGTGAACCTGTACCCGTTTGCGGCAACAGTCGCCAAACCGGATTGCACGCTGGAAGACGCGATAGAGAACATCGACATCGGCGGGCCGACCATGGTGCGCGCGGCGGCGAAGAACCACGCGCATGTCGCCATCGTCACCGACCCGGCCGACTACGCGGACTTGCTGGCCGAGATGCAGACCAACAACTGCGCGGTAAGCGATGCGACGCGCTTCGACCTGGCGAAGAAGGCGTTCTCGCACACCGCGGCTTACGATTCCGCGATCAGCAACCACCTCACCGCCATCAATGCGGACGGCACAAAGAGCGCGTTCCCGGCGCAGATCAATTTCAACTTTGCCAAGGTGCAGGACATGCGTTACGGCGAGAACCCGCACCAGAGTGCCGCGTTCTACCGTGATCTGGTTTCCATACCCGGCGGCATTGCGGACTACACCCAGGTACAGGGCAAGGAACTGAGCTACAACAACATCGGCGATGCCGATGCGGCGTGGGAACTGGTCAAGACTTTCGAGCAACCCGCCTGTGTGATCGTCAAGCACGCCAACCCGTGCGGCGTGGCTATCGCAGACACACCGTTGAACGCCTACCAGCTTGCCTACGCGACCGACACCACTTCCGCATTTGGCGGCATCATCGCCTTCAACCGCGAACTCGACGAAGCCTCCGCCGCGCAGATCACCGCCAACCAGTTCGTCGAAGTCATCATCGCACCCTCCGCTTCCGAAGCCGCGCTCAATGTCACCGCGGCGAAGCAGAACGTGCGCGTGCTCACCGTGCCGCTGTCCGGTGCACACAACCAGTTCGACTTCAAGCGCGTCGGCGGTGGCCTGCTGGTGCAGTCGCCGGACGCCAAGAACGTGCTGCTGGCCGATGTGAAGGTGGTCAGCAAGAAGCAGCCTACCCAGCAGCAATTGCAGGACCTGATGTTCGCCTGGCGCGTGGCCAAATTCGTCAAATCAAATGCGGTGGTGTTCGCTGCCAATGGCCGAACCTTGGGTATCGGCGCCGGCCAGATGAGCCGGGTGGATTCGACC
>DAICZN010000141.1 GCA_027311105.1 Gallionella sp.
GCAGCATCGAGTTTCGGCAACTCGATCGCATCCAGCGTATTTTTTGCCACCAGTCCCAGTTCCGTGTCCCCTTCCACGATCAGGCGGCGGCTAAAAAAAAGCGTGTCCTGGTCTTCCTTGCTGGTAGCCAGCAAATAGAAATCCTGCGCGGTGGCACTGATAGCCAGATCCGGCACCTTGCCGGAACGGGTTGGAATGAATCTATCGGCATCTATCGTGAAGTACAGGACCAGACCGAGATCCCTGACGCGGATCGCAATCTGCTTGCCGTGCAACGGTTCCAGATATTGCTTGAGGATGATCCGGCCCAGCGCAAGGTTGAGCATCCTGGCAAGAACAAAGGAGGGCGGAAAGGCCGGCAGCAGCGAAACCAGTGTGGCGACGGGTTGCGGAAAAGTGAATGCGGGTTGTTCCATGTTATCCCCTTGTATCGTGGCAGATCGTGGCCGAGCAAAATCCGGCTATATGGAGATGCCGGCCTGCTCGATGCCGGGCCGGCCATGCCAGTAACCGTCGCAAGCTTCGTCCGGCATGAACCGCGCCATCAGCTGTCCGGCCTCGGAGCCCGACAGGTTGTCATCCAGTCTTTGGCGGAACAGCGCAAGGATCTTTTCAGTATGGAATGGCTGCGGGCTGACACGCACCACACCCACGCCCAGTAGTTGCATGCCTTCCAGTTCCGCCACCAGATTATAGACTTTCGATGATTGTGTCTGGATGCCGTTCAGGGCGAGAAAAGGTTGCCCCTCACGGGTCTTCAGCGTCAATCCGCAGGCATGGTCCAGGCAGCGGAAGTGGCAGTCATCCTTGGGCAGGTTGTAATGGCGTGCGGTAAAGCAGCGCGCGGAGAACGCCAGCGGAAGACGACCATAGGCGAATACTTCGGTCTCCATGCCTGGCGGCTTGCCGGCCAGCAGGTCGGCCAGCATCCGGCTGGACATTTCCACCGGTATTACCCAGCGCTGCGCGCCCAATTCTGCGAGCAACGCCAGCGTCTGGGGATTGTAAGTATTGATATGCGGACCCGCGACAAATTGCTTGCCAGACAACAGGCGCACCGCCCCCATATCGTTGGCCTCGACCGTGTAGCTGCCGTTTTCCGCGAGGCGGCGCAGGGTTTTGAGGTCGGATTCAGATTCGATCAATGCCTGGGTGGACAGCACCACCTGCTTGCCGGCTGTGGCGAGTTTTTTCGCCACTTCCAGCCAATCCTCCAGCCGGAAATTATGCCGCTTGGAACACACCGTCTCGCCGAGATAGACGATATCCACCGGCGCTGCGGCGATCCGCTCGTAAAATTCGAACAGCGCGTCGCGTTGCCAATAGTAGAGAACAGGACCAAGGGCGAGTTTCATGTTCACTTCCAGGGACGGTGATAGGCGCCCAGGGTGTGATGCTGACCCTCGGCGAGTTTGTTCAACTGGTTCATCCAGGCGGGTTCGACGGCATAGCTTCCGGCATTTTTCGTCGCGGTGTCGATGGCCGAGCGCCATACTTTAGTCACCTGCTCCACATAGACCGGGCTGCGCTGGCGGCCCTCGATCTTGACGGCGGATATGCCGATGCGGATCATCTCCGGAACCAGTTCCAGCGTGTTGAGGCTGACCGGTTCTTCGATCGCGTAATAGGTTTCGTCGTTGACGTCGAAGCGCCCCTTGCACAATGTGGGGTAGCCGGCGTTTTCACCGTCGGCGTAGCGGTCCAGCAACACGCCGTTCAGGCGCGACTCCAGTCCTTGCGGGGTTTGCTGCCAGCGCACCGCCTTGGCCGGGGAACACACGCCGGCGGTATTGGGGGATTCGCCGGTAATGTAGGAGGACAGCACGCAGCGTCCCTCCACCATCACGCACAGGCCGCCGAAACCGAACAGCTCGATTTCCACCTGAGTGTGCTGCACCAGTTGCTCAACCTGCGGCAACGACAGTACCCGCGGCAACACCGCGCGCCGGATACCAAAATGCTCATGGTAGAAATTGATCGCCTCGTAATTGGTGGCCGAACCCTGCACCGAGAGATGCAGACGCAGTTCGGGATAGGTACGCGAGGCATAGCGCATCAGGCCCGCATCCGCGAGGATGACCGCATCCACGCCCGCTTCCGCAGCATTGCCCACCGCCTCCTGCCAGAGGTGCCAGTTGGCGGCCTGCGGATAGGTATTCAGCGCCAGAAAGACTTTTTTGCCGCGCGCATGGGCGTAGCGCACCGCCTCGCTGGTGCCCGGCAGGTCGAAGTTCAGTCCGGCGAAGGCGCGGGCATTGGTGTTGTCGCGAAAGCCGATGTAAACGCAATCAGCACCGTTATCCACGGCCGCCTTCAGGGCCGGCAGGCTGCCTGCCGGGCAAACCAGTTCAAGCGACATGATTCAGTTCCTCGTTTACAAAGGGAGTGCCGGCACGGGTGCCCTGGCGGGCGCCTCGTTTCCTCAGCTTTATTTCGATGCCGTTCAGCAAGCTCCATTTTTCCGCACACCATGCGGGCGCCAGCAAGACGTCACGCGATGCGGTCGCCGTTACCCGGTGATAGACGATGTTTTCCGGGGTGCGCTCGATCAGGTTGGCGGCCATGGCTATATATCCCTCACGGGAGAGCGGAGCATACTCGCCCTTGCGCCATTGGTGGGCCAGCAGCGTGTGCTTGACGATGTGCAAGGGATGCAGCTTGAGGCCGTCAACGCCGGTTTCCAGCACAGCATCCAATGTGGCATGGCAATGTTCTTCGGTCTCGCCTGGCAAGCCCACGATCAGGTGGGTGCATACGGCGATGCCGCGCTGTCGCGCGGCCAATGCGGTAGTACGATATTCGGCAAAGGTATGGCCGCGGTTGACCCGCTCCAGGGTTTTATCAAAGGAGGACTGAAGCCCCAATTCCAGCCACACTTCCAGTCCCTGGTCGCGATAACGGTCCAGCAGGTCCAGCACCTCGGATGAAACGCAGTCGGGACGTGTGCCCACGGCAAGCCCGACCATGTCCGGCTCTTTCAGTGCTTCGAGATAGAGCGCTTCGAGCGCCTCTACTTTGGCATAGGTGTTGGTGTAGGCCTGGAAATAGGCGATGAATTTGCGGGCGCGGGTGCGCCGTGCAATGGCCCGTCGCGCCTTGGCAATCTGAGCGGCAAGACCCAGGCGGGTATCGGCATCGGGGCTGAAAGAAATGTTGTTGCAGAAGGAACACCCTCCGCGACCCTTGGTGCCGTCGCGGTTGGGACAGGTGAAGCCGGCATCGAGGGCAATTTTGTGGACTCGCTCGCCATGGCGGCGAAGCAGGTCTTGTCCGTATGTGTTGATTCTGGCCGAAAGTATCATTGCCTGCCCAAGCTCTTTTACGACACCGATTTTTCATCCAATGGCATTATACCGCGTGAGGCAGAAGGATATCTTAAATTGGTATATCAGAAATACATTTATTGGCTGGTTGCTGGAGATCCCTGAGTTATATACAACCTCACCCGGTTTCAGTCATTACGAAACGCCAAAAAGATGGATGTGGTTATTTTACAACACCCGCTCAATAACCATTTTATATTTATGGTTATTGTTTTAGTATTTGCGCTGGCAACTGCAATTTGCCAATAGCAGCAAAAAAGCTGCAATTTATTAAAACCATTAAATGAGGGGGTCATCATGAAGAAAATTTCAGGTGCAGGAATATTAGCCTGTATGTTATTTGCGTCTGGCGCGCAAGCAGCCTTAACCGATGTTGACGGCCAGGCCGGTGGCGGATTGGTGCCGTGGGCACTGCTTTCCTCGGGCCCGACGGTCGCAATTTCCCATCTGAACACCCAAAACCTGGATGTAAACATCGTCGCGGCCAACACCAGCTTTGCGAACCGGGTTGAAGTGTCCTATGCGCACAGCATGCTGGATGTTACCGGCAGCGCACTGGGTAATAACAACATAGATGCCGTCGATAATTTCGGGCTGAAGGTAAAGCTGAACGATATGGGCGATTCGATGCCGCAATTTGCACTGGGAATGGTGTACAAGAAAGCGTCAGGCAATCTGGTTGATAATGTACTCACGCCAGCATTGGGCGTCGACTCATCGAGCACGGATGTCTACGGCGCGGCAAGCAAGATTGTGAATGTTGGCGGTAAAAATGTGTTGCTGAACGGAGTATTGCGCGCATCCAAAGCCAACCAGATGGGTTTGCTCGGTTTCGGTGGCGGATCGACCGCCGGTGCCAAGACCGGTTACAGCATCGAGCCTGAAGTGTCGGTCGAGATGTTCGCGGCTGACAATGTCGTGTTTGGCGCCGAGTACCGCGCTCAACCGAACAATAGCGTGGCGGGCACAAACGGGGTCTTGCATCAAAATTCAGCGTACGATTTGAACGTTGTCTATGTTGCCAACAAGAACCTCACCTTGACAGCGGCGTACGCCAATCTTGGCGCGGTTGCACCGGGTGTTGTGGGTAACAGCAACAACCAGAACGGCATGTTTTTACAAGCGCAAGTCAGCTTCTAAGCCGGGGAAACCGTTTGACGAA
>DAICZN010000144.1 GCA_027311105.1 Gallionella sp.
GACAGAGGATCAGTTGATGGAAGTCATTCTGGTGCAGGGCCCAGCGACAAGACTGCAGGAGGTGGCAAACGAGATGATCACCCTGCGCGGCATTGTTACCGGGCGTTTACAGCTACTCGCTGCAGTCATTCCGCCCGTCCACCCCTTATCTGATACCAAAAATGAGAAATCTTCACCACTCAATTTAAAAAAAGGTAAGTAGCGACAATATTGGTGTGATGTGACACACAACAAATCCAGTGCTGCAAAATTCGTCATCCTTAATGGCCTGTTTTGGAACACACGAGATATAGTCAAATCT
This sequence comes from Gallionella sp., assembly GCA_027311105.1. Classification (GTDB taxonomy): domain Bacteria; phylum Pseudomonadota; class Gammaproteobacteria; order Burkholderiales; family Gallionellaceae; genus Gallionella. Next base: position 302 of record DAICZN010000144.1, read on the forward strand.
GGTGTATGGTCTGTCTGTAGCATGATGCGTTAGGCGGCGAGTTTCTTCTGAACCGGCAGATCTTCCTGCACTGGTTCACCGTGCATTGGCAAGCATCAGGCCAATGCGTTCACCTTCAAAGGTAAACCAGTGCATCATGCGAACACCAAGGCTTGGCACAAGGCTTTAAAGCGGGTTGGCATCGAGAATTTCCGCTGGCATGACCTGCGGCATACTTGGACAAGCTGGCACATTCAGGAAGGCACGCCGCAGCACGTTTTGCAGGAGTTGGGCGGATGGTCTGGACCGGACATGGTGCAGAGGTATGTGCACTTATCCAATGAGCATCTTGCACAATGGGTTGTTCGCAGAAGTGATACGGTTTTTGCTACAGCAAACGAGTTAGGTGGAAAAGTTTCAGCCTAACTCATTGTTTGATTGGTGCGCCCGGCGGGATTCGAACCCACCACCCTTGGCTTCGGAAACCAATACTCTATCCAAATGAGCTACGGGCGCGTGTATGAAGTACAGAAGGCGCGCATTCTACCGCATATTACGGCTCAGGCGATTTGACATAAACGCATTCCAATCCGGATTTTCCTACCTGACGCATTCCTTTTTTATTCTGAATTTGAACGAATCGGAGAGGAGACCGGGATGAGGCAGACACAGGTCGTGTGGCGGTTGGAGTGCATGGCGTGCGCCCCACTTGGATATTTGCCGGTTTTTTCAGCAGCTAACCCATGGAATTGTCAGGGGCATTGATAGTTAAAATAATATTTACTTTGTTCTGCTGGAGGCCGCAGAACTAATATACACTTCAATTTGGCAATTTTTTAAAGAACGCCAATAAACGTCGATAGAACGTCCTTAGAACGTCAATAATCTAAAGGAGTCACTTATGGAAAATACAGGTATCAACTCAGCGGCGATTGCAGCCGATCCATCAAGAAATCCGGAATATATCGAAACAAGGAGGGCGTCATGTCTGAATTGATCACCGCCAAAATACTGAAAAATCCGAAATACATGCAACTGGTCAAGCAGCGGGATACATTTGCCTGGACACTGGCGGCAATTGTATGCGTGATGTATTTCGGGTTCATCCTGATGATTGCGTTTGCCCCCGGTTTCCTCACCCAACCCATTGCGGCCGACAGCGTGATCCCGCTGGGCATGCTCCTCGGTGTCGGCGTGATCGTGGTGTCCTGCATTTTGACGGGGGTTTACGTTTATCGCGCGAACCAGACCTTCGATCCCATCGTCAACGAAATTGTCAGGGAGGCTTCCAAATGAAACCTGTTAAAAATGCTTTCCGTGCGCTGCTGGCTTGTGCCGCGCTGCTCGCGGCCAATCTGGTGCATGCCGCCGAATCCGCGGTAGCTGCCGTTGTGCCGGCAGTTGTTGTCGCACCGGCAGAACCGCCCCTCAACTGGCACGCCATCGTGATGTTCCTGATCTTCGTCGCCATCACTCTGGTTATCACCTACTGGGCGGCGACGCGGACCAAGAACGCGACCGACTTCTACGCCGCCGGACGCGGCATCACCGGCCTGCAGAACGGCATGGCCATCGCCGGCGACTATATGTCGGCAGCCTCGTTCCTGGGTATCGCCGCGCTGGTCTACATGAACGGTTTCTATGGCCTGATCTTTTCGGTGGGCTGGCTGGTGGGCTGGCCCATCATCCTGTTCCTGATCGCTGAACGCTTGCGCAACCTCGGCAAATACACCTACGGCGACGTTGTCTCGTTCCGCCTGAGCCAGGGCCCGGTTCGCACCATGGCGGCAATCGGCTCGCTGATCGTCGTGATCTGGTATCTGATCGGCCAGGCAGTGGGTGCCGGGCAATTGCTGCATACTCTGGTACCACAGATGTCCTACCAGCTGTCCATCGTCATCGTCGGCGCGCTGATCATCACCTATGTCACCTTCGGCGGCATGAAGGCCACGACCTGGGTGCAGATCATCAAGGCCGGGCTGTTGCTGGGCGGTGCGACACTGATGGCGATCGGCGTGATGGCCCACGAAGGTTTCAGTTTTGCGAAACTGTTTAATGATGCTGTCGCCGCTCATCCCAAGCATTTGGAAATCATGAAATCGGTGGTGCCTATCGGCGCCAAGGCCAACCCGATCGAGTCCATTTCCCTGGGCCTGACGCTGATGTTCGGTACCGCCGGGTTGCCGCACATCCTGATGCGCTTCTTCACCGTCACCGATTCCAAGGCGGCGCGCAAGTCGGTGCTCTACGGAACCTGCTTCATCGGTTTCTTCTACATCCTGACCTTCATCATCGGTTTCGGTGCCATCGTGCTGGTCGCCAATAACCCCGAGTATGTCGCCGATATCAGCAAAAGCGTGCTCAATCTGAAGGGCGGCGGGAGCATGCCGGCGGTTTATCTGTCGCACGCCCTGGGCGGCAACCTGTTCCTCGGTTTCATCGCGGCGGTTGCCTTCGCGACGATACTCGCGGTGGTGTCGGGTCTGACTTTGGCGGGTGCCTCGGCCTTGTCGCATGACATCTATGCGCGGGTGATCATGAAGGGCAAAGCGACCGAGAAGCAGGAAGTGTGGGTATCGAAGATGAGTGTGATCGGATTGGGCATCCTGGCCATCTTCCTCGGCATCGCCTTCGAGAAACAGAATGTCGCGTACATCGTGGCGCTGACCTTCTCGATCGCCGCCTGCACCAACTTCCCCATCCTGGTCCTGTCGATATTCTGGCGCGGGTTGACCACGCGGGGTGCGGTGCTTGGCGGTTATACCGGCATCTTCGGTTCCATCGGCCTGCTGATCATCGGCCCGACGGTATGGACCAAGGTGCTGAACATGGGCCCTGCCATATTCCCGTACGACTTCCCGACCTTCGTCGTGCTGCCTGCGGTCCTTGTCGTCGCGTACATCGCGTCGGTGACAGACAGCAGCGAGAGCGGAAAGAAAGAACAGGCGGCATATGACGCCCAGATGGTTCGCGCCGAAACCGGCCTGGGTTCCGAGGTGGGCGCTTCTCACTAGGCTCGAAAATTCCTGATTCAAACTGGCCGCCGGGAAATCCCCGGCGGTTTTTTTTAGCTGTCATCCGGGGGTTCTGTGGCTCGACTCTCGGGATTATTGAGGTTTCCATATTTGATGACAGTGACACATCTTGCGGAATGCGGTAAGGAGAAATTCAAAAACTGGCACGTCATTCCCGCGAATTCGGGGAATCCAGAATGCCTCGTCATTGCAACAAGGCTTTAGCTGCGAGCGAAGCGCGGCAGAGGTGAAGCCGACGTGGCAATCCAGATGGGTTAAACAAAATGCAACTTGGTCTTGCTGGATTGCTTCACTTCGTTCGCAATGACGGCAAGGGTGTCGTGAATTATGGAAGTATCAATAGTTAGCCAGTTGTGTCGGCAAGCGAGAAGAAACTCAGATATTTTCCTGCGAGTTGCGAAAAGCGCGCTCAAGTCTGCGCAGACCGCCATAACTGTCCGTGTCATGGGTTCGCCGCGCCTGCCCGATCGCCACCAGCAGCAGCTGTGCGGTCGCCAGTGCATCGGCCACTGCATTGTGGCGGTCGTCATTGCGGATGGCGAAACGTGCCGACCAGTCATCCAGCGAGCGGTGGCTGTGCCTCGACTCCGGCCAGAGTGCGGGCAGGACATAGGCCAGGTCCAGCCAGGTATGCTTGAACGCGATACCCAGATATTGGCGCATCGCGCGTTTGATCATGGTCTCGTCAAAGGCAACATGGAAAGCCACCAGCGGCGATTTGCCGAGATATTCGAGGAATGCCAGCAAGGCATCGGCCGGCAACATCCCCTCGCGCTGCGTAGAACCGGAAATGCCGTGTATCAGGATATTTTCCTTGCGGCTGCTTTCCTGCTGTTGCAGCACGACCGAAAAACTGTCGCACAGCGCAATACTCCGGTTCGCCACCGCCACTGCGCCGATCGAGATCAGCGTGTCGGTCATCAGGTTCAGCCCCGTGGTCTCGACGTCCACGACAACGAGGCGTGCACGGCCGGACGTTGCCGTATGCTCAGGCTCCGGCAGCGCGTGCCAGGACGCCAGCCGTGCCGACTGTTGCGGGCTCAGGCGCGGCCTTGGTGCGAACCAGCGTTGCAGCAGATTTTTCATAGCTGGTAGTTCAGCGCCAGCCGGGTTTGCACCTTGCGCGCCTGGCGGAATGCTTCCTTGAGGATGCGGCGGTCCAGTTCATTCAGCAACGCGGGGTCGATCAGGTTATTCAATGCCGGTGCGCCAACCGCTTTCTGCCGAACACTCGCCTCGTACTGGTGGCGCAGCCGCAGCATCTGGATGAACAAAAAGGCGTTGATCCAGCCATCCACTTCGGTGACCGGAATATGCAGCATGGGAGCGCTTTGGCGCAGGCGCTGTATCGTGCCGGTGCTGGTTACGCCGGTGGCGAGGCTGAAGATGCGCGCCGCATCGACGAACGGCGTGATGCCATTCAGCTTGAGGTCCAGTGTGTTTTCCCTGCCCAGCACGAAATCTCGCACCAGCCCGAGAGGCGGGCGGATGCGCAGCGCATTTTCGGCCATCTGGTGCTGGAAGCGGCTGTTGTCGCCGGCAATTCCGGTCAGCCACAGCCGCAGTTCCTCGGCGAGTGCGTGAGCGCCGTACAGCGAGCGGAAGTCGAAAAAGATCGAGGCATGCAACAGCGCATCAGGCGTGCTGTTCATGATCCAATTCAAGAAAACCTGTTTCCACTCTTCCAGCGACAGACACCATTGCGGATTTGACGCCATCACGTTGCCGCGGCACAGCGGGAAGCCGCACACGGCCAGCATCTCGTTGATGCGGCGCGCAGCCGGCAGCAGCTGTGCGCGCACCTGGTCCGCCGTCATGCCTTCCGGCACGGTGAAAATCAGCGCGTTGTCCTGGTCGGTGCTCAGGGTCTGCTCGAAGCGTCCTTCGGAGCCCAGCGCGATCCAGCACAGCTGTTCAACCCGTACCGCGGAACGGTTGGCGGCGAATTCCAGTTCGATGATGCGCACCGTCAGCAGGTCGTTGAACGTGGAGATGAACTGGGTCAGCTGCTCTGCCGCGACCCCTTGCGCCATCATGTTGTGCGCCATGCTGCGGATGTCGGCGGCGGATTGCTGCAATTCCCCGACGCTCTGCGCATGCCGTATTGCCGAGCCGATCTGGCGCAGGCCCACCCGCTGCAGCGCGAACAAATCCTTTTCCGACACCAGTCCGACCAGGCGTTCGTTTTCGACCACCAGCACATGCCTGAACCCCTGCTTGACCATGACCAGCGCAGCCTCATGCGCCATTGCGTGCGGAGGCAGGGTTGTCAGCTGCGTGGTCATCACGCCGATAACAGGCTGTCCAAGATCGGCCTGCGGCAGCGCGATGCGCTCCAGCACGTCGGGCAGGGTCAGGATGCCGAGCGGGCGTCCGGCATCATCGACCGCCACCATCGAGCCGATGCGCGAGTCGTGCATCTGCTGCAGCACCTCGCGCACGCTGGCCTGCGGCGCGCACGTGACCGGAGGCCTGAGGATGATCGCGGACAGGGGGCTGGTCAGCGATTGCTGCCCGGCGCTGGACTGGGTGAACTGCGCCTGGATGACCTGCTTGGAATGTTCGAGCAGGTTGGCGATGCGCCGCGTGCAAAAATCCCGGAACGGCGGGCTCAATCCGAGCAGGGTATGGAAATCCGCAGCCGGCAGTTCGTAGCAGAAAGTGTCATGACCGGCCCGGTAGATGCTGGCGACCGGGCGATGCGCCAGCAGCGCGCCAAGCGGGAAGCATTCGCCTTCCGACAGCTCCAGCCATGCGTCCGCTTCACTGGCATCGGCGACATTCTGCTCGCCCTGCACCATGCCCTGCTTGATGACCAGAAAGCGTTCCACCACACCCTGTTCAGGCGAGGCGATCACTTCGCCGCGGGCATAATAGGCAAGCTGCATGCGCTCCAGCATCCACAGCAGGTGTGATTGCTCCATTTGGTCGAAAGGCGCGTGGGCGGCGAAGAACGACAACTGGGAAGCGTGGATCGCACTCAAGGTAAAACCCCTTTAATTTGTGTGGCGATGGTTTATTATAGCCGCACCCCATTTCAGGACATTGCCATGCAATTTTCCAACCCCGATCCCGATGAAATCCTCCGGTTGCTCAACAAGGTGCACAGCATTGCGGTAGTGGGTCTGTCGCCGAATGAGGCGCGTCCCAGCTTCCATGTGGCGCAGGGATTGCAGGGGCTGGGCTACCGCATCATTCCGGTGCGGCCACGACACGGTGGGGCGGAGCCCTCTGGTGCGGGAGTGGCCGCATCGCACCTCCTCCCGCAATCGTCTGGCTTCGCCAGTAACGTGTCGGAGGTGCGCCCCATGGTTGACGAGATACTCGGGGAGAAGGTCTTTCCGGACCTGGAAAGCCTCCCCGGGCAGCCTGACATCGTGGACGTGTTTCGCGCGTCCGAACATGTGCCCGCCATCGTGGACAGCTGCATCAAACTCGGCATCAAAAACCTCTGGCTGCAGGAAGGAGTGATACACGAAGCCGCCGCGCAACGCGCCAGGGAAGCCGGCATCACCGTGGTGATGAATCGCTGCATGTGGCGCGACGCGGTGAAGTTTGGCGCTCACTCGCCATGAGCCGGAAGTCATGAACCGGCAGCGCTGTTTCTGGGCAGGCGACGATGCCCTGTACCGGCAATATCACGATACAGAGTGGGGAGTGCCGCTGCATGACGACCGGCGCCTGTTCGAATTCCTGGTCCTTGAAGGGGCGCAGGCAGGCCTGAGCTGGATCACCATCCTGCGCAAGCGCGAGAATTATCGTGCCGCTTTCGATGGTTTCGACGCGGCGCGCATTGCCGCTTATGGCGCAAATAAAATAGAATCGCTGCTGCAGGATGCCGGTATCGTGCGCAATCGCCTGAAAGTGCAGGCTGCCATCACCAATGCGCGGAAGTTTCTCGATGTGCAGGATGAATTCGGCAGCTTTGACAGGTTCATCTGGCAGTTTGTCGGTGGCAAGACCAGGCAAAACCGCTGGCGCAGCATGGCCGAGGTTCCCGCCAGCACAACGGAGTCTGATGCGCTGAGCAGGGAATTGAAGCGGCGCGGTTTCAAGTTTGTCGGCCCGACGATCTGCTACGCGCACATGCAGGCGACCGGCATGGTCAACGACCACACCACCGACTGTTTTCGGCACGCTGAATTGCTCAGAGATGAAGGATAACGAATGCTATTGAAGTTCACAAAGATGCACGGCGCTGGCAACGACTTTGTGATGCTGGACGGCATGCATCAAAGCATAGAGCTGAGCCCGGAGCAGTTGCGGCTGCTGGCCGACCGGCATTTTGGCGTGGGTTGCGACCAGATCCTGCTCGTCGAGAAACCCGGCAACAAGGAGGCGGATTTCCGCTACCGCATATTCAACGCCGACGGCGGCGAAGTGGAACAGTGCGGCAATGGCGCGCGCTGCTTTCTGCGTTTCGTCCATGACCAGCATCTGACCTCCAAACGCGAGATCGTCGTGGAGACCCGCAGTGGCCTGATCAGTCCGCGGCTGGAACAGGACGGGCGGGTGACGGTCAATATGGGCGCGCCGATTTTTGAACCGGCGCGCATTCCATTTCAGGGCGGCAGCGGAACGGCCAGCGAACCGCTGGAAGTTGCCGGCGAAACGCTGGACATCAGCGCGCTGTCGATGGGCAATCCGCATGCGGTGCAGCTGGTGGACAATATCGAACAAGCGCGGGTAAATGAACTCGGCCCGCTCATCGAGCATCACCCGCGCTTTCCGCAGCGCGTCAATGCCGGTTTCATGCAGGTGATGAACCGCAACAATCTGCGCCTGCGCGTTTACGAACGCGGCGCGGGCGAAACCCTGTCGTGCGGGACAGGCGCCTGCGCCGCGGTGGTGGCGGGCATCAGGCGCGGATTGCTCGACAGCCCGGTGAACGTGGCCACACGCGGCGGCGTGTTGACCATCGCATGGGAAGGCGACGGGGCGCCGGTGCTGATGACCGGCCCCGCGATCACGGTATTTTCGGGCGAGATCAATTTATAGGGAGTGGCAATGAGAGCAGAAGAAGTGGCGCAGTACTTGCAAAGCAACCCGCAATTCTTCGAGGAGCATGTCGAAATGCTGGCGCAGATCAGCCTGCCGCACCCGCACGGGGGGCGCACGATCTCGTTGAGCGAGCGGCAGCTGCTGGCGCTGCGCGACAAGAACAAGGAGCTGGAAAAACGGCTGCGTGAATTGGTGGCGTTCGCGCAGGACAATGATGCCTTGCAGTACAAGGTGCATGAATTCGTCGTGGCGTTGTTCGCCGCGCGCGATCTGGATACCCTGCGGGAGATGATCCCGCACCTGTTGCGCGACATCTTCGCGATACCCCATGCTGCGCTGCGCCTGTGGCAGCTCTCCCCGCCCAGCGCGGAAGTGCTGGCGTTCGCCGACGCGCAGCCCCAGCCGGTATGCCTGCACCATGCCGCGCACGACACCGCCGCCTGGTTCGGCGAGCATGCCGGGCTATTGCACTCTTATGCCTATCTGCCGATCCATGCGGGCAGCGAGACCGTGGGCCTGCTGGTGCTGGCCAGCGAGGACAAGCAGCGTTTCTATCCCGATATGGGCACGGTATTCCTGCAGCGTATCGCCGAAGCCGTGGCCAGCGCGCTGCATCCCTACCTTGACCATTAGCCTTGCACGGTATCAATGCCGGAAATGGAATGCCGGAATTAACCTGCCGGAAATGATATGACCGATGCTGTCCCCACGACTGTCTCTGGCGGGGTCGAAGGACCCAACCGGAAATTTTTGCAGGGCTATCTGGCGTGGTTGCGCAACGAGAAGCAGTATTCCGAACTGACTGCGGAAAGTTATGCCCGCGACCTGGCGCATCTGTTCGAACTGGCCGCCGCTACGCCGCTGGCCGATCTCAGGATTCACCATATCCGCCGCTACATCGCGCAACTGCACAGCCGCGGATTGGGCGGGCGTTCCCTGGCGCGCATGCTGTCGGCGTGGCGTGGTTTCTTCACTTACCTGATGCGCGACCATGGCCTGGCCGACAATCCCTGCGTCGGACTGCGCGCGCCAAAATCGGCGAAGAACCTGCCGCAAGCCCTGTCTCCGGACGAAGCGGCGCGCATGATGGACCTGCCGACCGACACAACCGGGGCGGTACGCGACAAGGCGATGTTCGAGCTGTTCTATTCCTCCGGTTTGCGCCTGGCTGAATTGGTCGGTCTCGATCTTGAGCAGATGCGCGCGGACATCGGTTCCGGTGAAGTGCGCGTGACCGGCAAGGGCAGCAAGACGCGCATCGTGCCGCTGGGCCGGTTTGCGATTGCCGCGCTGCAGGCCTGGTTGATGGTGCGCGACCAGCTGGCCAAGGCAGATGAGGCCGCGTTGTTCGTGGGCCAGCGCGGGTCGCGCATTTCTCCGCGCGTGGTGCAGCTGCGCATGAAACAATGGGGCATCGAGCAGGGCATCACCAGCAACGTGCATCCGCATTTGCTGCGCCACTCGTTCGCGACTCATGTGCTGCAGTCTTCCGGCGACCTGCGCGCCGTGCAGGAAATGCTCGGGCACGCCAGCATCTCCACCACGCAGGTCTATACCCACCTCGATTTCCAGTATCTGAGCAAGATCTACGATGCGGCACACCCGCGCGCAAAAAAGAAAAGCAAAGAAAAAACCAAATAATAAATATGACCAGCCAAAAAGCAAGATCACCATCCACCCCGCACCGCCCCTCGCGGGGAAACCGGGACTTTCGTAACCGCACCCGGCCCGGCGGCAAGTCGCCGGGTGAAAAAAATAATAGCGACCAGGACAGTGCTCCGCGCGGCGCGCCGCAACTCGCCACCGGGGCAGCCACCGCGCAACCTTCCATCCTGCTCAAGGCGGGCCGGGAAAAATCGCTGCTGCGCCGCCACCCGTGGATTTTTTCCGGAGCGGTAGAGCGCGTCGATGGCGCGCCTGCCGGCGGCGACACGCTCGCGGTGCGCGATCACGCAGGAGAGTTTCTCGCCTGGGCGGCCTTTAACCCGGATTCGCAAATCACCGCGCGGGTCTGGTCGTGGCGCGAACAGGAAAATGTCGACAAGGAGTTTTTTAGAGATCGCATCGGCAATTCGCTGGCAGCGCGCAGCGGGTCGGGTTTTGCGCGCGCCAGCAACGGCATGCGGCTGATCCATGCCGAGTCCGACGGCCTGCCGGGGCTGATCGTCGATCGCTACGGCGACGTGCTGGTGATGCAGATAGGCAGCGCGGGGCCGGAACGCTGGCGCGAAACCATCGCCGATATTTTGCAGGAACTGTGCAAACCGGTTTGCATTTATGAGCGTTCCGATTCCGATTCTCGCGGTCTGGAAGGGCTGGAGCCGCGCAACGGCGTGCTGCGCGGCGCGCTGCCGGAAAATGTGCAGGTGATCGAGAACGGCTTGTTTTTCAATGTGGATGTCGCGGCAGGACAGAAGACAGGCTTCTATCTCGACCAGTGCGACAACCGCGCGCTGACCGGGACACTGGCGAAAGACAAGGATGTGCTGAACTGCTTCTGCTATACCGGCGGCTTTTCGCTGCATGCGCTGCGCGGGGGTGCGAAATCGGTGCTTTCGATAGACGCATCGGAAGAAGCATTGTTTATCGCGGCAGAAAATTTAATGCGCAATGATCTGGATGCAGAAAAAGCCGAATGGCTGGAAGCCGACGTATTCCAGGCGCTGCGCACGCTGCGCGACCAGAACAGGAAATTCGACCTGATCATCCTCGACCCGCCCAAGTTCGCACCGACCGCCGCGTTCGCCGAAAAGGCCGCGCGCGGCTACAAGGACATCAACCTGCTGGCCTTCAAGCTGCTCAGACCGGGCGGCCTGCTGTGCACCTATTCCTGCTCCGGCGGCATCAGCGAAGACCTGTTCCAGAAGATCATCGCCGGCGCCGCGCTGGATGCCGGAGTGGATGCGCAAATCATTCATTACCTGCATGCCAGCGCGGACCATCCGGTGCTGCTGAGTTTTCCGGAGGGAGCTTACCTGAAGGGCCTGGTGTTGCGGGTGGCATCGTAGGGGCGCATCGCAATGCGCCCGCAGCACGTGTTCAAATTGTTCTGAAATTTCCGGGGTAGCCCGACAGTTATATCCAATGCTTACACAACGACGTTTGTTGGGATGTGGCCAGCCACTTTGCCACCGTTCCTTGATAGTTTCGTGGATTGGCTAGTTGTTTCGTCAGTCCTCGCCGAAAACACCTAACAAGCCTGCGCTCGGCGTTGCTCAGGGCATGAATAATCTAAAAATCAAGTGGGCAACAAGCTACCCATCCTTTGCAGACGTTCGTGAGTTTCCTTGCATCGACACACATGCGACCTTCAAGATGGAGCATTTGAGCGACTGCTTCACGTCAAGTAGCAGAACCTAAATCTGATGGGAATTGGTGATACCGATGGTCTTTAGATAACCCAAAGGCGACATGCCGATTCCTGCCGGGAGGATGTTCAATTAACGGCTAATTCGGTGTGATCATGTGATCAGCAATGCCATTAAGATCCACTCTGCCGAGTGGATAAATTCCAAATGGATGGTTCCGCAAGTATTCAGAGGGCGGGAAAATTTCGCCTCCAATAGGTATGTTCAGCCATGACATTGGATAGATGTTTATTTCATCAGTCGTCTTGCCTTCTTGCAAACCTAATGTTGTCTTTGTTATGACGACAGCAGTGGCAGGAAGCATTTCAGATAAAGCGACAAGTGGTATGGTTTTCCAAGGTACGTGAACGCTTGGTGTATTGTTTAGCGTTAAGTCAATTCTGCCATCTGCCTGAAACTCTCCAGACATAACTAGTGTTTGATTTGGCCTAGCGACCTCCATCCTTACGCGGAATTTTGGATGCTGAAACCTAGAGTTTTGCTTGAGTCTAAGTTCAACCACTGCAACATTTACTACAAATGCAGGTGTCCTTCCGGCATTCAGGTTGGCGTTGGAAAATGCATGGCGAAGACGTTGCTCTAACAAGGCAACAATGTCTGCACTTGGTATATTCAATCGCAATTCAGGATCATCATTCGGAATGTCGAAGTAGACACGGCCTATTGCGAAAGAGCATCCTTTTAATTCGTTGCCTACTACTGCCGCAGTTGGAAGCTGAGGCTTCACGTTGGATGAATGTTGAATCATCGTTGTGACGCTATTAGTTACGCACCCTCCAAGCATAAGTATTAGCATACAACACAAGAAGGTTTTCCTTGGATGCAATTTGCTGAATCTCGTCGTTGCGTCTAATGTTTTCAGAGGGGGCGTCCATTCCATTACAAAACTATTTACACCCTCTTTTCAGATGAGTTACAGCCCTTGGTTTCATCATGCACTGAACTCCAACCATGTCCGCTTCTGGCCGGTTGCCGACCTTATCGCCCACATACTTGCACACCCCTTGAACGACTGCAAATGGCACACTCTTGCCAGTCACGTCACCATATTTACTGCCTACTCTATGGCTTCTTTTGGATTAACACAAGACATTCACAGCTTGCGTGATTCAGAAGCAAATCTTTTAGATATTGCCTGGAACAGCGGAAGCCGCTCAGCGGTATCCAAAGCCAATTCCAGGTTAAACAAAAGAAAACTGCCAACGAATTTGTTACTCTATTAAAAACGTCCTTACCCATATAAGAC
>DAICZN010000001.1 GCA_027311105.1 Gallionella sp.
CGAAATTCCTATGGAAGCGCCGAATAAGTCACAACTATGGTTCGATACATTTTCCGTTCGTCCTGAGTGCCGCGCGTAGCGCGGTGTATCGAAGGTGCGAACGGAAAACACTCACCACGAACGGACTTATTCTGCGCTTCCCTAAATCAAACCCTGTTCTGCAAATGACAGCGTTTTCCCCAGCGCTACCACGAAGTGATCCAGCACCCGCACGTCCACCAGCGCCAGCGCCTGCCTGAGCGCGTCGGTCAAAAGCCGGTCCGACTGGCTCGGTTCTGCAACTCCGGACGGATGGTTGTGCGCCAGTATTACTGCAGCCGCGTTATGCCCCAGTGCGCGCTTGACCACTTCGCGGGGATATACGCTGGTCTGGGTGAGAGTTCCGTGAAACATCTCCTCCGATGCAATCACGCGATGCTGGGTATCCAGGAACAGCACCACAAACACCTCCTGCTGCCGCGTGCCCAGCAGCAACTGCAAATAATCTCGAACCGCACTGGGCGAGTTGAGCGCATCGCCGCGCTGCAACTCTTCGCGCAACGAGCGCCGCGACATTTCCAGCACCGCCTGAAGTTGCGCATATTTCGCCCGCCCCATGCCTTTTGTTTGGCAGAAATCGGGCTCTCCGGCAGCGGCCAGCTGGCTGAGATTGCCAAACCTGGTCAGCAGTTCGCGCGCCACATCCACCGCGCTCTTCCCTGCCACCCCGGTGCGCAAAAATATCGCCAGCAATTCCGCGTCGGACAGCGAGGCAGCTCCGCGTTTTAACAGCTTCTCGCGCGGGCGCTCGCCTTCAGGCCAGTCTGTGATTGCCATCACACCCCCTCGGTTTTCATACTGAAGCCCCGTGCTCCCGGGAACATTAATTGAGCCGCCGGAAATACGTTATCACTTTACCGCAGTATATGGCTTGTTGTAACCGGCATTGCCCAGAATGGACACTGCAATGCCGATTGCGCTATGCTGGCACCGGTACTATGCACATACCACTCACTACACGGAAGGTAACCATCATGAAAAAAAGCTTGTCGACGCTATGTATCCTGGGGCCATGCATCCTGGGCTGTTTTGCACAATCCGCGCTGGCAGCCAATAACATCAACCTGGCGAATTTTACCGGGCCGGCTGCGCAGTCCGACTTCAGGATATTATCGGAAGACCTGGGGTCCGCGCTGAGCTACAAATCAGTCACGCCGGCGGCGCCACTGGGAATCACGGGTATTGATATGGGCCTGGAGGCAACTTCAACCAAAATGAGAAATCTGGATACGGCCACCAACAGCTCGCTGAATGATCTGATTACTCCCAGGCTGTACATCACCAAAGGGTTGCCTCTCAATATCGATGTCGGCGCATTCTACTCCGCCGTTCCAACCACCAACATCAAGCTTTATGGCGGGGAACTGCGCTATGCCATACTTGAAGGCAGCGCGACCCAGCCCGCGATAGGCATCCGTGGCGCCCTGACCAAACTGAGCGGGGTCAACCAACTCGACCTGAACACAAAGAGCCTGGATGTCTCGATTTCCAAGGGGTTCGCGATGTTTACCCCGTATGCCGGGGTAGGGTCGGTTTGGGTCAACAGCAATCCCAATGGCATACCCGGATTGGCGAATGAATCCTTCCGCCAGAATAAAGTCTTTGCGGGCGGCAATCTCAACCTGGGATTCACGAATCTTGCCCTGGAATACGACAAGACCGGTTATGCGCCCTCCTACAGCGCGAAACTGGGGTTCCGTTTCTAGGGATAGCCTCTAACCAGTCCAAATGGGCGGCCAGGACGGGAAACCGGCCCTGACCGTCCGTTTTTCATGCCGCCAATATCAGTGACGGGCTGGGTACAACTTCGGGAAAATCCAGCCGCCATGTTTTTCCGTCGCAGCGCACATCCAGTCCGTCGCAATCCACGCCGGTGGCTTGCATATCGAAAGCATCGATGCCGTGCTGTTGTTGCAGCATCTGCCGCAATATATCGCGCCGCTGCGTGTTCAGTTCCCCAAGCAAGGCCGCTTCCTGTTGCGCGAACAGCCCGGCTTGCACCACTGCGTAACTTTCCATGTCAATCCAGTGGATTTTTCCGAACCCGCCTATGTAGCGTATCGCAACGGGGACGATGCGATAAAAGGAAAAATCATGCATCCCGAAGTAAGCTGCCGCTTCCGGGAAATAACGCAAATAGCGTTGACCGGCTTGCTCCCGGCAGTTTTCCGGACGGGCATTGCCAACCATGGTCACGCGGCCCTGCGCCTGGATATTGGGATCGCGCTGGTCATGCGTGATCAGGCTGACGCGGGAATCGAGCACGATGTTTTTGGTATGTTCGGCCAGCGCGCTGACGAGAATCAGCAGGCTGCCGTCATGGTCAGCCAGATAAGGGGTGATTGAACCGAACGGGTGCCCGTTGAATTTTTTTGACAGGGTGGCCAGCGCGCCGTAGCGGTGGCCGCGCAACACCAATCTGGCTTGTCTCGCAATGCTCATGCGGCAAGCTTGAGCGCAATCCTTGCCAGATGTGCACCAAGGGCAATGCAGAGTTTCTTTTCGGCGTCGCTGATCGCCCTGTCATTGGCAATCCCGGCAACATGACTGGCACCGTAGGGGGTGCCGCCACTCTGTGTGCTGGTCAGTTCCGGTTGCGAGTAAGGCAGGCCGACAATGACCATGCCGTGATGCAGCAACGGCAACATCATCGACAGCAGCGTGCTCTCCTGCCCTCCGTGCATGGTGCCGGTGGAGGTAAACAAGGCCGCGGGTTTGCCGACCAGCGTGTGATTCATCCATAACCCTCCGGTGCCGTCCCAGAAATACTTCATTGCAGCGGCCATGTTACCGAAACGCGTCGGGCTGCCCAGCGCCAGGCCCATGCATTCCTCGAGATCGCGCAATTCAACGTAGGGGGCGCCGCTGTCTGGGATGCCCGGTTCGGTGGATTCGCATACAGCGGAGACTTTGGCCACGGTGCGCAAGCGGGCGCGCGCGCCATCGACCTGTTCCACTCCCCGCGCAATCAGCCGGGCCATTTGCCGTGTGGCGCCGTGCTGGCTGTAATACAGTACAAGTATTTCTTTGTCGGTTATCATTGCCTGATTATAGGGAAAAGATTCTGCCATGCGAAATAATTTGCACGACATTCAAGCCCTGGTCCGGTTGATCGCGGCACGCTTCGCACAGGATCGCTGCGCGCAAACCGCCGCGAGCCTGACTTTTACCACGCTGTTGTCACTGGTTCCGATAGTAACCATTGCACTGACCGTGTTTTCCGCATTTCCCGTGTTTGATGATTTCTCCAGCCAGATCAAAGCCTACCTGCTGAAAAACCTGATGCCGGATAATGCCGGGATAATCATCACCCAGTACATGCAGCAGTTTGCCGACAGCGCGACACGCCTTACCGCGGTGGGTATTGCTGCTCTGGCCGTCACCGCCATGTCGATGATGCTGACCATAGACAAGGCGTTCAACGTTATCTGGCAGGTAAAGCAGCCGCGCTCCCTGATTAAACGGCTGGTGGCTTACTGGGCAGTGCTGACCCTTGCACCCTTGCTGGTCGGGGCCAGCCTGTCCCTGACATCATGGCTGGTCGGATTATCCATGGGGCACGGAAAGTATGTTTCGCCATTCGGCATCGTGGTACTCAAAACATTGCCATTGCTGTTCACCACCCTGGCATTTACGTTGCTGTTTGAGCTGGTACCCAACCGGTATGTGCCCCGTGCTCATGCGCTGATCGGGGCATTTGTGGCGGCGGTAACATTCGAAACCACCAGCCGCATATTCGGCTATTTCGTCAGCCATTTCCCCACCTACAAACTGGTTTATGGCGCGTTTGCCAGCGTGCCCATCTTCCTGATGTGGATCTACCTGTCCTGGTTGACAATACTGCTCGGCGCAGTCATCGCCGCATCACTTTCGCATTGGCGCACCGCCACGACGCGGAATTCAGAGTCCGCCACCCGTTTGCTGAATGCCCTGCGCGTACTGCAGGCCCTTTCGTGTGGCTTGCACAATGGCAGAGTCGGCACCTTGCCGGAACTATCCAAATCCCTGCTTCTCGGTTATGACACGCTGGAGGGAATACTCGAGGAATTGTCCGGGGCGGACATGGTGCGAAAAGTGGAAGGAGAAGGCTGGGTGCTGATGCGGGACGAGCAGCACATTTTCGTTAGGGAACTGGTGTGCCTGTACGTGATAAATCGCAAGTCGTTGCCATCCGCCGCGGGTGATAGCCCGTTAAAAAACTGGGTGTCAACCTGCGCGGAACAACTCGAGCAAAGCACGGATATCACATTGCAGGAGCTCTTTCATGGCAAGGTTGCCTGAACGCTTGTCCGGGGTGGATTGTTGCGCTCTAATGCCCTGCTTTAATTTTCTGCAACTTACGGAGTGATGATGAAACTATTGGAAACCGTTTTTGAGGGCACGCTGTGGAACAGCCGCTTCGTGGTCATCGCCGCGGTGATAGGCAGCTTGCTGGCCGGCTTTGCAATTTTTTACATGGCGTCTGTGGACGTGGTGAATTTGTTCATGCATGCGCTGCATTACGCAGACTCCAACCTGACCGACGAGGCGCGCAAGGCGCTGCATGACAGCACCGTCACGCACATCGTGGAAGTCGTGGATGGCTATCTGCTGGCGACAGTGATGCTGATCTTTTCGCTGGGCCTGTATGAGTTGTTCATCAGCGACATAGACCAGGCGCATGGCAGCAGGGCATCCAGCAAGATATTGGTGATCAGCAGCCTGGATGACCTGAAGTCTCGCTTGGCCAAAGTGATCCTGATGATTCTGATCGTTACCCTGTTTCAGGAAGCGATCAACATGAAACTGACAACCCCGCTCGATCTGGTGTACCTGGGCGCGAGTATCGCGCTGATCGCGCTGGCGCTGTATTTCAGCCATGCCGCAGAGCCCAATCACGAAAAAATGGAGGGCCGCAATGATGAACCCCGCGATGAAACCGGACATCGCGATCATTGACCATGCCATGAAATCAATGACAGCCCGCGCGATTTCACCTGGCACAGTCCGTTCAACCCGGCGCAAAGCAAACTTGTTGCGCGGGGCACTAATTACACTGCTGCTGGTTTGCTCAGGGCCCGCCTGCGCGGCGGATTTTTCGCTGCAGGACATACAGGGCAAAACCCACCGCCTGGCCGATTATCGCGGCAAGTGGGTGCTGGTGAATTTCTGGGCAACCTGGTGTCCGCCTTGCCTGAAAGAAATTCCCGAGTTGGTCAGCCTGCATGACGCCCATCATGACAAGGATCTGCTGGTGATCGGTATTGCGATGGATTCGGGCTCAAAAAAACAGGTCGCCAAGTTCGCCAGGGCGCACGGCATCAGTTATCCGGTGGTAATGGGGGACCGCAGGAATACCGCCCAATTCGGCGTACTGGAGATCCTGCCGGTCAGCTATCTGTACAACCCCGGTGGTGAACAGGTGAGTTATCAGGAAGGTGAAGTGACGCGCGCGAGTGTCGAGGCTTATATCAACAAGAAATAGATCAGGCCACCAGACAGATCAGTTCGCAGACGAATAATAGTTGCGGGCAGTGCCGCGCGACAAAGCCCAGTGATTATGCCAGGCGGCACGCACCAGATTCGGATATCCGGGTTTTCCCAGCGTGCCGTTGTAACGCCCCAGGGCACGGTACAGATTGCCTTTTTCCATGTCCAGGTAATAGCGCAGGATGGTGCAACCGTAGCGCAGGTTGACACGCATATGGAACAAGTCCTGTTCTTTCGTGCCGAGTTCACTCACCCAGAACGGCATCACCTGCATATAGCCGCGCGCACCGGATCCGGATACCGCGTACTTGTTGAAATGGCTCTCGACCTCGATCAAACCCAACACCAATTCCGGATCCAGCCCAGCGCGCGTGGCTTCGTAATGCACAGTCTTTAAAAAGTCCATCCGGTATTCGGCATCAGGCAAGTTTTTCCGCAAACGGCGCGACATCGTATTCAACCAGAAGTCCGCTTCATATTGCGTGGCAAACGCAAGTTTGAGCGGAGCCTGATCGGACACGCTGCGCTGCAATACCGTGCGTACACTGGCAGATAGCGGTGCATAGATTTGCCCGCCGGCCTGTGCGGCGCCGGCAAACAGCATCCCAACAGCGAAGAGCAGGGGACAAGAAGCAAAGGACAAGTGAAAGCCGGAGCGGTGGATTTCCCTTGCTCCTTGACCCTTGTACCTTGTACCTGATTCTTTCATAGCTTTGATTCTACGAACTTCAGCGCATTTTGCAAGGGGATGGTTTGCGCTGCGGCATCACGCCGTCCCTGATATTCCAGCATGCCGTCCTTCAAGCCGCGCTCGCCGATGACAATGCGGTGGGGAATGCCGATCAGTTCCATGTCGGCAAACATCACACCGGGGCGCTCGTCACGGTCATCCAGCAGCACCTCGATTCCGGCGGCCTGCAGCCCCGCATAAAACTGTTCGACCGCATTGCGCACCGCCTCGCTCTTGCCCATGCCGATCGGCACGATGACAACCTGAAAAGGGGCCATTGCCGCCGGCAGCATGATGCCGCGTTCGTCGAAATTCTGCTCGATGGCGGCGGCGACGATGCGCGACACGCCGATGCCGTAGCAGCCCATCTCGATGATCTGCGCCTTGCCCTGCGCGTCCAGAAAAGTGGCTTTGAGGGCTTCGGCATATTTGGTGCGCAACTGGAAGATGTGGCCCACCTCGATGCCGCGACAGATTTCCAGCGTGCCCTTGCCGTCCGGCGCCGGGTCCCCCGTGACGACATTGCGAATGTCCGCAACCAGGTCGGGTTCGGGAAGATCCCGCCCCCAGTTCACTCCGGCGGTATGAAACTTTGGCTTGTTCGCGCCCACGACAAAATCGTTCATCATGGCCACTGTTCGGTCGGCGATGACACGTGTCCTGGCCCGATCGACACCTACCGGCCCAAGGAAGCCGGGCGGGCAATTAAAATGGGCCCGTATCTCGTCTTCAGTGGCAAAGCGGAAACCGGCAAGTCCCGGCAGCTTGCCGGCCTTGATTTCATTCAGGTTGTGATCGCCGCGCAACAGCAGAATATGCAAGGTATCCGAAGCCACCAGTGCCAGTAATTTCACCGTGCGCTGCAATGGGATAGCCAACAGCTCTGCCACCTGCTCACAGGTCGTCTGCCTGGGTGTTTCCACATCGCGCATCACTTCCGATGGCGCGGCGCGTGTCCCTGCCGGCGCGACCGCTTCCGCCAGTTCCACATTGGCCGCGTAATCCGATGTCGGGCAGTAGGCCAGTGCATCCTCGCCCGAATCAGCCAGCACGTGAAACTCGTGCGAGCCGCTGCCGCCTATCGCTCCGGTATCCGCCGCGACGGCGCGGAATTTCAAGCCGAGGCGGGTGAAGATGCGCGAGTAAGTCTCATACATCACGCGGTAGGTTTTCTCCAGGCTTGCATAATCGGCATGGAAAGAATAAGCGTCCTTCATCAGGAATTCGCGCGCGCGCATCACGCCAAAACGCGGGCGCACCTCGTCGCGAAACTTGGTCTGGATCTGGTAGAAGTTGACCGGCAATTGCCGGTAACTGCGGATTTCGCGGCGCGCGATGTCGGTGACCACTTCCTCGTGGGTGGGACCGAAGCAAAAATCATTGCCGTGGCGGTCCCTGATTTTCAGCATCTGCGGCCCGAACACTTCCCAGCGCCCGGTTTCCTGCCACAACTCGGCCGGCTGCACGGCTGGCATCAGCAATTCGATCCCGCCGCTGCGATCCATCTCTTCGCGCACGATATTTTCCACTTTGCGCAGCACGCGCAGTCCTAGCGGCATCCAGGTATACAGGCCGCTGGCCAGCTTCCTGATATAGCCTGCGCGCATCATCAGCCTGTGGCTGGCAAGTTCTGCTTCCGAAGGGGCTTCTTTTAGCGTGGAGATGAAAAATTGTGAGACGCGCATGACTGGATATGGCCTGAATGTGGTTATGGGTGCGGGATTTTACAGGTAATGTCCCCGGTCCGGTATGCAGAGATGTTTCCAAACAACCGATTCTCTTTTCTTTGCCGGTGAAATGTGAAAGAATCAGGCCATTATTAATTTGAGCAGAGTTGAAAATGATAGACCGAGACGGCTACCGCCCGAATGTCGGCATTATCATCACCAACAACAGGAACCAGGTACTTTGGGGCAAACGGGTAAGACAGCATGCCTGGCAGTTTCCGCAGGGCGGCATCCAGCATGGCGAATCCCCCGAGCAGGCGATGTACCGCGAATTGCACGAAGAGGTCGGCCTGATGCCGGAACACGTGAGAATACTCGGACGCACCCGGGACTGGATGCGTTACGAGGTTCCGCAGAACTGGAACAAGCGTGAGACGCGCAGCGCTTATCGCGGGCAAAAGCAGATCTGGTTCCTGTTGCTTCTGGTTGGTCGTGATTGTGATGTCTGTTTGCGCGCCAGTTCGCATCCCGAGTTTGATGCGTGGCGCTGGAACGATTACTGGCTGGACATCAATGCCGTGATTGAATTCAAGCGCGAGGTGTACACGCTGGCGCTCAATGAGCTGGCCGGCTACCTCCCGGCACCCAAACATAACACCGCACATCTGCAACCTGCGCACAGGTGACCCAGAATCAATTACCAGGAGTCCGCATGATCAAGGAATACAGTCCGCTGCCCATCGTCCATTTGAAAACGGGTTCATAGTTTCTGCGCCCGGTCCAGACACTGCCGGAACTCGTCAGGCTGAGCGACCCGGCAATCAGCGTGATGACTGATTTGACCAAGGTTTCTGTGGTAAGCGTGCGCGCCAGGACCTCAATGGACAAGGCCAATGCCAAAATGATCCGCTATGGGGTACGCCTGCTGCTGGTGCTGGACGACAACGAGCAAGTGGCGGGCTTATTGACGGCTACGGATATCCTTGGGGAAAAGCCGATGCGCTACCTGCAAAACATGGGCGGCACGCACGCCGACATCATGGTACGCGACATCATGACTACACAGCGCGAGCTGGAGGCCCTGAAAATCGAGGATGTGAAAAATGCCCGGGTCGGAGAAATCGTCGCAACCCTGAAAAAATCCCACCGGCAGCACGCGCTGGTTGTGGCCGAAAGTGCGGATGGCAAACAGGCAGTATGCGGCCTGTTCTCCATCACGCAAATCGCGCGCCAGCTGGGCGCCCAGGTTCAAAGCTTCGAATTGGCGCGCACCTTCGCCGAGATTGATGCAGTGATCTCGCGCGGCTAAAAATCCGGCTTTGTGCGGGCATCCGCCACGCAAATTCCCTGCCTGGCCCGCTTCTTCCCAACTGCAGGAGCTGCCGGCCTTCCGTTTGACCCGGCGAAACAGGCCGGGTTAACTTTGGGTTGATAGTCATTTCACCACGTCGCCACAATACGGCGAACAAGTAGCTGTTGATACCGCGTTTCAGCAAAGCCTGCCCTGTACAACATATGCTTCTGTATGCGCGCACAAGATTTTTGGTGTGCGCATAGTGATGCATCAGGCAATGTCACTCCCGCCCTGATGGGGTACTCCCATGGAAGCATATCGCCCACCCCATATTAACTATAGACGCCAATATGGTTATCGGGGTTACTATGAATCATACAAAAATCATAAAAATTGGCTGAAGCGGGGGAGAATTCCTTTTAACAAAAAAAT
>DAICZN010000018.1 GCA_027311105.1 Gallionella sp.
CGTCAGATCCATGCCGCTCTTGAAGCTCTCGATATTGTCGGTCTGCACGGCCATGCCGGCTTCCAGGCTGTCCTTTACTGCCAGCATCTCGTTGGAAAAACGCTCCACGGCGAATTTCTGTGCTTTGCTGATATCTTCGGCGGCCCGGCGGCGGATGTTTTCGCCCTCGGCCTTGGCATACATCCAGGCATCGTAGTGTTCCTGTGCCTTGAGTTCGGACGCTTTCAGCATCTCTTCCAGGCTGGGTATGGCCTCGGCCGGAGTTTCAGTGTTGGCTTGTGGCTGCTCGTTCTGCGGGGTGTTATCGTTCTGTGCCATGCTGCTCTCCTTATTTCGACTGGTGCCTAATTGGGGCGGGGATTTCGATTTCAAGTGCCGTGATGAAAATATTTCTCTGCATGAGATAATGCGTGCCGTTCAGTTGCCTGTCTGTTATGTCCACCACCAAGAACTACCACTGGCGCATCGCCGGCTTCTATTTTTTCTACTACGCCTTTGTGGGGATGTTCTCGCCCTACTGGAGCCTGTATCTCAAATCCATCCATTTCGACGCCATCGAGATTTCCATCCTGATGTCGATCCAGCCCGTGATGCGCATGGTCGCGCCCAATATCTGGGGCTGGCTGGCTGACCACACTGGGAAAAGACTGCTGGTGGTGCAGGTGGCGGCGAGCTTGAGCGCCTTGTTCTATCTCGGGGTATTCGCTACCACCGGCTTCTGGGGATTGTTCCTGACGCTGGCACTGATGAGTTTCTTCTGGAGTGCGTCAATGCCTCTGGTGGAGGCGACCACACTGAGTTATCTCGGCAAGAACACCGCCCATTACGGGCGCATCCGTTCCTGGGGTTCCATCGGTTTCATTGTTTCGGTGGTGGGGCTGGGCTACGCCTTCGATTACGTCGCCATCGCATGGCTGCTGTGGGCGGGGCTGGTGTGCGAAGTCGGCATCCTGATCTTTTCGCGCCAGATACCGAAGACCGAGATGCAGGCGCATCACTCCGATCATCAGCCAATCAGGCAGATCGTATTGCAACCGCGCGTGCTGGCCTTGTTCGGCGCATGTTTCCTGATGTCCGTGGCGCATGGACCTTACTACACCTTTTATTCCATCTATCTGGTCGAGCACGGCTATGCAAAGAGCGCTGTGGGGGGGCTGTGGGCGCTGGGCGTGATCTGCGAGATCGGTGTGTTCTTCCTGATGCCGGCGCTGGTGCGCCGTTTTGGCTTCACGCGCATCCTGCTGGTGAGTTTCAGTGCGGCGATATTGCGCTTCATGCTCATCGCCTGGGCGGTCGATATTGTCGTTTTGTTGCTGTTCGCCCAGATGCTGCACGCACTGACTTTTGGCGCCTACCACGCCGCGTCGGTAGGTTTGGTGCACCAGTTCTTCCAGGGGCGGCATCAATCCAAAGGGCAGGCGCTGTATGGCAGCTTGACCTATGGCGCAGGCGGCATGCTGGGCGGCCTGGCGAGCGGCCCGATCTGGCAACACTGGGGCGCATCGGCCTTGTATTCCTGCAGCGCGGGGGCGGCACTGCTGGGCTTGATCTTGATGTGGTGGAAGCTGCGCCAGACGGTTTAGGACCGTACGGTTGGACTCAAGGCCCGGCCCGATCCGATGCGCCATCGTCCTTCGTTCCGGCGAATTTTATGATCCCGTTTTCTGCAGCCTTCCGGGCCATAGCACCAAGGCCAGACCGGCGACGATGGGTACGACACCCAGCAGGTCGGAAGCCGGCACAGCTTCCCCCAGAATGGTTGCTGCCAGCAAAGTGCCAAAAGCCGGGTTGAGCAGGTGAAAGCCGCTGGCTCGCGCCGCTCCGCCGTGCCGCACCAACCATAGCAGCATCAGGGTGGTGCCTATGGATACGACCGTGGCCTGGTAGGCCAGACTGCCGAAGAAAGCCATGTCCGGGCGTATCGCCAACCCTTCGCGCCACCATGCCAGCGGCAACAGCACTAGCCCGCTAGCCGGTAACTGGATCATCGCGATCGACCGGGGATCAATATGCGTCACGGCGTGCCGGTTGAGCAGGGTGGAGGCGGCCAGGGCTACGG
This sequence comes from Gallionella sp., assembly GCA_027311105.1. Taxonomy (GTDB): domain Bacteria; phylum Pseudomonadota; class Gammaproteobacteria; order Burkholderiales; family Gallionellaceae; genus Gallionella. The sequence continues at coordinate 2,060 of DAICZN010000018.1, forward strand.
TACCGATCAGAATCAGGAATACACCCGTTATATCCGCAGGAGCCGACATTGCGCGCCCTCCCATGATCCACACCACACCGGCGAAACCGGCCACGAGCCCAAGTGCTCCGCGCCATCCGAAAGGCTCCTTTAGCCACAGCGCGGCGAAGGGCGAGGCGAGCAGGGGGCTGGTGCTGACCAGTATGGCGGTGAGCCCGGCCGGCACGGTCCGCATTCCCGTGTAGGTGAGGCCGAGGTAGACGGCGTTGGTGAGCAGGCCGGCAGCAAGGGCAGCCAGGATGGCCGTGCGGTTGAACCGGGGCGCAGGGATCGGTGCAAGGATTCGCCCAAGTACGGCTAAGAGTAATCCTGCCAGCAGGAAACGCAGACTGAGCAGCGTCAAAGGGCCGGTCGAGGTCATGCCCACCTTGCCGGCGATGAAGGCCGAACTCCACACAAAACTGAAAATGGTTCCGACGATGGCAATGTGCATAGCTGATGCCGGGGTTGGGCAAGTTTTGACGAGACTCATGGTTTTTTCCTGAAGATGAAAGGCTTGACGCAACCTTACAGGCTCATGCAAGATTTTGAAAATTGATAATTAAGCATTCAATATTTGTAATCTTAATGATGAGGCGGGATTCATGATGGGAGCAATTATGCGTAACCTGGACATGGATTTGTTGCGTTCGCTGGTGGCGATCGCGGATTGCGGCAGCTTTTCAGCGGCAGCAGCGAAGCTTGGCCGTACCCAATCGGCGATCAGTCTGCAGATCAAGCGCCTGGAAGAAACTGTAGGCCATGCACTGCTGGAACGTTGCCAGGGACGGGTGGCCGGCCCTACCGCCGAAGGGCAGGTCCTTATCGACTACGGCCGACGGATCCTGCGCCTGAATGACGAGGCCTATAGTTGCTTCACCCAGCCCGCGCTGGCCGGCCACCTGCGCGTCGGGTTGCCCGAAGAGTTGATGGAAAGTGTTTTCCCCAAGGTGCTAGCCGAATTTTCGCGCTCGTGTCCGCGGGTAAGACTTTCTGTCCGTTGCGATCTCTCGGTACGCCTTGCCGCCCAAGTGGAAGCGGGAGAGCTGGATCTGGCCATTGCCAAACGGGTTGCTGGGCAGTCTCAGCCTGCAGAGGGAGCAGCGTGGAAACTCCTTCGGCGGGAACCGCTAGTCTGGCTCACGGGCGAGGGCAGCGATGCGGCGCGGCAGAATCCCTTGCCTCTGGCGGTCTTTCACGAGGGCTGCGTATTCAGGGTGGCGGCGCTCGCCGCCCTGACCGGCGCCGGATTGCCTTGGACGACTGCGTTTGTGGGCAGCAGCTATACCGCAATACGCCATGCCGTGGTTTCCGGACTTGCGGTGACACCGCTGCCGTTGAGCTTGGTCGCGACCGGTTTGGTCCAGGTGCGCGAGGGGTTGCCGACGCTGCCGGAGGCTGAACTCGTTGCCCGTTTCGGACTGGGTGAGACATTGTCCTCGGCCCGTTACCTGCTGGAATTGTTCGAGACGCAGTTGTGGCAACCGGTCGTTCATTTTTTCAGTGCGCAAGGATATGACTCGCCGGTAGTGGCGGTCGCATGATCGCCTAGCCGGAAAATTTGAAGAGGCCGTGAACTGCGGCCCCGCTCCGTGAAGTTCCGGGTCATCAGAGCGGCAGCGCCGTCTTGTCGACTACGCGGCGCAACACGAAACTGGTGTGAACGCCGGTCACTCCTTCGATGCGGGTGATGCGGTTAAGCAATAACTCCTGATAGGCATCCATGTCCTTCACCACCACCTTGAGCTGGTAGTC
>DAICZN010000027.1 GCA_027311105.1 Gallionella sp.
TTCGCGCTGTTTCGTTTAATTCCGCACACGGTTGTGTCAGCCAGCTGATTGCCATTTTTAACTTCCTTTCACGATTAGTGGCAGTCCTGCCACGGTCAAAATCACACGTTCACATAACGCACCCAATTGCTGATGCAACCGGCCCGCTTCGTCGCAATAGCGGCGCGACAACTCGCCCAGCGGGACGATGCCCATATTTGTTTCATTGCTCACTAAAATAATGTTCCCCGGCAAGGTGGGCAGAACGCTCAACAAGGCATCCACTTCGCGGTGCAGTTCCGCCTCGTTCACATCGCACAGCAATTGCGTGAGCCACAGCGTCAGGCAATCCACCAGTACGCAGCGTCTGCTGTCAGCATGTTGCTGCAGAACCTGCGCCAGATCGTGACCCGCCTCGACCACCTGCCAATGTGCAGGACGGTGCGCCTGATGATGGGCAACTCGCTGCCGCATCTCGGCATCGAGCACCTGCGCAGTCGCCACATACACTACATCCAGGCCGGAACCCTTGGCATGCTGTTCAGCCATACGGCTTTTGCCGGAGCGCACGCCGCCCAGGATCAATTCACGCATTGCATCTCTCCCAATTCAAATAGCGCACGTAATTTCGCCGTATCCAGGCAGCTTTCGATCGCATCCGCCAGCCGTTCCAGGTCAGCCTCGCAACGCGCCCGATAGTCGGTTGCCTGCACATCTCGCAACCCGGCCCAGCGCAACAATGCGCTGCATGCTTCGGGCGATTCAAACATGCCATGCAGATAAGTGGCGAGAATCTGCCCGTCAGCCGAGATGGCGCCATCTGCACCGTGTTCGAGTCGCAGCGCTGGATTGTTCAATGCCGCACCGCTGGAAATTCCCGCGTGGATTTCGTATCCGGACACGGGGGCGTCCTCCAGCGATAAGGTACCGCACACATTGCGCAACTGCTTTTCCGCGGCAAGCGTGGTCTGCAGTTCCAGCAATCCCAGCCCTGCACTGCTGCCGGCTTCGCCCTCTATCCCGAGCGGGTCGTGGACATGCTGCCCCAGCATTTGCAGACCGCCGCAAATGCCGATGAGCTTGCCGCCGTAACGCAAGTGCTGCTTGATCGCCGTATCCCAACAGGCTGCGCGCAGACTGACCAGGTCGCTGCGTACGGATTTGCTGCCGGGCAGGATGATTAAATCGGCGGGCGGGAGCGGCTCGCCGATCGGCACGAATGTAAATTCGATTTGCGGATGCAAGCGAAGCGGATCGAAGTCGGTGTGATTGCTGATGTGAGGCAGGATCGGCACGATGACGCGCAGCTTGCGTTCACCGTTAACGCCCCTCACCCCTGCCCCCTCTCCCGCTTGCGGGCGAGGGGAAGAAGACGGTACGGCATCCTCCGCCTCCAGATGCAAGCCATGCAAATACGGCAACACGCCGAGCACAGGTTTGCCTGTGTGTTGTTCCAACCAATCCAAACCGGGTTGCAACAGCGCGAGTTCACCGCGAAAGCGGTTAATGACAAAACCAACCACGCGCGCCTGCTCGCTTTTACTCAGCAAAGCCAGCGTGCCTACCAAATGCGCGAACACGCCGCCGCGGTCAATGTCGGCAATCAGAATCACCGGACAATCCACCGCTTCGGCAAACCCCATGTTGGCAATGTCGCCCTCGCGCAAATTGATCTCGGCCGGGCTGCCCGCGCCCTCCACCACCACAACCTGATACTGTGCCGCCAGCCGAGCATGCGACTGCATCACCGCTGCACGTGCAGTGCTCTTGTAATGGTGATATTCCAACGCATCCATATTGCCGATGGCATGTCCATGAATGATCACTTGCGCACCGGTATCGCTGTTGGGCTTGAGCAATACCGGATTCATATCGGTATGCGGTGCAAGGCGTGCGGCCTGTGCCTGCACCGCCTGTGCGCGCCCGATCTCACCTCCCTCGCAAGTGACTGCGCTGTTCAATGCCATGTTTTGCGGCTTGAACGGTACAACGCGCACGTCCTGCCGCACCAGCCAACGGCACAAGGCCGCGACCAGCGTGCTCTTGCCTGCGTCGGAAGTGGTGCCCTGGATCATCACGGTACGCGCAGTCATCGTTTGCACCTGTGCAGCCCTTCAGCCAGGCGCACCCACTGCGCCTCTTCGCTCGGCAGTCCAAAACGCACGCTGTGCGGCGCATCGAACAGCCGCGTCAGGACACCCTGCTGCGCAAGCTGTTCATGTATGCGCACAGCATCCGCGCAACACACCCATTGAAATAGAGCGCAGCCGCCACTTGGCGCTAAATCCGCGGTGCGCAGCAACTCCGCCAGACGCTGAGCCACCAGCAGCAAAGCCTCGCGTGCCGCGCATTGCCAAGCCGTGTCGCGTAACGCCAGTGTCGCCACATAACGCGACGGTGCGGCAACCGGCCACGGACCAAGCAATTCGGCAAGTGGCCGCAGCACTTCGCGTTCAGCCAGTACAAAACCGACCCGCGCACCGGCCAGACCGAAAAATTTGCCCAGCGAACGCAGCACGATCAAACTCGGACGCGGACAGAAGGACGCGAGACTGTGTTCAGGCGTGGCATCCATGAACGCTTCATCTACTACCAGCCATCCGCCGCGCGCAGCCAGTTGCGCGTGCAAGCTCAATAGTTCATCGATACCAAAAAGTTTGCCGGAAGGATTGTTCGGATTGACGATGACCACGACCTGCGCACTCATACCGGCCTGCAATATTTCCGCCGCAGGCACGCTGCTGACCTGATGTCCATGACGTCGCCATGCGTGCGCATGCTCTGCATAACTCGGTGCGACAAGCGCCACCTGCGTGGGCGGACGCAACGTTGGCAGCGCCTGTATGGCCCCTTGCGATCCGGGCACAGCCAATAATTCCGACGTGCCGTAATATTCCTTTGCCGCCGCTTCCAGCCCATCGTCTTCCTGCGGCAAGCGCAGCCAAACTTCACCCGGAATGGACGGAACCGGCCAGCCGGCCGGGTTGATGCCGGACGACAAGTCCAGCCAGTCCGCTTCGTCTATGCCGTATCGTTGCGCGGCAGGGCGCAATCTTCCGCCATGCTCAAGCATAGTGTTGCCACCCATGTATCGACAACGCGCCCAACGTAACGACTATCAACCACGCGTACAAAGTGCGGTGCACCAGCCGTATAGCTCGCGTGATATCTACCGCACTGACCGCCATGCCACAGCCCAGCAACGGACGCTGGCTGGTTTCGCCGTGATAAATCGCCACACCGCCCAAACGCACTTGTAATGCTCCGGCGCCCGCTGCCATTACTGGCCCAGCATTCGGACTCTCCCATGCAGGAGCCTGTTGCCACCAACAACGTAGCGCACTGTGCGTGTGCCCGACAAGCGCGTAACTCAAGGCGGTCAGGCGTGCCGGAATGAAATTCAGCACATCGTCCAGCCGCGCGGCTGCCCAACCGAATTCGTTGTAGCGTGTATTGCGGTAACCCCACATTGCATCCAGCGTATTGCTCAGGCGGTACAGCACTACCCCCGGCGCACCGGCAACAACGAACCAGAACAGCGCGGCGAAGATCGCGTCGTTTCCGTTTTCCAGTACCGATTCCACCGCGGCACGCGCCACACCCTCCTCATCCAATTGCGCGGTGTCGCGGCTGACCATCATGCTTACCGTCCGCCTGGCCGCAGGCAGATCGTCGGCAGACAAAGCCCTTGCCACCCGTTCGGCATGCTCGCGCAGGCTGCGCGGGGCGATAGCAAAATACAGAACCACAGTGGAGAACAGTGCGCCGAAAATCGCCAGTCCTTGCAGCAGCCCGGCAATAGCCGCAAGTGCAATCAGTAGCAGCCCGACCGCAGTAATGCCGCGCAGATAGCGCCCAGCGGAAGAGGCCTGCTCCGGGCCATAGCATAGAGCCTCGATTCGCTGCGCCAGCCAGCCAAAACCCGCCAGCGGATGAAAACGACGCGGCTCGCCCAGCACGCGATCGAGCAACGCCGCCGCCAACATCATCAGCGGGATGGAGCAATAATCGAGATGCGGCGCTATTTGCATGGTTCAGTTGCCCGACTCTCCCAACTGTTTTCAAACAGCATCTCGTTCAACGGCTGCGGCGTGCGCCATTTCTCCAGTTGCAGCATCGGTGCAGGATAGAACTCGGCCACGTGTCCGAGGCATAAAATCGCCACCGGCTTGCCGCCGGACGGAATGCCCAGCAATCCTGCAAGGGCCACAGGGTCGAACAACGACACCCAGCCCATGCCCAACCCCTCCGCGCGTGCCGCCAGCCACATGTTCTGAATCGCACAGGCGACCGATGCCATGTCCATTTCCGGCATCGTGCGGCGTCCGAAAATGTGCGCTTCGCGCCTATCCATCAGCGCCGCAACCCATAACTCCGCACAGTCACGCACCCCTTCAACTTTCAAGCGCATGAATTCGGCGTCACGTTCGCCCAGTGCTTGTGCAGTCAGCTGACGCTCGGTCTCCACCAGCGCGTGAATTTGTGCGCGCAATGCGCTGTCGGTGATGCGAATGAATCGCCAGGGTTGCATCAAACCGACACTGGGCGCCTGATGCGCGGCCTGCAACACCCGCAGCAATACCTCCGCCGGGATTGGATCGTTAAGAAAATGGCGCATGTCGCGCCGTTCTGCGATCACGCGATACACTGCGGCGCGCTCGGTGTCGGAGTATCGGTGTGATGAGCTCATGGCAAAAATAGCCGCGCCGCCGCATGCGGGTTGGACGGGAAATAAAAATGGAGATACGAGGCGGTCAGGCGTTGCTGCTGATACACCGCCTCACTGGCTGTTCCGCCGTTTGGGCAGACACCACGGGCGACAGGTGTGAGATTTGTTTGCAGCCGCGAGTAATGGAAAGTATGTCCGCGCAACGCGCCTTGCGGAAGTTCTATGCTTTGCAACGCAAGTGCGCTCAAGCGCGGCTGCATCGCTGCCTCACCCTCCAGCAAGGCCAGAAGTTGTCCCCGATGTCCTTGCGCATCAGTGAGCGAGCGCATGGCATACAACATGCCGCCGCACTCGGCGACTATCGGCTTGCGCGCGACATGATGGGCACGAATTGAATCCAGCATGGCGGTATTGCCCGCCAATTCTGCCAGATGCAACTCGGGGTAGCCGCCAGGTAGATACAGGCTATCCGTATCGGGTATTGCCTCATCATGCAGCGGCGAAAAGAAACTCAGTTGCGCGCCTTGTGCTCTCAATACATCCAGATTAGCTTGATACAAAAAGGAAAAAGCGGCATCGCGCGCCACGGCGATTCTTATGCCGTCCAACTCACGCTTCACCCCTGACTGAACCGCAGATTCTGCATGCTTAAATGCCACTGCAGGTGGCAAACTGATATCTGCGTGCTCTGCCCACCACCGAGCGGCGTGGGCGATACGCTGGCTGATGTCGGGCAACTCGGATGCCTGAAACAACCCGAGATGCCGCTCCGGAAAAGCGATCTCTGCCGCATGCGGTAATGCGCCGCAGAATTTCAGTGCTGCCGGCAATCGTTCGGTCAGCATTGCCGCATGACGAGCACTGCCCACGCGGTTTGCCACTACGCCGAAAAATGGCAGTTCACTATCCAGTTGCGCCATGCCGCAAGCCAATGCCGCAAAGGTCTGCGCCATCGCGCTGGCATCAATCACCGCTAGAATGGGGATGCCGAATAATTTGGCGAGGTCGGCACTGGATGGGCTGCCGTCGAACAATCCCATCACGCCTTCGATGAGAATCAAATCGGCCTCTGTGGCAGCCTGATAAAGACGCGCACGACAATCCGCCTCGCCGCCCATCCACAAATCGAGTTGGTAAACCGGGTGGCCCGAAGCCTGTTCGAGCAGGGTCGGATCAATAAAGTCCGGCCCAGTTTTGAACACGCGCACGCGGCGGCCCTGGCTTCGATGGTATGCGGCTAGTGCCACTGTGATAGTCGTTTTGCCCTGCCCCGAGGCGGGTGCACTGATGAGTACGGCAGGGCAATGGCGCACGGACATTACAGGTCTATTCCCGGCTGGGCGCACACGCCGGCGCGGAAGGCATGTTTTACGTCCTGGATATCACTCACCGTATCGGCTATATCCAACAGGCATTGCGGTGCGGCGCGACCGGTGATCACGACATGCTGCATGGGTGGACGTGCGAGCAAGTCGGCACAGACTTGTAGCTCGTCCAAATAACCGTCTTTCAACAAATACGTCAATTCATCCAGCACTACCAGATGCAGGGATGCATCGCTCAAAAAGCCCTGCGCTACCGTCCAGGCACGTTGCGCGGTGGCGATATCCGCATCGCGATTTTGCGTATCCCAAGTGAAGCCATCTCCCAGCACCTGCCATTGCACGTTGGGCTGCGTGCCCAGGAATTTTTCCTCACCGGTATCGCGGCGGCTCTTGATAAATTGCACCACGCCCGCTTTAAGGCCATAGCCCAAGGTACGCGCCACCATACCGAAGGCAGCGGAGCTTTTACCCTTGCCGTTCCCGGTATTGACCAGGATGATGCCGCGGTTTTCCGTGGCCCGGGCAATAGCCGCATCCACCACCTCCTTTTTGCGCGCCATTCGCTGCTTGTGGCGTGCGTTGCGGTCCGCCTCCTGTGTCATTGTTTGGCGGCAGCGGAATGCTGCATGCTGGCAATCAGCATGTGAATCAGCGCTGCCAATCCCAGATACAGTGCGACATTCTCCAGATTGGCCGGGAAATAACGCAGCAGTCGGGAGGTGAATTCTGCCAGGCTGGTGTCGGCAAAACGGCCGCCAAGGAAATAGAAACTTCCGCTGGAGATCAGTTCGCAAACGGCACTGCCGACCGCTGCCGCTGCCGCAAGCAACGGCAAGCTGCGGACCTGGAACTGGTAGTGTGCGGCATACCATTTTCCGGCCAGCCACAGCGCAGAATAGGCGGGTAACAGGAAAGCATAGGCTGGCGTCACACAATAGGCGTTGACGCCGAATTGGGTGATCGCCACATAGTCGACAAGTGCAGCTTGCACCAGGAATAACGGCAACACCACGCGGCTGCGGAAGTAAAACCCGAGCATGAAGAAAATGGCCCATGACGCATCGGGCAGATGGGTAAGCGCGGCGACATGATGGCCTCGCGTCGCCCACATCACGACAGATAAAACAAGCGCAAGAATGACGGCGTTGCGTTTAGACAAATTGATCATGATCCCTCCTTGAGTTAAGCGGGAGAAAACAGCAGGCTGCCATTTCCTCCCGTACATTTCACTATTGCATCTGGTAATTTATCCCGGCAAACACTCGTCGCCCCAGCGGATTGTATCCATAGGCGTTGCTGTCGTTCTGGTTGGTGAGGTTGTCAGCGCGCAACGACAATTTTGTATCCTTGGTGATCGCATAACTGGCTGTCATGTTGAAAACGTTGTATGCAGCCAGCGTTTGAGTGCTGCTCGCATCCGGCCGTGTCCCGCTATACATCCACTCTCCGCCCAGCTGCCATACGCCAAGCTGCTGCGTCAGCCCGAGACTGCTGTGCAGCTTGGATCGCCGATCCAGTTGCAGACCCGTCGTTTCGTCGCGGGGATTTTGCGATGTCAATGCAGCCTTCACACCGGTATCGCCAAATCGTCCTGCATAATTGAACTCGAATCCGTTCATGCGCGCCCTGCTCACATTTTGCGCTTGATATACATAATTTACCGGATCGACAAGTACCGCATTGATCATGTCGCGTATATGGTTGTCGAAATACACCGCATCGAATTGCTGCCCTCCGGTCACCGAGTAATGCGTTCCTGCCTCGAAATCGCGCGCATGTTCCGGCTTCAGTGCCGGATTGCCGTAGCCCGGATAATACAAGTCGTTGAAGGTCGGCGCCTTGAATGCGGTACTGTAGCTGGTGGTCAAGCGCCATGCGTCAGTCAGCGAGTAACCATACCCCAACAACCCGGTAGTGGCGTCGCCGAATTGCGAATTGCGGTCCTGGCGCAAGTTCGCTTGCAGCTGATGGACGTCATAGCGTCCGGTGTAGCCGGCAAACACGCTGTTCACAGTGCGCGAATCTTGCGCATAACCCGGATTGATGTCGCTGGATACCTTCTGTTGCAACGATTCCGCACCCATCAGAAGCTGCTTGCTGTCGTCCAGATGCAGTGT
>DAICZN010000028.1 GCA_027311105.1 Gallionella sp.
GTGCTGCAGCAACGCGACTCCAAGTGCAAAATAACTGTTGATAGCGATACCGATACCGGTGTCGTCTGGACAGGCCCGATGGGAGTGCTGATCAATCGCGGTTCGGCCTCGGCCTCGGAAATCTTTGCGGCGGCGATACAGGATTACGGACGCGGGGTCATAATCGGCGCAACCAGTTTTGGCAAGGGCACGGTGCAGACGGTGGCGGATCTTGATCAAATCGCGAAAAATGACAAGCCCGAATTCGGCGAGGTCAAATTGACCATTGCCCAGTTTTTCCGCATCAATGGCGGCACCACCCAGTTGCGCGGCGTGACCCCGGATATCAGCCTTCCGTCGATGACTGACACGGAGGAATTCGGCGAGTCGAGTTACGGCAATGCCCTGCCCTGGACGCAGATCAAGGCGGCCGACTACACGCCGGAAGGCAGTCTGGCGGGCATCGTGCCGGTGCTGGCGGCGAGCCACAACAAGCGCGTGAGCCACGACAAGGACTTCAAGTATCTGCAGGAAGATATTGCCGAGTTCAACAAGCTGCGCCAGAAAAACCTGATCTCGCTCAATGAAGCCGACCGCCGCAAGGAGCGCGAAGCGCAGGAGGCGCGCGAAAAGTCCCGTGAGCAGAATAGCGGAGACAAAAAATCGGCCAAGGCCGCCGCCGGGGCGCTGCAGGACGACGGCATGTTGTCCAGCGAACGCAATCTCAGCGCCGACCTGGCCATCGAGAATGCGAGCAAGAACGCCAAGGATATATTGCTGAACGAAGCGGCGCATATCGTCAGCGATGAAGCCGGGCTGCTGAAAGCCGATCCCAGGCTTGCGGCCGTCATAGCGCCGTAACCGCGCATCGCCTGGCCGGGCAGTTTCTTCATCGGAACTGCCGGCCTGAAATTGACAGGGTCGGCTCATGCCGGCCCTTTCAATTTCCGGCCCGCAATAAATCATCGGGGTTTCCATATTTGATGGCAGTGATGCATCTTTCGGAATGCGGCAGGGAGAAATTAAAAACTGGCACGCCGTTTCCGTCCTTCGACGGACTCGGGATAAACTGTCCCTCGGACGAGCGGGAATCCGGAATACCTCGTCATTGCAACAAGACTTCAACTGCGAGCGAAGCGCGGCTGAGGCGAAGCCGGCGTGGCAATCCAGATGGCTAATCAAAATGCATCTTTGTCTTGCTGGATTGCTTCACTTCGTTCGCAATGACAGAACTTTGAGTTCCCGCACTTCGTTCGCAATGACAGAACTTTGAGCCCCCGCACTTAGTTCGCAACGACGGCAGGGGTGTCATGAATTATGGAAGTATCAATAAGGGCGTGTTTCTGCAGGTGCATGGTTGGGTTTCCCGGTTTCCGGCGCATGCCGGAGTAATGCGAAGCTGTCCCGCGGTCTGCATCAGGACGGAGGCGCCGGTCAGGACTTGGCGCCTGTCCTCGCCGCTCCCGTTCCGTGATATAACTTTTCCATCCGTTCATTTGGGTTATGCTGTCATCCATGTATCCGGAACACGCTGATGACTAGCACGCAATGGTTCATGCTCGTAGGCGGACTGTTGCTGGCGATGGGCCTCACAGCATCAATTCTCAAGCGCTCGACGATCACCTCGGCCATCGTGTACCTGGCAGTGGGGGTGCTGGTCGGGCCTACCGCGCTCAATTTGTTTCATTTCAATCCGCTCAAGCAATCAGCGCTGCTGGAATCCCTGACTGAAGTGGCGGTACTGATTTCGCTGTTTTCTGCGGGCATAAAAATGCCGGTACCGTTCAGCTTTGCCCGCTGGCGCACGCCGATTCTGCTGGCGACGGCATCCATGACCATCACCGTCATGATGGTCGCCGAATTTGCCTTTTATGCGCTGGGTATGCCGTGGGGTGCCGGTGTGTTGCTGGGCGCAATCGTTGCGCCTACCGATCCGGTGCTGGCTACCGATGTGCAGATACGCCATCCCGGAGACCACGACCAGCTGCGTTTTACGCTGACCTGCGAGGCGGGCATGAACGACGGCAGCGCGTTTCCGTTCGTGATGCTGGGCATGGGCATGCTGGGCCTGCATGATCTCGGCGATTTCGGGATGGGCTGGCTGTTGAAGGATGTGCTATGGGCGACGCTATCCGGTGTCGCCATCGGCGTCGCTGCGGGCGCCGCGCTGGCTCATGTGGTATGGAAGCTGCGCAGCAAGCCGCACGAGCACGAACTGATGGACGACTTTCTCGGCCTCGGGCTGATAGGGGTTGTATACAGTTTGACCGTGATGGTCAACGGCTGGGGTTTTCTGGCGGTATTCTTTGCCGCCGTCGCGTTGCGCCAGACCGAGCTCAAGCTGGCCAAAGCCGCCCAGGTTGCCTTTGACGGAAGCAGTACCCAGCAATCCGTGCGCGCAGATGCAAATGCGCGCCCCGAACTGGAATTTCCGCAAACCGTCAGTCAGGGATCACTGGTATTCAAGGAACACCTGGAAAGACTTTCGGAAGTGGTCATGGTTCTGCTGATCGGTGGGACGCTGTATCTGGATTCCTGGACCTGGGCGGCGGTGGGGTTGGCCCTGTTCCTGTTCGTGGTTGTGCGCCCGGCCAGTGTCATCATCGGCCTGATGGGCACGCACACCACGCGGCAGATACGCGGCTTGACAGGCTGGTTCGGCGTGCGCGGAATCGGCTCGCTCTACTACCTCATGTACGCTATAGAAAACGGCTTGCCGGAGGCGCTGTCACTGCAACTGATACAAATGACACTGATCGTCGTCGCGCTTTCCATCCTGCTCCACGGCGCCAGCGTCAAGCCGTTGATGGGACATTTCTGGCGGCGCGGCAAGTAGGACGGTACCCGGGATGATTTGCGGCAATGCAAGCCGTAGTCCCGGAAATTTTTCCGCGCTCAACGTTCCTTGCGATTGGAGGCGCGCCGCTCAACCGGGGCATTGAATGCCCTGATATTTTCCTCGGCTTGCCTGAGTGCGGTGATGTCATTGGCGATGGCCATGAATCCTTCACCGCCGGCATCCGTTTTCATCAACTGCAGGCTGACCTCCACAGGATAGGTGCTGCCATCCACGCGCGCCTGGGCTGTCCGGTACTTGATAGCCTCCCGCTCGCCGCGGCGCAGCGGTTCGACCATCGCCGCAAAGGTTTCGATGCCCAGTTCAGGATGCAGGGAAAGCATGTTTTTCTTTTGCAATTGCTCCAGCGTGCAGCCGGTATTTTCCAGCGCATAATCGTTTGCGTAGGTAATTTGCAGCGTATCGGCATCGAACATGAAGATTTCGTTCGGGCTCCGTTCCCGGAGGACATGTTCGTGGTTGCGCCTGAGCTCTTCGCGCCGTTGTTCCATGCTCCATGCGCGGCGGCGACGGAGCGTCATGCCATAGAAAGCGAACATGCCCGCCAGCAACAGCGCCAACAGGAAATAGGGGCCATACATGGTGCCCCGCCATGCCGCCCCGATTTCCGACGCCGGCATTTCAACAAACAGCGTGAGCGGATAGTGCTGCAGGCGGCGCATCGCGCGCCAATCCGCGGCCCTGCCGTCGCTGCCGGGCATTTCGACCTGCCCGCGCTGCGGGTGGTTGTTTGCGCGCAGGTACCCGATCATGGCATCCCCGACCGGCTTGCCAAACATGTCATCCCTGCTTGCCGCGTCCGGTTCGGGATAGCGGCTTGCCAGGTATCCGTCATCGCGCACCAATCCCAGCGCGGTGATCCTCGGGGGAGTCGGGTCTGCCCGGTAGCGTTGCAACAGGTTGGCCGGCAAATTGGCGCCGAGGATATAAACCAGCTTGCCGGCTCGGTCGGTAACGGCATAGCGTGCGGCTGTGACCCAGCTCTTGTCTATCGTGCCCATCACCGGTCGGCCGATAGCGAAGGCCGGGCCCTGTAGCAGTTCGCCGCGAAATTTTATGAAAGAGGGGTCATTGGCGAGCGTGGGCATATCCCGGCTGTTGGGAATTTTCCCGGTCAATAATATCCGGCCATCGCCGCTCATCAGCATGACGTTGCCCAGCTCGGTGTGCAGTCTTTGAAACCGGCTGACCAGCCTGAATGCGCGGTCGAGATCGGGCATTTTGTGCGCGGGCCTGTTTTGCGTGTCGGTCAGCTCCGCGCCGAGGCTCTGCATGCCGATTTCCAGCTGGGTAAAATAGGTATCGACCGCAATCGCGCTCAGGTCGGCAATCGTCGCCAGCCGGTTGACCTGGTCTGATTCTGTTTCCCGCCAGGACTGCGAGACAAGGAAGGCGGCGCAGGCAAGCAGCGCAACTGCGGTCAATATCGCCGGATATTTCGGAAACCGTCCGGGGTGGGACGCAGCGCTTGCGTTAGTCATTGTGGGCCTTGGTATTTTGACAGGGACTGGGGATACAGTATGCGATATGTGACGGAGTTGAATTGTTTTTCATGGTTCGCAATCTATCATCCCGTGGGGCATCAGTTCAACTCTCTTTCCATCCGCCGTGCAGCGCCTGCAGCCACCTTTTGCCCGATTCATTCCCGCCACCAACCCGGGCTTGCGTTTGCGGCGATCCGGCAGCCGCGGGCGGCGCGATTGCCTCCACCCGTTTGAGATCACTGCGGAGATTTGCTAGGCACTGCCCCGGCTTGCCTGCCTCAGGTAATCGGCAAATGTTTTGGCTATGATGGACAGCTGCTTGCCCGAGGGGTACACGAAATACCAGTGGCGCTTGATCGGGAAACCCTGCACATCCAGCACCACGAATTGCTTGGTGGGCGTGTCCGATTCAAGGGTATGACGCGACAACACCGAAACACCCAGGCCGCCGATGACAGCCTGCTTGATCGCCTCGTTGCTGCCCAGCTCCATGCGCATATCAAGCTTGAGCCCCGCATCGCCGAACTTCCGCTCCGCCGCCATGCGCGTCCCCGACCCCGGTTCGCGCAGCAGGAACGGTTCCTGGGCCAGGCGCTCAAGCGGAATCTTCTTCTTTTTTGCGAGGGGATGATTGGCCGGTGCGATCACCACCAGGAAGTTTTCGAGGAAGGCCTCTGCCACGACATCCGCATCCACCGGCGGCTGGCCCAAAATGTAAAGGTCGTCCTGGTTGCCGGCCAACCTTTCCAGCACACGCTCGCGATTGGATACCTTGAGTGACACATCCACGCCCGGATACTTCTGGCAAAATATGCCCAGCAGGCGCGGCGCAAAATATTTGGCCGTGGTCACGACCGCGAGCCTGAGTTTCCCCTTCTTGAGCCCTTTCATGTCCGCCGCTATCATTTCAAAATTGTCCAGGTGCTCGGATATTCCGCGGCAGGTCCGGTGCAGCTCATGCCCGATGTCGGTGAGATAGATTTTTTTCCCGACCTGCTCGAACAGCGGCATCCCGACCGTATCCGACAGTTTCTTGATCTGCATCGACACAGTGGGCTGGGTCAAAAACAATTCCTCGGCAGCGCGGGTAAAACTGCCCAGGCGGGCGATGGCCTCGAACAATTCGAGCTGGCGCAATGTGCTGTGGCGCATGGCAACTTCCTCCTTGTGTATAGATAATAATCTATCGTGTTCATAGAAACAATTGACTGTTATTGATGGTTATTTCTTAGCATGATTCCGTCCACGCGCTGACATGCAAACCTGTCCCGGCATTCGGAACATGCAGTCTCGAATACCGGCCGGGCCCGGCGCGGTTTTTTCAACCTACGGAGACAATCATGGCATCTGAAACACTCAAGGAAGGAAAGGAACGCTATAAATCCGGCGTCATCCCCTACAAGAAAATGGGCTACTGGGAGCCGGACTACAAGCCCAAGGAAACCGACGTGATCGCGATGTTCCGCATCACTCCCCAGCCCGGCGTTGATCCGGACGAGGCTGCCGCCGCGGTCGCCGGCGAATCGTCCACCGCCACCTGGACCGTGGTGTGGACCGACCGCCTGACCGCGTGCGAGCTGTACCGCGCCAAGGCATTCCGCGTCGACCCGGTACCCAACACCGGGGCGGGCACCAAGACAGAACAGCAGTATTTCGCCTACATCGCCTATGACCTCGACCTGTTCGAGCCGGGCTCCATCGCCAACCTCACCGCGTCCATCATCGGCAACGTGTTCGGCTTCAAGGCAGTGAAGGCGCTGCGCCTCGAAGACATGCGCATCCCGGTCGCCTACCTGAAGACCTTCCAGGGTCCGGCCACCGGCATCGTGGTTGAGCGCGAGCGCCTCGACAAGTTCGGCCGCCCGCTGCTGGGCGCGACGACCAAACCCAAGCTCGGCCTTTCCGGCCGCAACTACGGGCGCGTGGTGTATGAGGCGTTGAAGGGCGGACTCGATTTCGTGAAGGACGACGAGAACATCAACTCGCAGCCGTTCATGCACTGGCGCGACCGCTTCCTGTACTGCATGGAAGCCGTGAACAAGGCCTCCGCCGCCACCGGCGAGGTCAAGGGCCACTACCTCAACGTCACCGCCGGCACCATGGAGGAGATGTACGAGCGCGCCGAATTCGCCAAGTCGCTCGGCTCGGTCATCATCATGATAGACCTGGTGATCGGCTATACCGCGATCCAGTCGATGGCCAAGTGGGCGCGCAAGAACGACATGATCCTGCACCTGCACCGCGCGGGTAACTCCACCTATTCGCGCCAGAAGAACCACGGCATGAACTTCCGCGTGATCTGCAAGTGGATGCGCATGGCGGGTGTGGACCACATCCATGCCGGTACCGTGGTCGGCAAGCTGGAAGGCGATCCGCTGATGATCAAGGGGTTCTACGACACGCTGCGCGAAACGCACACGCAGCAGAGCCTGGAGCACGGACTGTTCTTCGAGCAGGACTGGGCTTCGCTGAACAAGGTGATGCCGGTCGCCTCGGGCGGCATACACGCCGGCCAGATGCACCAGCTGCTCACCTATCTCGGCGAAGACGTGGTGCTGCAATTCGGCGGCGGCACGATCGGCCATCCGCAGGGTATCCAGGCCGGTGCAACGGCCAACCGCGTCGCGCTGGAAACGATGGTCATGGCGCGCAACGAGGGCCGCGATATCTGGAACGAGGGTCCGCAGATCCTGCAGGATGCCGCCAAGTGGTGTTCGCCGCTCAAGGCCGCGCTGGATACGTGGAAGGACATCACCTTCAACTACGATTCCACCGATACCGCCGACTTTGTGCCATCCACCACGGCCAACGTCTAATCACCTAATGAAGGAGAAAATATCATGATGACCAACCCTGGCAATCGACTCACGCAAGGACAGTTCTCGTTTCTTCCCGAACTGACCGATGCGCAGATCTCCGCGCAGATCAAATACGCGCTGAAGAACGGCTGGGCGGTAAGCGTCGAATACACCGACGATCCGCACCCGCGCAACACCTACTGGGAAATGTTCGGCATGCCGATGTTCGACCTCAAGGATCCTGCCGGGATCATGCTGGAGATCAACAACTGCCGCAAGACCTTTCCCAACCACTACATCCGCGTGACGGCATTCAACTCCTCGCGCGGCGTGGAAAGCCCGACCATGTCCTACCTGGTCAACCGTCCCAAGAGGGAACCCGGGTTTGGCTTGTCGCGGCAGGAAGTGGACGGGCGCAGCATCCGTTACACCGTCCATTCCTACGCCACCGACAAACCGGAGGGCGAGCGTTATTAACGCAGTCGTGTAATTTCGATGGCGGGTCACCCGGCGGCCCGCCATTTTTCAAACCGGGAAATATCGAACCCAGACACACAGACACACAGACATCGGAGCTGTAAATGAGCGAAGCAAAACAAGCCGAAACGACACTGCCGGACGACGCGCCGGTAGACCTGGAAGCAGAATTAAAGTCATCGAACGTACAGGAGGTGCTCGACCAGCTGGATCGCGAGCTGATCGGCCTCAAGCCGGTCAAGACGCGCATCCGCGAAATCGCGGCGCTGCTGCTGGTGGACCGCTTGCGCAAGAAATTCGCGCTGAGCTCGGAGACGCCGACGCTGCACATGAATTTCACCGGCAATCCCGGCACCGGCAAGACCACGGTTGCCTCGCGCATGGCGGAGATACTGCACCGCCTGGGCTATGTGCGCGAAGGCCACCTGGTTTCCGTCACGCGCGACGACCTGGTCGGGCAATACATCGGCCACACCGCGCCCAAGACCAAGGAGGTCATCAAGAAGGCGATGGGCGGCGTGCTGTTCATCGACGAAGCCTACTACCTGTACAAACCGGAGAACGAGCGCGACTACGGCGCGGAATCGATCGAGATATTGCTGCAGGTGATGGAAAACAACCGCGACGACCTGGTTGTCATCCTCGCTGGATACAAGGACCGCATGGACAAATTCTTCAACAGCAATCCCGGCATGCGCTCGCGCATCGCGCACCATGTGGATTTCCCCGACTACAGCCCGGACGAGTTGCTGGCGATCGCCAAGCTGATGCTGGCGCAGCAGAACTACCGCTTCAGCGCGGAAGGCGAAAAGGCCTTCTCCGAATACATCCCGCTGCGCATGAAGATGGATCATTTTGCCAATGCCCGCTCGGTACGCAACGCGCTGGACCGCTCGCGCCTGCGCCAGGCCAACCGCCTGTTCGCCACCAAGGGCAGGAACCTGACCAGGAACGACCTGATCACGATAGAGGCCGAGGACATCATGGTCAGCCGCGTGTTCGACGAAGCGGATAAAAAATAGCACGCGCCCGGCTTGTCTGGGCATGGTCATGGAACGCACAACGACGAGGGTGCAATCATGAATTTACTGCGCGACATCCCGCCGCTGCGCAGCATCCCCTGCGTGCTGGATGCCGCGCTCTACAACCACGTCAGGCTGGCACTGCTGCGCATCGGCAATCCGCTCGAACTGGAACTGGAAAAACTGGGCATCGACATGGTGCTGGAGAAAGCCTGCTGGGTGGGCTATCACGTGCAGCACATATCGCTGCCGCTGATCGCATGGGAAGGTTTCGATTCCGTCCGCAGCGCGCTGGATGTGCCGGTCGGATGCACCATGCACCTGTACCACCAGCATTCATGGCTGCAAATGCCGAAGATATTGACGGCCATGGATGAGGAATTGCAGTTGCGCTTGTCGGCGAAGTGAACGCAACGCGGCAAGGCTCAGATTCTCGCCCTGCTGACCCGTTCCAGATAAACCGCCACCATCCCCGCCGCCCGCCAGATACTTGCGATCGCGGCGATCCAGAAGCCGGGTGCGCCGCGCGCGGGACCCAAAGTATCGGTCAGCCCGAGCAGGAAGCCGCCGCCCAGGCCCAGTCCCCACAGCATCGTCGCATAGATCAGCATGGGCACGACCGACTTCTTGTATCCGCGCAGCGCATTCACCGCCACCGCCTGCAGCGCATCGCCCAGGTGATACAGGGCGACCAGCATGATCAGCGGTACCGCCACCTTCTGCACCTCAAGGTCGGTGGTATACAGCGCGGCAATAAACGGCGCGCCGAACCAGAAGATCGCGCTCAGCACGACCGCGATCCCCATGCCGAGGCGGATGGCTACCCAGCTGGTGTGGCGGGCGCGCTCGCGCTGTCCGGCGCCGATGTCCTGGCCTACCAGCACCGCCGTTGCATTGCCGAGTGCCAGCGGAACCATGAAAGCCAGTGCCGCCAGGTTGGCCGCGATCTGGTGCGCGCCCGACACCACCGGGCCCAGCCGCGCGATGAACAGCGCCATGAAGGTGAAGGCGGTCACGTCCGCGATGAACGTCAGGCCGATCGGGACGCCCAGCCGCAGGAACTCCAGTATCGCCCTGCGTTCCGGCGCGGCAAAGCGCCTGCGCAGCCGGAACTGCGCATAGCCCGGATGGCGCAGGCACCAGCCCCAGGCGAGCGCCGCGATCAGCCAGGCATCCACCGCCGTCGCGACCGCACAGCCCGGCCCTCCCAGCGCGGGCGCCCCCAGCAGGCCGTACATGAACACTGCATTCAGCGGGATCTTGATCCCCAGCGACAGCAGGTTGAACAACATCACCGGGCGCGGGCGGCCGATGCCGGTCGATAGGCCGAAGAAGATGCGCAACGCGAATATGCCGGGCACGCTCCAGGCGGATGCGGCGAGATAGGCGCGCACCTTGGTTTCGACGCCGGGCTGCAAGTGCGAGATGGAGATGATAGGGCCGGGGAAGCGCAGCAGCAGGATGGCGATGAGCGCCAGCACCAGCGAGATCCACACGCTCTGGTGTATCTCGCGCCCGACTTCGGCACCCCGGCCCGCGCCGTATAGCTGGGCGATGATAGGCGGCAACGCGAGCAACACGCTGATCAGCGTCATCAGCACCGTGGCCATGATCGCCGAGGCGATGCCGACCGAGGCAAGGTCGACCGCGGACAGCCGCCCGGCCATCGCGGTGTCGATCACCGCATTCGCCATCATCGCAAGCTGCGCGACCAGCACCGGCCACGCCAAATGAATGACCCGCTGGATGAGTTGCGGGGTAGGGGAGGCGGGGCGGTTCATATCAGTATTCTACGGGAATGCTGGTTTGGGTTTTGTTCGCGGGCTCAAGCTGTCTCAACGATGGTCTCGAAGGCAGGCAGGAAATGGCAGAAGTTGTGATGGATTAACTGGAGAAACAGAATGGGAATCGTATTGCGAGGCTGCCCCTGTTAATTTTAGCGACATCATGGTTCGACCTGCGCGACAGGATTATCACTGATCGGCGACGATCTGGGAGGAATTAACCGGGTCTGCCTCATCGGTTTGCCATTGATTTACACGCAGACTTCAGCCGGTTATCTTGTTGTAACTCTCCCGGCTTTCCGCCATAAGTATTGATAATTTATCCCAGGCTTTGTTTGTCGCCTCTGCCGCGGGTTTTTTGCCTGCCAAGACTGCCATACTTTCCCTGAAGTTTGTTATTGATACTTCCATAATTCACGACACCGTTGCCGTCATTGCGAACGAAGTGAAGCAATCCAGCAAGACAAAAATGCATTTCGTTTAAGCCATCTGGATTGCCGCGCCGGCTTTGCCGACTCGCAATGACGGGGCATTCTGGATTCCCCGAATTCGTGGTCTGTCCCCTATTATTCGCCAAAAGCAATCCAAAGAAGGTGAAGCGGTGCGACGTTTCGCCATAAAAAAACCCACCGGACAAAGGTGGATTACTCGGTCAGCCTTGGTTATGGATCACTGAGTCACCGCACGCATCCTGTCCATTTTCTCGATAACAGCCTGATAGAGATCATGGTCCATATCGGGGTTATTGCGGTCCGGATGATGGGCGCTGCGGATTTTTTTCAGTTTAGTCATGTCGTCGGGCAGGTCATGTACCCTGGTCACCCGGTCACCGTTTTTGACCATCATGCGCTGAAGCTCAGCCTCTGCGCCTGCACGTGTGTCATATAACGTCTTGCTGCCAAGACGCCAACCATCCTGGTTTTTGCGCGGGGACAGCTTTTCCTTGCCATCAAACCAGATCCATTTGCCGGTATCGGGATCCTGTTCAAAAAGAACGGTGGTGATGGCGTAGGTGTAAACGGGCGGCTCGATTTCCCTGGCGAACAGCTTGATGACCTTGGCTACAGTCCCCACCGTCGCGAGGAAATATGCGCCTGCCTTATGCGGGCAGAACGCGCTGCTGAGCGTTGGTTCAGGCTTGCTGTTGTTACCTGATGAATTCATTGCAGCCATGCGGCTGAGTGCTTTGCGTTGTGCGTTGGTCACTGGTATTGCGCCTTATATTAGGGAAGGTCTGATTAAGTCCGAAAACTATGGTTCGATACATTTTCCGTTCGTCCCGAGTGCCGCGCTTGCGCGGTGTATCGAGGGTGCGAATGGAAAATACTCACCACGAACGGACTTAATCAGACCTTCCTTGGTTGAAACCTACTGGGATCACCCCTCGCTGAAGGGCTCACCCGCTGGACTCCCGGACTGATCTGCCGGCAAAACAAAAGGCCACCGCGAACGATGGCCTGATTGCTTGCTATGTCTGGCTCCCCGGGCAGGCTTGGCATCTACGACCTGCGACAACGCTCGTATTCCCAAGCCGCCACTGGGGCGATAGTCAATTAAATCAATTAAATCAGTTGCGTAATTATACTGCATATTACCGAGTCTAGCCAAGCAGGGTGGATAAGCGCAGCGCATCCACAAAACCATTTCGCCCTGCTCTCCCCATTCAAACAAACTTCCACCAGCCCCGCCGTAAACAAAGACTCGCGATCAGCCATGTAGGAGCACTAAAAGTAGGCAA
>DAICZN010000031.1 GCA_027311105.1 Gallionella sp.
CAATTGGCCGCAAACGATCTGGATTTGAATTTACTGGATTTTTGCCGGGAATTCGGTAGAATGCGCGCCTTGAAAATTGAGGGCAGTAAACATGAAAACAGCACAAGAAGTTCGCGCGGGTAACGTCATCCTGGTGGGCACAGAGCCGATGGTTGTGCTCAAGGCCGAGTACAGCCGTTCCGGCCGCAATGGTTCGGTGGTCAAGATGAAGATGAAGAACCTGCTGACCGACTCCGCGCAGGAAACCGTATATCGCGCCGACGACAAATTCGAACAGATACTGCTGGATCGCAAGGAAGTGACTTATTCTTATTTCGCCGATCCGATGTATGTGTTCATGGATGGCGAGTACAACCAGTATGAGATCGAAGCGGAAAGCATGGGCGACGCAATCAACTACGTTGAAGACAACATGCCCTGCGAAGTGGTGTTCTACAATGAGAAGGCGATTTCGGTCGAATTGCCCAATACCATCGTGCGCGAAGTAATCTACACGGAACCGGCCGTGCGCGGTGACACCTCCGGCAAGGTAATGAAACCCGCCAAGATCAACACCGGGTTCGAGTTGCCAGTCGCGGCATTCATCGAGATCGGCGACAAGATCGAAATCGATACCCGCACCAACGAATTCAGAAAACGCGCCTGATAAGAGCTGTTCGATTTAAAAGGCCGCCTGCGTGGCAAGCCGCGGTGCGTTGCCGGCGTGTGCCCTGTAATCACGCAAAGCGCGACGCAGGCTGCGGCCGAGCCGGTTACGGAATGAAGCCATCATCCGGGATTGTTGATGTTGTGCAGAAGGTTCTCCAGCAAATCTTTGTACTCTATGGATATCCATGCTATCAAAGGCGTGAGGATTATTGCACTTATCAGGCTGTACATAATCATGCGCTTTTTATCCGTGCCCAGTGATTGGAATACAAGTATCACGGTAAATGTGCCAAGCACCAGTGGCCCAAATGTGACTGCATAAAACAGTCCTTTCCCTTCAATAAATTTCGTAATCCTCTTGCCGCGCTTCTTCTCGATGTATCGTTTTACTGCGGGAACATGCCCCAGTTTATCAATGACCAGTATGATCACAGCGGCAAGGATAAAATTACTTATTGCAGCCGCAACGCACACCCAGATCAAAGGCAAACCAAATTCAACGCCAAGTGGAATGGCAATACCACGGCCAGTCATGGGGTTGATTGTTGCAAGAACCACTGCGATCCATTTTTCAAAAAGGCCCATATAATTCTCGTCCTCGTGAGGGTTGCATCCAAGGTCGGCTGCTTCCTGAGGCCGGTGCCGGCATCCGCATTACGTTAATGCCCGATCACGGTCAGCCGCCGTTACTTCTGACTCGGTTCCGAGTAAAATCGCCAAACAGCTATGCACCGGTTTTTCGTGTGATCGCAATGAACACCCAGACTAGCGCCAATGGCAGGAGCAGAACGAGCAGGAACGGAAATGCCAATCCGGCCAGGATCAGACCGGCGACTATTACAGCACCCAGGATAAAAATTCCGATCCCGGCAAACACAAAGAGCAGGAAAATCGCCGCGCAGAACAAAGCTGTCATACCTGCGATGAGTCCCGCTGCTCCGATTGTGCCCGCGAGCGGACCGGCAAGTTCCTGGCCGTTGATTATGATTCTTGTCGACCCCGCCTCAAAAAACAATCCCCATAAGACGATGAGCAACATGCCGAGTGCAAGTACGATTGCAGCCTTCCTGGCCATAATATAAAACTCCTTGAATGATGCTTGAATTCGACAGAAATTAAGCGTATAAAATCCTTGTGGTTCCTGATCACTGGTTCGCCAAGATTAGCCATTACCGGGAGACGCCTATAGACACTTCAAAGATTAATTATCTGTAGTCATTACCCAAGTCAGAATCCGATGACTGACATTATCGGCCTCCCATAAGCCGACAAATAAAGCCGCAGCTATGCGGCTTTATTATTCCCGGGATATATCAATGGCACGCAGCCATTCGGTTGCATGCTTGCCAACTGGCAAAGCCACGATCCGCAGGCGGCATCCGGTTTCTTCCAAAGCGGCTGTCCAGCTTTGTCCCGGAACCGGTTACTACGGCGATTTCAAAAGAGCTTTCGGCCTGCTGCCGGGGGCTGGATGTACATATCCGACCAACCTGCAACGCACGCCCTCGATTTTTTTGCCCTTCTCGAACCTGGTTGAAAGGCACGACATGACTTCTCCTTTGGCAGCAAGTTCCAATATCTGGATGCGCACTTTTGCAAGCGAGAAACCCGTGGCTACAGCGATCTCCGAGTCGAGTCTGTCACCATGCATTTTCAGGTATTGCAAAATTTCATTCATGGATTCATTCCCGGAAACGTCAGTGGTGTGGAGAGAAGTATATACCTACTGAAAGATCACGCATTGGCAGCTGTTTGCTTCTTTTGTTTCCCGACTATTCCAGTGATCAAATCTTCTTCAGGTTGCCCCCCGGGATCACTGCCGGCAACTTGCACGAATCGCGCGGATTCGCTTGAGGCAGCGCAAATTGTAATTTCCATATTGACGGCCAGATAAAAATTATTGACTATTTGCCAATCGAACTATCATTCACCGTTTTAAATAATTTCATCGACCGTCCATGCCCCGGAAAAATTTCATATGCTGCGTTCATTAATCCGTCCGGATATTTTGGTGACAACCCTTGCTGCTGCGGGAATTATGATGGTGACCATGGGCGCGCGCCAGTCACTGGGGCTTTTTATCGGGCCGATCGATGCGTCGATGGGGCTTGGCATTGCCACCATCAGCCTGGCTTTGGCCGTTGGGCAATTCGCCTGGGGTGCAATCCAGCCAGTTGCGGGAGCTCTTGCCGACCGTTTCGGCCCGCGCGCCGTGCTGATTGGCGGACTGCTGATTCTGGCCTTGGGCAGCGCCATCACGCCGTTCATGGGATCCGGATTCGGCCTGACCGTATCACTGGGCCTGCTTTCAGCGATGGGTGCGGGCGCGGGCAGCTTTTCCGTGCTGATTGGCGCGGCCGCGCAGCGATTGCCCATAGAGGCACGCGGGCCGGCTTCCGGGGTCATCAATTCAGGCGGCTCCTTTGGCCAGTTTCTTTTCGCGCCCATCCTGCAAAAACTGATTCAATCAGTGGGCTGGATGGGCGCGATGTGGACGATGGCGGTAATGGTGCTGGCGGCGCTCCCGCTGGTTGGAAAACTGACGAATTCTTTGGCGGGTGCACCGGTCAGGCATGCGCATGAAGATACCGGTGTGCTGAAGGCCATCGGTACGGCCATCAAGAACCCCAGCTATCTGTTGCTGCATGCCGGATTCTTCACCTGCGGCTTTCATATTGCCTTTCTGGTTACACACCTGCCGGGCGAAATCAATCTGTGCGGATTGCCGCCTTCGGTAGCCAGCTGGTCCATTGCCATCATCGGGTTGGCCAATATATTCGGGAGTCTTGTTGCGGGATCGTGTGTTTCCCGATACCGCAGCAAATATATCCTGGCCACGATGTATGCCTCACGCGTATTACTGATCGGCATTTACCTGATGATGCCGCGAACCGAACTGACGTTCTACCTGTTTGCGGCCGGCTTGGGCTTTACCTGGCTGGCGACCGTGCCACCAACGGCCGCCATTGTCGGGAAATTGTTCGGCATTCGCTACTTGTCCACGCTGTTCGGCCTCACGCTGCTGAGCCATCAAATTGGCGGTTTTCTCGGTGCTTACCTGGGGGGCATAGTGATTACCCGATTTGGCGACTTTGGATGGATGTGGTACGCGGATATGGCGCTCGCGGCATTTGCGGCCTTGATCAATTTGCCAATTCGCGAATCGCCTGTCGCACTTTCCCTGGCCGCGGCCTGATTGGCGATAAATCAACATGATAATTGCCGCAAATTATCGAATGCCCGGCAGGAAGCATCTCAATTACCATGCTGGCTTGCCTGCTTGTGGGGCAATGCATTCAGATGCTCAAACAGTCTCAGGGCAAGCGCACGACGTTCGGTTTCCGGCATGCCCTCAGCAATGGCCGGCATTTTGGTATCGGGGCTGATAGAAGAAGGGTTAAGCACCCAGGCAAGGAATTTTTCCCTGCCAAGAATTTTCGTTTGCTCGGCCAAATCCAAAGGCGCCTTATTTCCGCCGAAACCGTTAACCTTGTGGCAGCTGAGACAGTATTTTTCCAATTCGGGCGCATCGCGAGATTTTTCCCCTGAAATCAGGCTTCGCTCAGCGGATACTGACATCAGTATCTCGTTGACCTGGTAAGGCCAGTAAGTACCGCCTTCCCTGATCAGGCCGGGATGATGGATGTTGTCCCACACCAGATAGTAAGGGGACAAAGCTACATTCTGCTCATGCTGTTTCAGGTTGTTCACCCTGAATTCGCGCGCATTCTTTTTTGCGAAGACCAGGTAAGCGTGATACTGGTCAAAGCGCCCAGTTGGTATCCGGGAAACATAGCCATCCAGGGCCCTGAATTCGACAGTGGTACCCGCAGCCTTCCATTCGGCGCCAAATAGCACCCGAAAAACTTTTTCAACCGGATATCCCAGGTAAACCACATGCGGCCGGGTTTTTCCTGCTATCAAGTGCGGTTCGACAACTTCAACTTCCATTGGCGATTCGGCCAGCAGGCGTTCCAGTTCATTCACATCCGGTAACAAGGCGGCGTTGGAGTGGCTTGACAGCAACACCAAGAGCAAAAACAATATTCCGTGAAATCTGATTAACATGAGTTTTACCGCATTGGTTGATTTCCAAAACTTGTTAGGTCAGATTGGGTGTTGGTAGCCGCAGTGTTTTTGTTAAAGGAAAATCAAATTGAAACCCCGCATGCAGGACACAATAGCACTTGGTGTAGTCCGGCATATTTCATCGCTCGTAACGCGCAGCCTTGTAAATATTGATGGACAACTTATTTCGTTTTCCCGGCCGCGGAGCGGGGACCCAATCGTGGCAGGAGTTTGCCGCCGCCCGGGACCGGATAGCGTGCCATGTTGAGTTCCATGGCCAGGAAAGTGTAGTAGCCACAGATGCCCGCCAAATCCACTGCGCCCTGCTTTCCGAAGCGCGCCTCCACCCTGATGTAGGCTTTGTCCGTCACGCGCTTGTTGCGGTTCAATTCCCATGCGAATTGATATACCAGCGCTTCGTCTTCTGACATTCCTACTGGAGTCCGACCCAGGGCGATGCTGTCCGCCAATTCCTTTTTGATTCCTGCCTTGAGGGCGATGGGATAATGAACATACCACTCGTAGTCCTGGGTCCACTCGCGAGCGGTGACCAGGATAGCCAGCTCGCTGAGCGTGGTGCCGATGGCGGGCTTGTAGCGCAGGTAATCTCCCATGCCGCGCGCAAGGTTCATCAGGATGGGGCTATACATGAGCGGCTCGAAGGGCCCGAACACCTGTGTCTTGCGTGCCGCCAAAAATTCCTCAGCCGCCCTGGTCTGCTCGGCGTTGTAGTCGGCGGGCGGGATCGTCGGCAAGCGGTTTTGTGCTTCCGCGTCGAAGGATAAAAGCGCGATGCATCCGGCAAGAACGGTTTTTCGGAGGTTCATGGGAGCTCCTTGTGCGTTGAGTTCGGGCCGGACATGTTCTTGCGTCCGGATTTTTCGGGCGGATATTTATGCCATTTTTTTCGCCCCGGGGCAATGTTGAATCATCATGCGCACTGATGACTTGGCCAGTCTGCTCAGCGGAAGTTTGCTCCGCGGAAAATGGGATCAGACCAAGAATATTTCTGACGCCCTTGCTGGCTACTTATCCAATTTGAATAAAAATGTAACCCCGATCAAATTGGCACTGAGGGATGGGGATAGCGTGCTGTTGCCCACATTGAAGTGCTGAAAGCCCAGGCGGATTATATCTTTGCCACCCTGGTATTCAACGCCGGCACCATAGGTTAGCCCCTCGTTGTTTACATTTCCGGATGAATAGACATCATCCACGCCGGCCTTGGCATACAGATTGATGCCGCTGCCGCCCAGCGGTAAAAAACCGGCTATCGAAAAATCAGCTTCTCCGCTTGAGGAGAACGGGCCGATTTTACCGAGAACACCACCTTGCACCTCATAGCCGTAGTACTCGTTTGGCCTTGCCGAAATCATGCCGGTGAAACCTGCTGCCGTGTTATTTATCCCGCTTTCGCTGGACTTGACTGAGTACAGCGAAAAGCCAACGTAGTCTTCCAAAGCCGACGCTTCCATTGCCGTGCCGAAGCCAAAACAAGCAAGCATTATCAAAACCACTTTTTTCATATTTTCTTTCTTGCCCAAGCCAATCAGATGCCATAAAAATGGATAGCGCCAGTCCGCGAACATCACCAAGCATGATTATATCCGCGGCCATTTGAATAGCACCCGGAATATTTTTATATTTTCCGGTTCCGCATCGGATAGAAGGCGTCACAGCCGCCCCTTGTTCGGCCGGCAAGATTTACAAAATGATGTCTGGTGCGAATCTCAAACGCCCGTATTGAAAGATCATGGGAGATTCCGGATTTTCTTGCTGCAATGCCTCACGGGAATTCCGGACCGGATTACATGGAGATGAAAAAATACAAACACTGCGCGGAACTATTTGCAAATTACCAAGTCTATGCTTTAGCTGGTGAAAGCCGGCGCACGTTTCTCCTCCCTGAGCGTGTTGTCTTAACCCCCTGTTAAGATATTTTGTCCTTGATGCAGCAGCACGCTCAAGGGCATTTTTTTTGCAAGCAGAAACAGCGCGCGGAGCAAAGTGATATTTGCCTCAGAGGCTTAATAGGCACTGGTGCAGCACAACATGCATGTGGATATTTCCATCCTGCACCGTCAGCTTGAATATCAGTTAATTTGAGATGCTTTCGATTTCCGCCCTGGTGCAGCAGGTGGAGTGATCCCGGACAACCGGCATCTTATCCCTTCGATTTTCTTGCCATCTTCAAACCGGGTCGATTGGTAAGTCATGACTTCACCTTGGGCAGCAAGTTCTGCCAGGTAGGTGCGTGTTTTGGAAAGCGAGAGGCCGGCAGCAACAGCAATCTCGGCATCAAGCTTTTCGCCATGCTTTTTTAAGTATTGCAGGATTTCATTCATTTGGTTCAGGCCTATTTTAAAGTTGAAAAAAGCCGGGAATTAGCCGGCCTTCCCTATTCTACCAGTTTGCTTGTCAATTAAGGCCAGCCCAACTGGCAATCGATACGGCCGCAGCAGCCAGCCAACCCCACGCCATATGGAACTCACGGTCAGTTGAAGGGGTGCTACTTTTATTTTTAGCGCTCATTCTTGATCTCCTTGGTTAATTGGCCATCCCTGACTGTCGGGACGGACATACGACTGAAGGATTTGGATTTGGTTCCGTAACACAACAGGGTATTGAATGCCAAAAATCAGTAGAATCCGTCTTCTTGAATATCGTTAAATGCCAATTTCTCCATGAACACTTCAATTCCATCAGATCCAAAGTCGCTGATGCGCACTATCATCCAGCGCATCGCCACCGGCCCCGAGTTATCCAAGAACATCAGCCGCGAAGAGGCAAGGCTTGGCACCAAAGCCATCCTTGAAAACCGGATCGACCCGGTGCAGGTTGCAATCTTCCTTATCGCTCTGCGCATGAAACGCGAAACGCTGGATGAGAACAAGGGCGTACTGGATGCAGTGCTGGAGACGACCAGGCGAGTGGTCGCAATGGTCGATGAGGTGGTGGACATCGGCGATCCATATGATGGATACAACCGCTGCCTGCCCGCCGCACCCTTCCTCGGCCCGTTGCTGGCGGAGCTGGATGTGCACGTGGTCAGCCACGGACTGGACCGGGTGGGGCCCAAGTATGGCGTGTGCGCGCGCCACATCCTCCAGGCGGCCGGCGTACCGGTGGACCTGTACCCGGCACAGGCTGCTGCCCGTCTGTCCGATCCGGCACTGGGCTGGACCTACATCGATCAGGCGCAATCCAATCCGGGCCTGCACAATATGGTCGGGTTGCGCGCGCAGATCATCAAGCGCCAGGTGCTGACCACGGTGGAAGTGCTGTCCAAACCTGTCGCCGGGCGCAACAAGACTCATTTCATAACCGGCTTTGTGCACAAGCCTTACCCGCCCATCTATGCCGAACTGGCCCGTGTTGCCGGATTTGCCAGTGCGTGCATCATTCGCGGTGTGGAAGGCGGAGTAGTGCCGTCGCTGCGCCAGGCTGGCCGTTATTTCCATTACCACGACATGGGGCCTGAAAGCGAAGTGGCGATCGACCCGGCCGCACTCGGTATCCGGCAGGAAGTCCGCGCCGTGCCGTTGCCGGGCTCGGTTACTGCGGCAGAAGGGGAGGATGAGATCGTTGCCGCGATAGACATTCCCGCCACCGCACGTGCTGCTGCAGAAGCGGGAATGTCGGCATTGCGGGGGACGAAGGGCGCGTTCTACGACTCGCTGGTGCTGGGAGGTGCCATCATTCTGCACCATGTCGGAAAAGCCGCCAGCCTTGCCGATGCCGCCGCACAGATACGCTCCGTGCTCGATTCCGGCCGCGCCGCCAGAAGGGTGGCGTGATGAGTGAATACCTTGCGGTCGCCGCGGCGGATGAACTGCAACCGGCGCAGATGAAACGCATCTCGGTCGGCGGCAAACGCCTGCTGTTGTGCAACTCCGCCGGCACGCTGTACTGCGTGGACGAAATGTGCAGCCACGAGGATTATTCCCTGTACCTCGGCTGCATCCAGGATGGCAAAATAAAATGCTCATTGCACGGCAGCTATTTCGATCTCACCACCGGCCAGCCCACTTGTGACCCTGCGGATGTGCCGTTGTGCACCTATCCGGTAATGGTAGACGCGGGCCGGGTGTGGGTCAAAGCCTGAAGCGGTTATTTTCCGAAAGTAGAACCCCGCGCAGGCGGCTTTTTATTTTGTGTCTGTCTTCCAGGTCCCCCCCAGGGCCGTGATCAGTCCCGCGTTGGCGAGCAGCCTTCGCCCGGTGATGTTGAGGCTGGCTTGTTGCGCACTGAGCGCTGTCGCCTGCGCAATCACGACATTCAGGTAACTTACCGTGCCGGCCTGGTACTGGTTCTGGGTCAATAGCAACGCTTCGGCTGCAAAACGGGTTGCCGAATCCTGCGCGGCAGTTTCATCGGCCAATTTGCGCAGCGCGGCGATATTGTCTTCAACTTCCTGAAAGGCGGAGAGCACAGTCTGGCGATATGTGGCGACGCTGGTGTCATAGACCGCAATTGCGGCACTCTTCTGCGCGGAGAATGCGCCGCCATTAAACACGGTCATCGCGAGGGATGAGCCTACAGACCAGAAGCGATTGGGCAGCGTGAAAAGTTGCGAGAAGCTGGAATTCTGGTAGCCGCTGTTGCCGGTCAAGGTCAGAGCCGGAAAAAACGCTCCCTGTGCCACGCCAATCTGGGCATTGGCTGCTGCCATACGGCGCTCGGCGCCGGCGATATCGGGGCGCCGCTCAAGCAGGGCAGAAGGCAGGGCCAGCGGAACCGCCGGCAGCGTTGGCAGCCCGTTGGCGGGCTTGATCTCGAAATCGGCCGGGGGCTTGCCGATCAACACGGCGATTGCGTGTTCCAGCTGGGCCCGCTGCACGCCCAGATCAATGGCCTGGGCCTGGGTCGATTTCAGCTGCGTCTCCGCCATCGCAACATCAACGCGGCTGTCGACACCCGCCGCATAGAGGTTTTGGGTGATCTGCAGCGTGCGCTCGTAGGCCTTGCCGGTCTGCTCAAGCAGGCGCCGCTGCTCGTCGTTGATGCGCAACTGGAAATAGGACAGCACCAGCGTGCTCTGGGCCGACAGCAGCGCGGCCTGCAGGTCCGATTGACTGGCCTGGGCCGAGGCTTTGCTGGACTCGACACTGCGTCCGATCTGTCCCCAGATATCCGGTTCCCAGCTGGCACCCAAGGTGGGGCGCGCAATGTTGTAGATCGGCGAACCGGGCGTTACGGTTGATGTGCCGACCGTTGATGACGGCGAAGAACACTGTCCGCGGCCGGCGGCCAATCCTGCTCCCAGGGTGGGATAATAGCTGGCCTGGGCCACACCGAGCAGTGCCAGCGCTTGCCGGTATTGAGCGGCAGCGGCTGCCACATTCTGGTTCGATACCTCGACCTGCGCCACCAGACTGTTCAGTTCCGTGTCGTCATAAATTTCCCACCAGTTGCCGCGCGGCACCCCGTCCCTGGGCTCGGCCGGTTTCCAGTTGCCGGCCTCCTTGTAGGCGGCCGGCGTTGCGACATCAGGGCGATGGTAGTCCGGGCCGACCATGCAACCGGCCAGCACAAGCACAAGCAACAGAGCAAACGTCTTCAAGATGTGTTCCTGTCATTCATGGCGTATAGAGGGGAGAGCAGGCTTGCTTCCCGGCCAAATATCCAGGCACCAAAGCCGGAAACGGTCGAGATACAGATAGACCACCGGGGTAGTATACAACGTCAACAGCTGGCTCAGAATCAGCCCGCCGACGATGGAAATTCCCAGCGGCCGCCGGAACTCGGCGCCGTCGGAGAAGCCGATCGCCAGCGGCATGGCGCCGAATAATGCGGCCATCGTGGTGATCATGATAGGACGAAAACGCAACAAACAGGCTTGCCGGATCGCGTCGCGCGGAGACAGTCCGTCGCGCCTTTCGGCATCGATCGCGAAGTCTATCATCATGATGGCATTTTTCTTGACGATGCCGATCAGCAGGATGACGCCGATCAGCGCGATGATCGAAAACTCCGTGCCGAAAGCCATCAGCGCCAGCAGGGCACCGACTCCGGCCGAAGGCAGGGTTGACAGGATGGTCAACGGATGAATCAGGCTTTCGTAGAGTATGCCCAGCACCAGATAAACCGAGATCAGCGCGGCGAGTATCAGGAAAGGCTGGCTGTTGAGCGATGCCTGGAATGCCCTCGCGGTGCCCTGGAAATTGCCCTGCACCGAGTCCGGCACGCCAAGTTTTAGTATCGCGTCGTTGATGGCCTGCGTCGCATCGGACAGTGAAGTGCCGACCGGCAGATTGAAAGACAGCGTAGCTGCGGCGAATTGTCCCTGGTGATTGACCACCAGCGGTGTAGCCGTCGGCTCATAATGCGCAAGCGAATCCAAAGGCACCTGGGCCGTTGTCCCGTTGGGGCCGGGCGCGATGACATAAATATCCTTCAGTGTTTCCGGACTCTGCAAATATTTTGGCGCCGCTTCCATGACGACACGGTATTGGTTGAGCTGGTTGTATATCGTCGATACCAGGCGCTGGCCAAACAGGTCGTTGAGCGTGGAGTCGATCAGGAATTGCGAAACACCCAGCCTTGCCGCGGCGTCTCTATCCACCACCAGCGTGGTTTGCAAGCCTTTATCCTGCTGGTCGGTGTTGACGTCGGCAAGTTGCGGCAGTTTGCTCAAGGCCTCGCGGATGCGCGGCTCCCAGGTGCGCAGTTCGCGGATGGTGTCGGCTTGCAGCGTGTACTGGTACTGGGCGTTGCTGGGACGTCCGCCGACCCGGATATCCTGTTGCGGTTGCAGGTACAGGCTGGAGCCCGGTTCGCGCGCGATTCTGGGACGCAGGCGCGCGATGATCCGGTCGGCAGAAATTTTCCGCTCCGCGAGCGGCTTCAGCGACACGAACATGAAGCCAGAGTTGCGCTGTCCTCCCCCGGTGAAAGCGATGACGTTGTCCACACCGGGGTCCGAGTGCACGATGTCCACATAGCTGGCCAGTTTTTCGCGCATCGCCTGGAAGGAAATACTCTGGTCGGCCTGAATGATGCCTATCATCCGTCCCACGTCCTGCTGTGGGAAGAAGCCTTTCTGTACGATGCTGTAGTGATAGATGTTGAGTCCGATGGTGGCCGCCAGCACCAGCAGCATGATGCGACCATGGGCCAGCGCCCAATCGAGGGAGATGCGATAGCGGTTCAGCGCCGCGGCGAAGAAGCGCCCGCTGGCATGGTACAGGCGCCCGTGTTGTTCCTCTTTGCGCGGCCTAAGCAGGTGCGCGCACATCATCGGCGTGGTGGTCAGCGACAACACCAGCGAGACCAGAATGGCGGCGGAAAGCGTGACGGCAAATTCGCGGAACAGCCGCCCGATGATGCCGCCCATCAGCAGAATGGGGATGAATACCGCAATCAGCGACAGACTCATCGCCAGCACGGTAAAGCCGACCTCGCGCGCGCCGCGCCGCGCCGCGTCGAACGGCGAACTGCCGTTCTCGATATGGCGTGACACGTTCTCCAGAACCACTACCGCATCGTCGATGACGAAACCGGTAGATATGGTCAACGCCATCAGCGACAGCATGTTCAGGCTGAAGCCCGCCAGATACATGACCGCGAACGTGCCAACCAGGGACACCGGCACGACGATGCTGGGTATCAGCGCCGCGCGGCCATTGCGCAGGAACAGGAACACCACCAGCACGACGAGGATCACGGAAATGACCAGTGTGCGTTCGACCTCATGCAGCGAAGCGCGGATAGTCGGCGTGCGGTCCATCACCACATCGAGGTCGATCGCGCCCGGGATGGAGGCGCGCAACAGCGGCAGCAGGCCGCGCACGCGGGCCACGGTTTCGATGATGTTGGCACCCGGCTGGCGGTATACGATCATCATCACCGCGGGCTTGCCGTTGAACAGTCCGGCGTTGCGCACGTCCTGTACCGAATCCTCGACGCTGGCGACATCGCCAATGCGCACCGCCGCGCCGTTGTGGAACGCGACGATCACCGGTATGTAGTCGGCCGCAGTCCTGGCCTGATCGTTGGCCAGAATCTGCAAGTGGCGATCCCCGTCTTCGAAAGCTCCCTTGGGCCGGTTGGCATTCGTTGCGAAGATGGTTTTGCGCACATCTTCAGCGCCTATGCCGAGCCGGTTCATTGCCGGCGGATCAAGTTCGACGCGCACCGCAGGCAGCGAGCTGCCGCCGACCGTGACCTGGCCTATCCCGTCGAGCTGTGAAATCTTCTGCGCCAGAATGGTCGAGGCGGCATCGTACATCTGGCCGCGCGACAACGATGCCGAAGTCAGCGACAGGATGATGATGGGCGCATCCGCGGGGTTCACCTTGCGGTAGGTCGGATTGTTGGGCATGCCGGTCGGCAGCAGTGTCAGCGAAGCATTGATGGCAGCCTGCACATCGCGCGCGGCGCCGTCGATGTTGCGGGAAAGGTCGAATTGCAGGATCACGGTGCTATTGCCCAGCGAACTGCTGGAGGTGATCTCGGTGATGCCGGCAATCGTGCCCAGCGACCGTTCAAGCGGTGTGGCTATCGTAGACGCCATGGTTTCCGGGCTGGCGCCGGGCAGCGCAGCCTGCACGGCTATGGTCGGGAAATCGACCTGCGGCAGCGGCGCCACCGGCAGCAGGGTGAACGACACGGCGCCGGCCAGGGCCAGGCCCAGCGTCAACAGCGTGGTTGCGACCGGGCGGTTGATGAATGGGGCGGAGATGTTCATGCCGGGTTCACGACTGCGCGCCGCCGCGCAAATCGGTCGAAAGCAAGATAAATGACCGGGGTGGTGAATAGCGTCAGTACCT
>DAICZN010000036.1 GCA_027311105.1 Gallionella sp.
GCACGTTGCCTGTCTTCTTCGTCCAGCTTGGCATGGGCACTGATGCGGGCCAGCACGTCGGTGATGAAGCTGCTGCCGGCACCTTCGCCAAGCTGATAATCATCTAGCCGACCACCCACCGCCGTTGGCGTGATCAATCTCGCGGCTTACAGTTTTTTCAACGTGTCCAGCTTGAACTGTCTGGTTCCCCGGCAGTTAAATTAGCACTTGGCGTTATTTTAGATTATGCGTAAAATCTAAAACAGCATCCGATGTCATTTTAAGGGGCGTTCCGATGAAAAATTTCCGGGCTGGCCGTTTCGTCCAGCAGGCACATCACAAGAGCTTCCTGCCCAATCCGATCAATCGCGAATGGGTGGTGGAGGATATGGGCTTGCTCCAGTTGCTGGGCCAGGCGGATCGCGAATTGGGGCGGTTGGACATGTATTCCGAGTACATCCCGAACATCGATCTGTTTATCCGCATGCACGTGCTGAAGGAGGCGAGCCAGTCGAGCAAGATCGAGGGTACTCAGACGACCATGGAAGAAGCGTTGCTGGATAAGGAGGATGTGCCGCCGGAAAAGCGCGACGATTGGGAAGAGGTGCAGAACTACGTGGACGCGATGAACGAGGCGGTGGCGAAGCTGCAGAAACTACCTTTCTCCGCGCGGCTGATCCGCGAGACTCACAGGACGCTGATGCAGGGTGTGCGCGGCAAGCACAAGCAGCCGGGCGAGTTCCGGCATAGCCAGAACTGGATCGGCGGGGCGAGCATCAATGACGCGATTTTTGTGCCGCCGGTGTATACCAGCATCGGGGATCTGATCGCCGATATCGAGAAATTCGTGCATAACGACAAACAGTATTTTCCAGAGATGCTGAAGGCCGCGCTGGTGCATTACCAGTTCGAGACTATTCACCCGTTCCTCGACGGTAATGGGCGCGTGGGGCGTTTGCTGATCACCTTGTATCTGGTGAGCCGTGGCATATTGAAGCAGCCGGTGCTTTACCTGTCAGATTTTTTCGAGCGCAACCGTCAGCTTTATTACGATAACCTGATGCGGGTGCGCGAAAAGAACGATCTGCTGCAATGGTTCAAATTTTTTCTGGTGGGCGTGATCGAGACGGCGCGCAGCAGCACGACGACATTTGACAACATCCTCAAGCTGCAGAAGCAAGTGGAAACGCAGTTGCAGACGTTGGGCAGCCGCACGGCGAATGCGCAGAAGGTGATGTATTACCTGTATCAGCGCCCGGTGGTCAACGCGGCGAAGGTGGGCGAGGTGGCGGGCGTATCGCCCGCTTCGGCATACAAGCTGATCGCCGATCTGGAGCGGTTCGGGATACTGAAAGAGATCACCGGGGGTAAGCGGGGCAAGATGTATGTGTTCGACGCCTATCTGAAATTGTTTAAATCATAAAACCAATGTTAACGGTGTCGAATTGTTTTTGACGACGCCCAATTGAATTTGAAAAGAGAAGGCAACGGCCCATGTATTGGGTGAATCTGCCCGATGCAGGCATTACTTAAGGATAAGCATGAAGTTTGATCGCTTCATCGGGATCGATTATTCGGGTGCCGAGACGCCTGAGAGCAGACTAAGGGGTTTGCAGGTCTATGTGGCTGCACCGAACGGCGAGCCGCGACCGGTACGCCCCGCTGCTCCCGCAAGATATTTGTCGCGACAGGAAGTGGCCCACTGGCTGCTGGCTGAGTTGCAACGCGGCGCGCCACTGCTGATCGGCATAGATCATGGTTTCTCTTTTCCGCTGAGTTATTTCGAGCGATATGGGCTCAAGTCGTGGCCGGCGTTTCTCGATGATTTCTGCCGCTATTGGCCGACTGATCAGCCACATTGTTATGTGGACTTCATCCGTGATGGCGCCTGGTGGCGGCATCATGCCAAGCCGCCGGGCGAGCGTGTTGGCTCGACAGGTGAGTTCCGGTTGTGTGAGCAATGGACCTCTTCGGCCAAAAGCGTGTTTCAGTTTGATATGCAGGGCTCGGTGGCGAAGTCGACGCATACAGGTATTCCCTGGCTGCGTTTTCTGCGCCAACAGTTGGGCGATAAACTGTTCTTCTGGCCTTTTGATGGCTGGCAGCCGCCGGATGGTGTGTCAGTAATTGCCGAAGTCTACCCGTCGATATTTCGTAATCGCTATCCAAACAACGGCCGCACGCCCGATGAGCGTGATGCCTATGCGGTGGCGCGATGGCTGGAAGAGAGTTCCCGGCGAGGAATACTCAGCCGCTATTTCGATCCGCCACTGACGTTGCCCGAAAGGCGAATAGCGGCGCTTGAGGGATGGATACTGGGAATTGTTTAGGGCAAGTTCATTGGGATGCAGCGTAGTTGAAATTGCGGAAAGATTAAGGCCTGCTTTGTTTCAACTGCCGAACGCCGCCGCCAAAGCCGCAATCATGTAAGCGTGGTCATGCACTCCGGCGCTCTCGCGCGCGCTGTGCATCGCCCACATCGGCGAGCCGACGTCCACACTCGCAACCCCTAATTGTGATGCCACGATAGGCCCGATGGTGCTGCCGCAACCCAGGTCGCTGCGGTGCGCGTATTGCTGGCAGGGCACGCCGGCCTGTTCGCAAAATCCGATGAAGCGGGCGGCGGTCTCGGCGTTGGTGGTGTAGCGCTGGTTCGCGTTGGTCTTGATGACCGGTCCGCCGTTCACGCTCACTTTGTGGCCGGGCTCGTAGGCGTTCGGGAAGTTCGGG
>DAICZN010000088.1 GCA_027311105.1 Gallionella sp.
ATATTGGAGCCTCCTCAAAACCCGGGGCGATTCAGCCAGATGGGCAGGGGGTTCCAATGTACCGGAGTCGAATTGTTTTGGCTATGTACCTCAGTCCGGGTTGCCAAGTCGGGTGGGCACGATTTTGTCCCCACGTGGCAATTCAATAGATGGTGGGCACATCGTGCCCACCCCACGATTTTAAGGCTTTGGATTTTCGCTTCCCCTCCCCTGTGCGCCGCCGAGTAGCGCAGGCTGGGCAGGAGATTTCGGCGAGGACTGTCTGAGCGCGTAGCGCGAGTTCCGCAGCCGCCTGACCAGTCGAGCAACGCAGGGTACCGCGAAGCGGCGGCAAACCGGGGTCGCCTTTTCTTTGGCTACTTTATTTTGGCGAAGCAAAAGAAAGTAGCTTGCTGCCGGGCAACCCCCGGCGAAGTTGACTTGTTTTTTGTCGTTCATGTTTCGACAGGCTCAGCACGAACGGCCTTATGATGGGCCGCCCTCGGCGGTGTTGATTTTGAATTTAAAGTTGGGTTTTGCGGGCAGCACCCGCAAGGGGTACGCCGTGGTTGTAAGGGGCTGAAGCCCCAACAACACACGCAGGGCCCACTCCTACATCCGGCATCATCCCCTGCCATTCGGTAGAATAGCAACATGCCTACCCTCAAAATCGCCACCTACAACATTCACAAGGGCCTCTCCTATTTCAATCACCGTGTGGTGCTGCACACGTTGCGCGAGCGGCTGCGCGAGCTGGACGCCGACATCGTGTTTCTGCAGGAAGTGCAGGGCGAGCATACCCGGCATGGCGAGCGTTACGCCAACTATCCGGAAGGCTCGCAGCACGATTTCATCGCGGAAGATGTTTGGCTGCATTCCGTCTATGGCAAGAATTCGGTGTATGAGGCGGGCCATCATGGAAATGCGATCCTCAGCCGTTTTCCGATTCTGCAGTCGTTCAATACCGATGTTTCCGCGCATCGATTTGAAAGCCGCGGCTTGCTGCACTGCGAGATAGATTTGCCCGGACAGGCGCACGTACATTGTTTGTGCGCGCATTTTGGCTTGTTTGCCAGGGGCCGCCGTGCGCAGGTTGATGCGTTGATCGAATATGCGGGCAGCGAGATCCCGCCTGATGCGCCGCTGATTATTGCGGGCGACTTCAATGACTGGCGCAACCAGCTGAGCAAGACGCTGGCAAACGAATTGAATACTCATGATGTGTTCCATCTGCACGGCGGAAAACTTGCGCGCAGTTTTCCGTCGCGATTGCCGATGCTGCGGCTGGATCGTATTTACGTGCGGGGCTTCACCGTGCTGCACAGCAACGTCCATGCCGGGGGAAACTGGCTGCGATTGTCCGACCATGCCGCGCTTTCCGCGCAACTGAAAAAAGCATGAGCAGGGTTCATCCGGTGGGCCCCAATCAACTGGTGCTGCTGAAAAACGGCGAGGCATATTTTCCCCAGTTGTGCGCGGATATCGATGCCGCGCAACATTCGATCTATCTGGAGACCTATATATTCTTTGCCGATGAGACCGGGCGCATGGTCGCCGATGCGCTTAAGCGTGCAACTGCGCGCGGGGTGGTGGTAAGAATGCTGCTGGACGGTTACGGCTCGGCGGAATTGCCGCAATCCTGGCTGGACGAGATGCACGCGGCCGGGATAGAAGTGCAATGGTTCAGGCGGGAAATATCCCCCTTTACACTGCGCCGCAGCCGGATGCGGCGTCTGCGCCGTTTGCATCGCAAGCTGGTGGCGATAGACAGTGAGGTGGCGTTTGTGGGGGGGATCAATATCATTCACGACTTTGCCGGCGGTGACAATTTCAAGTCCCCCCGTCTTGATTACGCGGTGCGGGTGCAGGGTGTGTTGTCGGGCGAGATTCACGCAGTCATGCGGCGTTTGTGGGGTGTGGTGTCATGGGTCAATTTTCGCCGGCGCAGCAAAGAGATCCGCAGGTTTTTCCTGAACCGGGTAAAGCATGCGCCGGCACCGGGCATCACACTGGTATTGCGCGATAATTTGCGCCATCGGCACGATATTGAAACGGCCTACCTGAATGCGATCTCTGCCGCGCAACGCGAAATCATCATTGCCAACGCCTATTTTCTGCCCGGGCGCGGTTTTCGCCTGGCCCTGGTACAAGCTGCGCAGCGCGGCGTTCGTGTTATGTTGCTGCTGCAGGGCAGGGTTGAATACCGCATACAGCACTATGCGACGCATGCGCTCTATGACCAATTGCTGGGGGCGGGGATCGAGATCCACGAATACCAGCCCAGTTTTTTGCATGCCAAGGTGGCGGTGGTGGACGGGCAGTGGGCGACCGTGGGATCCTCCAACATTGATCCGTTCAGCCTGATGCTGGCACGCGAGGCAAACCTGGCGGTGCAGGATGACGGATTCGCCGGGGAGTTGCGCGCGAGCCTGCTTGCGGCAATCGCGGACGATGCGATCCGTGTCGGGGACGGGCATGGCGTGACGCGCAACTGGGCAGACAGGGTGTTCGCGAGTGTCAGTTACCGGATAGTGCGTTTGTTGATTGGTCTGCTCGGCTATAGCAGAACGGGTTGAAGTGGTAATGCCCCGAATCCGGCGGGATGGCAGATTCCGCGCACCGGGATGTCAACGCGTCAGGCCGGGTATATGAAATGTTGCCGGGCATGAGCGCAGGCGGCGATTTCCTGCGCCGATACGCTACCTTGCCCGGGAAATTTGAGAATCACTGGAATTGTTGAGGCATGCTTTGAAAGATCATTTTGGGCAATGCAGGCAGATTACGCTGGGCAGGTTTCTGTCCATGCTGTCCATTTTTTCTCTGGCGCTGGCAGCCGTGTCGGGTCTGGTTTTGCTTAACGGGTTGCGCGAAAACGGGTCGGCCGGTTCGGCGCGTGATGTGGCGCGCCAGTCTGCAAGACTGGCGGCCGGGAGCTTGTATTCGGAGATGCGCAAAGGCGCGGACATGGCAGAGATCGGGGACGCAATCCGGCGCATGAACGAGGCCATGCCGGGCCTCAGGATCAACGTTTACCCGGGTGAGATTGAGCAACACCAGCCCGGCTCGGTGCACGGTGTAGGCCCGGTTCCTGCCGCCGATCCGGCGCTGGCAAAAGCCTTGCGCGATGGCAACGAGGCATTTCTGGTGGCCGCTGACGGAAAGTCTGTGCGCTACCTTGATCCGGTGCAGGCCAGCGGGGAATGCCTGGCCTGTCATACCGGGTCATTGCCTGGGGCGGAGCTGGGCGTGATCGATATCACCTATCCTGCCGGGGCACAGAAAATCTGGCCTGCTTATGCAATCATTTTCATAGTGGCCTCTATCCTGGTAATTCTGGCCATCGTGTGTGTGATTGTTTTATACAGGTTCCGCCATCTCGCGGCGATGCCTGTTTCAAGCCTGGCAGGCTTTATCCGCGAAACCTTGCATGGGATGAATCCCGGCGATCGTGAGAATTCTCCACGCAGTATTTCCGCGCTGCCGGATCCGCCGGATTATCTGAACCGGTTGTTGGGCACCGAACAGGAATATAACAAGCGGCTGCAGGAACTGTCGGTGCGCGACCCGCTTACCAATTTGTACAATCGCCATAAATTCAACGAGTTTTTGCAGCATGAAATAAACCGGGCTACCCGCCATCAACGCGGGTTTTCGGTGATCATGATCGATCTGGACAACTTCAAATATATCAACGATACCTTCGGCCACCCGCTTGGCGACATGGTGCTGAAGGAATTTTCCGTGATGCTTGCCGATGAATTGCGCACCGGCGATGTCCTGGCCCGCATGGGCGGCGATGAGTTCGCCATCATTTTGCCCGAAACCGATGCCGCCAGCGGATTCCAGGTTGCCAATAAATTGCATCAGATACTCGCGGAAAAGGAATTCGAATTGCCCGCCGGCAAAATGCGCTGCACTGCCAGTTTCAGCTTGGTGGGATTTCCCGAAGATGGAAGCACCCCGGAGCAGATACATGCGGCGATGGATGCGGTGTTGTTCAAGGCCAAGACCTACGGCAAGAACCGGGTGCTGACTCCGGAAACGCAAGCGGATCAAAGCATGACGGCGGTTTTCAAGCAAGGCGATTTTTTGCGCAAGGCGATGCGCGAAGGCCGCATCGAGGCTTCCTTGCAACCCATAGTCGAGGTGCAGACCGGTAAAGTGGCCGCTTTTGAAGTGCTGGTGCGGATACGCGACGGTGAACTGGTGATACCCGCCGGCGAATTCATCGAAGTCGCCGAGGAACTGGGCATGGCAAAAGAACTGGATCGT
Source organism: Gallionella sp. (assembly GCA_027311105.1). Taxonomy (GTDB): domain Bacteria; phylum Pseudomonadota; class Gammaproteobacteria; order Burkholderiales; family Gallionellaceae; genus Gallionella. The sequence goes on from DAICZN010000088.1 coordinate 4,252, forward strand.
GAAGTTTTCCGCAGAGGCCTGGCACATTACGCGCAGGTTGCCGCAAAGCATCCGCAGGCAACCTTTTTCTTCAATCTGTTTCCGCGCAGCTTCAACGACCTCGGCTGGGTGCGCGGGATACCGGATATGGTGAGGAATGCGGGCGTCCCCTGCGAAAAAATCGTGCTGGAAATTACCGAGCGCGAGGCTTTGCCGAATCTGACCCAAGTACGGGCAGTGATAGAAGAGTTGCGCGCCAGCAAGATCGCGGTTGCGCTGGACGATTTCGGCAGCGGATTTTCATCGTTTCTGTACATGAAATATCTGGACATCGACTATGTGAAAATCGAGGGCAGCTTTGTACGGCACATGGTTGCTGATGAACGCGACCGCATCATCGTCGAGCAGATCAACACCATGGCTCATCGGTTCGGCCTCAAAACAGTCGCGGAATTCGTCGAGGATGAGGCCACAGCCAGGATGCTCGCCGAGATCGGGGTTGATTTTGCCCAGGGCTACTACTTCGGCCATCCCGCGCTGCCGGATTAGGTTTGCCGGCCACGGTTTGGCTCCCGGCGCTAATGTTCATGGTTTGCGCAGTTCCATTTGCTGTCCTTTGCATGGTTGATTGCCGGCTGAAAGGCCGCACAGCCGCGCTATAATTGGCTTCTTTCACTGCCTTTATTCCGATATGCGTCCTTCCGCGATTCACCCGCCCAGAAATACCAACCGCGCCGATTGGCAGACACTGCGTTCCCTGTTGCCGTATCTGCTGGAATTCAAGTGGCGCGTGATCGTCGCGATGAGTCTGCTGATATTTTCCAAGCTTGCCAATGTGTCTGTACCCCTGGTTCTGAAGGAGATCATCGATGCGATGGACAAGACCAAGTCGGTGCTCGTCGTGCCGGTGTTCCTGGTGGTCGGCTACGGGGTGTTGCGCCTGTTCAGCACGCTGTTTGGCGAATTGCGCGACGCGGTGTTTGCCAACGTGACACAGCGCGCCATCCGGCGGGTGGCCTTGAAGGTGTTCGAGCACTTGCACAGTCTGAGTTTGCGTTTCCATCTTGACCGGCAGACCGGGGGTGTGTCGCGCGACATCGAGCGGGGCACGCGCGGCATAGGTTTTTTGCTGAACTTCACGCTGTTCAATATTTTGCCGACACTGCTGGAGATCGGTCTGGTGGCGGCGATCCTGCTCAAAAAATACAGTGTATGGTTCGCTATCATCACCTTCATCACGCTGGTGATCTACATCGTTTTCACTTTGTTTATCACCGAGTGGCGCATGGTGGTGCGGCGCACCATGAACGACCTGGACTCGAAGGCCAATACGCGCGCCATAGACAGCCTGCTGAATTACGAAACGGTGAAGTATTTCGGCAACGAACAATATGAAGCGAACCGCTACGATCACCATATGGAGCACTGGGAAAGCGCCGCGGTGCGCAACCAGACTTCCCTGGCGCTGCTCAATTCCGTGCAGAGCGTCATCATCGCAATCGGTATCACCGCGCTGATGCTGCTGGCCGCCGATCAGGTGGTGAAGGGGAAGATGACTGTCGGTGATCTGGTGCTGGTCAACGTGTTCATGATCCAGCTCTACATGCCCTTGCATTTTCTCGGCTTTGTATATCGCGAAATCCGCAATTCCCTGGCCGACATGGAGAAGATGTTCAGCCTGCTGGACGAGGATCGCGAGATTGCAGATGCCCCGGATGCGGCTGTCTTGCAGGTTGGCAGTGGAGAGGTCCGGTTTGAGCAGGTCAGTTTCAGCTACGCGCCTGACCGGCAGATATTATTCAATGTGAATTTTGAAATACCTGCCGGCCATAAAGTGGCGGTGGTCGGGGCAAGCGGCGCGGGGAAATCCACCTTGTCCCGCCTGTTGTTCCGTTTTTATGATGTGCAGCAGGGGCGCATACTCGTCAATGGACAGGATATTCGCGGAGTGACGCAAACCAGCCTGCGCGCGGCAATCGGCATCGTGCCGCAGGATACCGTGCTGTTTAACGATACGATTTATTACAACATCGCCTATGGTTGTCCTGGATCGAGTCGCGAGGAAATCATCGCCGCAGCGCAGGCCGCACACATCCATGATTTCATCGAATCGTTGCCGCAAGGTTATGAAAGCATGGTGGGTGAACGCGGCTTGAAGCTGTCCGGCGGCGAGAAACAGCGCGTGGCGATTGCACGGGCCATCCTGAAGAATCCGGCGATATTGATTTTCGATGAGGCAACTTCCGCGCTTGACTCAAAATCGGAAAAGGCTATCCAGGCTGAGTTGCGCGCGATTGCGCAAAACCGCACCACACTGGTGATCGCGCACCGTTTATCGACCGTGGTGGATGCCGACCAGATACTGGTGATGGACAAGGGCCGTATCGCCGAACGCGGCACGCATCGCGAATTGCTTGCGCATAACAAACTGTATGCGCAAATGTGGAATCTTCAGAAACAGGAAGAGCATATGCAGCCTGTTTATTGATTTTTACAAAGTTTAAGGTATGCTTCAAGTTGTTTAGCCGTTGCGGGATGTGAAAATGATAAAACAAATATGGCTGTTGGCTTTGTGTGCTTATATGTTTTCGGCACAGGCCGAGACTCTCGACAACCATTCCAGGCGGGAAGAAACGCAGGCAAAGCCAAAGGCGCACAAGGTTCCGCGTCTTCAAGTGAAGTCACATATCGCGCTGATCTTTGATGAGCAAACCCAGCAACCGTTGTACAATAAAAATTCTGAAACTGTGGTGCCTATTGCATCCATTACCAAGCTGATGACGGCAATGGTAATGCTGGATGCGCAACTGCCGATGGATCAGGAAATAAGCGTCGCGGATGACGATCTGAACAGCATCAGAAGGACCAAGTCCAGGTTGCGCGTGGGCATGACGCTTACCCGCAGCGAAATGCTGAAATTGGCACTGATGGCTTCCGAGAACCGTGCGGCTTTGGCGCTGGCGAGAAGTTATCCGGGCGGGCCGGAAGCCATGGTTGCGGCGATGAATGCCAAGGCGCGCGTCCTGGGCATGCAGAACACCCGGTTTTTTGACCCGACCGGACTGGACAGCGATAATGTCTCCACGGCACAGGACCTGGTCAAGATGGTTGCCGCGGCACGCAGATATCCCACGATTCACCAATACACCACCAGTTCATCCCATTCTGTCGAGGGTTTGAGGGGGCGCACCATGCGTTTCAGCAATACCAATCCGCTGGTCAGGAATGCATCATGGGATATCGGTGTGAGCAAGACCGGATATATCAGCGAGGCAGGACTCTGCCTGGTTATGGAAGCGACAATCAAGCAGCGTCCTGTCATCATCGTGTTGCTCGATTCGTGGGGCAAGCATACCCGCGTCGGTGATGCCAACCGTATCAGGAATTGGATGGGAAGCCTGGCTGCCCTGAATTAAGGCAATGCGGGAAATAATTTTGAATAACCGGGGGCGCGAGCTCCCGCTGTTTTAAGGATATGAAATGGGCGAGTCGCTGCTATTGATAACCATCATCACCCTGATCGTTATTACGATACGCCGGGCGAGACCGGTAATATTGGAAAACCCCGTCATCATCCAGCGCCCCGGGCAATATCACATCACCCTTGCGCCACAGCTCAACAGGGCGCAAACATTCATCGAGCAAATAGCCACCCGGT
>DAICZN010000047.1 GCA_027311105.1 Gallionella sp.
CCACGAAGCCAACACTCACTTAATAATTGAGATCCTGCCCGCCGCCCTGTGTATGGCCGCCGCTTGCATGCAGGGACCTGACTTCGGCCGTGGTCCTGATTTTCACCATTTCATTCCCACCCACCATGATGCTCAGAATCAGCGGCACACTGTCGCCTTCCTTGAGCGGTGCCTTCAGCTGGTTCAGCATCACGTGATAACCGCTCGCGCCGAGATTGACTGGCTTGCCGGAGGGCAAATCCACGGCATCGACTTCGCGCATTTCCATCATGCCGGCCATGTTCATCATGCTGTGCAGCTCTGCGCTTTTGGCAACCGGGCTGGACACCCCAACCAGCCTGGCGGCGTGCTTGCTGGTGATGGTCATATCCACTCCCGCGGTATCTTGTCCGGGTGCGGTGGCACGTACCCACGCTGCGCTGACCTCGATGTCCTTCCCATTACCGGCAGCATTGTCGGCAGCATGGCTGGCGAGGCTGAGCAACAAGGCCGCGACCAGCAATCCGAAACGATTAATTTTTTTCATGATTTCCTGTCCGTAAAAAAAGTAGTCGGAGTATACCCGCCGATTGCAACGGGTGAAAAGGCCGGGCGCGGCATCGTCCGGGGAACTGCGCCAAATACCGCCCCAAGAAGCAGGAGCCGCATTCAGTGAATACCGTATTCAGTTGATTTAAGGATACCGCGATCTGGCAGAAACGATTATGGGGCAATTATCCGTGCTCGGGAATGCGACATCATGTCGCACCCTTATGCCCGCCTCTCCGATTACAATTGCGCCATGAACAGCACGATATTTCCGGCACTCCCCGGCCAAAGCCAGTTGCAGCGTCTGGTCGCGCTGCGCAGCATCGCGATCGCAGCGCAGCTTGTCACGCTGGCAGCCGCCTGGAAAATCCTGAAGCTTGAGCTGGACTGGCTGCCCATGCTGCTGACCGTCGCCACCTTGGCGTTGATCAATCTGGTCAGCTGGCTGCGCCTGCGCGGGTCCCGCAAGAGGGACGCCGCCGGATACCCGAAATCTCCGGCTTCACCCTTGCGCAGCAGGCCGGTGTCCAATCCGGAACTCTTCATGCAATTATGCGCGGATGTGATCGCGCTGAGCATATTGCTGTATTTCGGCGGCGGCTCGACCAATCCGTTCGTCTCGCTGTATCTGCTGCCGCTGGTGATCGCTGCCGCCACCCTGCCCGGCCGCTATACCTGGGGCATGGCGGCGCTCACGGTGGCCTGCTACAGCCTGCTGATGGTTTATTACATACCGTTGCCGCATATCCACTTCCATCACGACGACGCATTCAATATCCATGTGACGGGCATGTGGCTGGGCTTTGTCATCAGCGCGGCAGTAGTGGCGTATTTCGTCGTGCAAATGGCTCAGGCAGTGCGCAGCCGGGACGAAATGCTGGCGCGCGCGCGCGAGGAGATCCTGCGCAATGAACGCATCGTGGCGCTCGGCACCCAGGCTGCCGGCGCGGCGCACGAAATGGGTACGCCGTTGTCCACGATGGCAGTGGTGATCGGCGAATTGCGGCACGACGCCCCTGACGCGCAAGCCGCGTTGCACGACAGCCTGGCTATCCTGGACGAACAGGTGCGCGCCTGCAAACGCATTCTCGACAAGATCCTGGCGAATGCGCAGGACAGCGGTGCAGCGCAGCCACAACCGGCAGATAAATTGATGGCAGAGGTATTGGACGAATGGCAGTTGTTGCGTCCCGCCGCGCAATATCATTACCGCAGCGACGGCGTTCAGCCCGCCCCCCTTCTCAGGGTGGATGTAACGTTGCGCGCCGCGCTGATGAACCTGCTCAACAACGCGGCCGACGCCGGCCCGCAGGCCATCGAGATACACAGCCGATGGAACAGTTCAGTCTTCACGCTGGAGATACACGATCACGGGTCAGGCCTGAGCGAGGAAGCCGCGCTCAGGGCGGGCTCGGCCTTCTTCACCACCAAGACCGAAGGCCGCGGGCTGGGCCTGTGGCTCGCCAATGCCACGATAGAGCGCATGGGCGGCACGGTGCATCTGTTCAACCGCGAGGAAGGCGGCGCAACCACCGGGCTTACCCTGCCGGTAGCCGGGGCGGGAACATGACCCGAACGGATCCGTGACTGCACCCCGCGAAGAATTTGCCTCGCTGCTGCTGGTGGATGACGACATCACCTTCTGCAGGGTATTGGGCACGGCACTGGAGAAGCGCGGCTTTGCCGTGACGGTGGCGCACAGCGTGGAAGACGCCGCACCGATCGCAAAAAACAATCCGCCGGAATTCGCCGTGGTGGATCTGAAAATGGGCGGCGCGCCCGGGCTGGTTCTGGTCAAGACCCTGCACGGCCTCGACCCGAATACGCGCATCGTCGTTCTGACCGGCTACGCCAGCATCGCCACTGCCGTCGAGGCAATCAAGCTGGGGGCCACGCAATACCTCGCCAAGCCCGCCAATGCAGACGAGATCGTCGCGGCCTTCAGTCACTCGGCTGACAGCAATACGCCGCTGAATGCGCAGCCCGCGCAAATCGGCTATCTCGAATGGGAACATATCCAGCGCGTGCTGCGCGAGCACGACGACAACATATCGGCCACAGCCCGCGCGCTGAACATGCACCGCCGCACGCTGCAACGCAAACTCGCCAAACCGCCGCCGCGCCCGAACTGAACCCCGCGGGTTGCCAACCCGCACCCGGCGCCGATCCGGATTTCTGTTAAGGAAGCGCCGAATAAGTCCGTTCGTGGTGAGTGTTTTCCGTTCGCACCTTCGATACACCACGCTACGCGCGGTACTCAGGACGAACGGAAAATGTATCGAACCATAGTTGAGACTTATTCGGCGCTTCCTTAAATCCGGAGTGCCGGAAGTACCCTATAATTGCATCCCCAAAGTTTTCCCCGGTCTTATGAAACTCATTTCATCGCTGTTCATCGCCATGCTGCCCGCGCTGGCGTTCGCGCAACCCCCAACCTTGCCTGCCCCGCCGCTGCTGGCCGCCAAGTCATATCTTCTGTATGACTACACCAGCAGCCAGATACTGGTGAACCAGAACGGCGACACGCGCATGGAACCCGCTTCGCTCGCCAAGCTGATGACTGCCTATCTGGCTTTCGACGCGATCAAGCATGGCACGCTGTCGCTGCAACAGCAGCTGACGGTTCCCGCCGCCGCGGTGCGCAACCGGAACGATGAATCGCGCATGCTGCTCGCCGCAGGACAAACCGTGCCGGTGGATGACCTGCTGCACGGACTGATTGTGGATTCCGGCAACGATGCGGCCATCACGCTGGCGGTCAATATCGCCGGCAGCGAAGCGGGTTTTGTCGACCTGATGAACCAGGAAGCGAAGCAGCTCGGGATGAACAACACCCACTTCACCAACCCGGTCGGGCTGGCGGATGTGCAAAATTACACCACCGCGTCCGATCTGGCGGTACTGGCGGCGGCCATCGTGCGCGAATATCCGCAGTACTATTCCCTGTTCGGAATGCGCGATTTCGCTTTCAATGGCATAACCCAGTCCAACCGCAACCGCCTGTTATGGCTCGATCCTTATGTGGACGGCATGAAGACCGGCCACACGGAGTCTGCCGGTTTTTGCCTCGTCGCCTCGGCCAAGCGCGACAACCACCGCATGATTTCGGTGATGCTCGGCGCGGACAGCAACACCCTGCGCGCCACTGAAACCCAGAAGCTGATCAATTTCGGCTTCCAGAATTTTGAATCTGTGCGCTTGTACAAAAAGAATCAGCCGGTCACCCAGCTCCATATCTGGAAAGGCACCGAAAGCGGCCTGGACGTCGGCTTTCGCCAGGACCTGTTCCTGTCCATCCCGAAAGGAACCCTGCCACAGCTCAAGGCGATCATGGAAACGCAGCAGCCCATCCTTGCGCCGGTGCTGGGCGGACAGCAGGTCGGCGTGCTCAAGCTGATGCTGGGCGGCAAGCCCTATGCGGAATTTCCGTTGCAGGCGCTGGACAGCGTGCCTTTGGCGAACGTGTTTTCGCGCGGCTGGGACAGCCTGCGCCTGATGTTCGAGTAGATAGCCATGACGATATATCTGAACGGCGAGTTCATGCCCATAGCGGAAGCGAAGATTTCCGTGCTGGATCGCGGCTTCATTTTCGGTGACGGCGTGTACGAAGTGATCCCGGTGTATTCGCGCCGCGCGTTCCGCCTCGCCGAACACCTGCAGCGCCTGCAACACAGCCTGGACGGCATCAGACTGGCCAACCCCCACAGCCATGGCGAGTGGGCCACCATCATCGGGCAGCTCATCGCGCACGGCGAGGCGCAGGACCAATACCTGTACCTGCACATCACGCGGGGCGCGGCAAAACGCGATCACGCTTTTCCCAATCCGCCGGTCAAACCGACGGTGTTCATGATGAGCAGCCCGCTGCCGCCTCCCGCCGCGCTGCTGCAAAGCGGCGTGAGCGCGGTAACCGCACCGGATAACCGCTGGCTGCGCTGCGACATCAAGGCCATCTCGCTGCTGCCCAACGTGCTGCTGCGCCAGATGGCGGTGGATGCGGGCTGCACCGAGACGATACTGATACGGCCCGGATCAAACAACGAGCGCTTATTCATGACCGATGGGTTCATGACCGAGGGCGCAGCCAGCAACATCTTCGTCGTGAAGGACGGCAAACTGCTTGCGCCGCCCAAGGACAATTTGATGCTGCCCGGCATCACTTACGACGTGATCCTGGAGATCGCCGCCGCGAACAACATCCCCCATGAAGTGCGCAGGATAGCCGTCACCGAAGTTTTCGCCGCGGACGAACTTCTGCTCACCTCATCCACCAAAGAGGTGCTGGCGATCACGCAACTGGACGGCAAACCGGTCGGCAGCGGCAAGCCCGGCGCGATGTTCGCCCGGTTGAACAATCTGTACCAGGAATACAAGCAAAAGGTGATGCGCGCATGAACGACAAACCTGAAGATGAGTTCCCCGCGCACAAGTTGCCGGAACATGAACTGCAAACCAGCCTGATCGAATATCCCTGCGATTTCCCGATCAAGGTGTTCGGCCTGCAGCAGGCCGGTTTCGCCCAGGCCGTGCTGGAAGTGGTCACCCGGCACGACCCGGACTTTGCCGCCGCCAGCATGGAAATGCGCGCCAGCAAAACGGCTCGCTACCTGAGCCTGACCTGCACCGTGAAAGCCACCTCGCGCGAACAGCTCGACGCGCTGTACCAGGACCTGTGCGATCACCCCTCGATCGTGATGGTGCTATGAAAAACAAGGATTCAGGACTGAGGACTGAGGACTCGAAGCCTCTCACTCCGCACTCAGTCCCCAGTCCTCATCCCTCAGTCCTCGTCCGTTCGTTGGGCATGGTCGAATACCAGCCGACCTGGAATGCGATGAAGAAATTCACCGCTGAACGCAACAGCGATACCCGCGATGAGATCTGGCTGGTGCAGCACCCGCCGGTTTACACGCAGGGGCTCGCCGGCAAGCCCGAACACCTGCTGCACGGCACGAGTATCCCGGTGGTAAAGATCGACCGCGGCGGCCAGATCACCTATCACGGCCCCGGCCAGATCGTCGCCTACCTGCTGCTCGACATGCGCCGCTGGAAGATCGGCGTGCGCGAGCTGGTGCGTTTGATGGAACAGGCCGTGATCGATTTGCTCGGCGAGTACGGCGTGACCGCGCAGGGCCGCGAGGATGCTCCCGGGGTATATGTGGATGGCGCGAAAATCGCCGCGCTCGGCCTGAAGATCAAAAACGGCTGCTGCTATCACGGCCTGTCATTCAACGTGGACATGGACCTGACCCCGTTCGCCAACATCAACCCGTGCGGTTATGCCGGACTGCGCGTCACGCAGGCCGGCGAATTCGGCATCACGTCGACGATCAACGAACTGCAGGCCGAGCTGGCGCAGAATCTGGTCCACGGACTGCAGCGGCATTTCGAGGCCAGGCAGCACCCAAAATAAGCCACACGTTTCCATGCCTGAAGCGGGCCGGGGCCATATCGAGAACATCCTTAGATATGGTCCGGAAGTGACAAGAAACCACCGATTTTTGAACATATCGCCGGTGACGTGATAAGAAAATCCCGTTTTCTATACATGTCGGCGCCATCGACACATTCCAGCAATATGTCGATGAAATGAGAAATAATCGACATATTAGTTTGACATGTCTATGGCATCGCCATAGAGTGCAGATATGTCGAAAAAAATAGAAAAAATCAACATGAGCGCCAAAGGCTGGAATCCCGGTCGCCCTTATAACGAGCTCCCGCTATTGCCGCCCGCAGCGGAGGTTGAGACGCGCGCTGTGCTGAAGCAGTGCATCACCGCGCGCGCTGCGCTGGCCGAGCTGAAGCAGGCGGGGGAGTTGATCCCGAATCAGGCGGTGCTCGTCAATACCTTGCCGCTGCTTGAAGCGCGCGCCAGTTCCGAGATCGAGAATATCGTGACGACGTCGGATGCGTTGTTCCGCCATGCGGGCAATGAGGCGCAGGCCGACCCTGCCACCAAGGAGGCATTGCGCCACAGCCGCGCATTGCTCGAGGGATACGCTGCACTGAAAAAGACACCGCTCAATACGCGCACCGCCGAGCAGGTGTGCACGACGATCAAGGGCGTGCAGATGTCAGTGCGCCGCACGCCGGGCACGACACTGAAGAACGATGCAACGGGCGAAGTCATTTATACCCCGCCCGAGGGCGAGGCGCTGCTGCGCGACAAGCTGGCGAATTGGGAGCGTTTTCTGCACAACGAGACGGACATCGATCCGCTGATACGCATGGCGGTCGGCCATTACCAGTTCGAGGCGATCCATCCGTTCACCGATGGCAACGGGCGCACGGGGCGGGTGTTGAACAGCCTGTTCCTGATTCAGGAAGGGCTGCTGACGCTGCCGATCCTGTACCTGAGCCGCTACATCATCCAGAACAAGGCCGATTACTACCGCTTGCTGTTACAGGTGACGCGCGAAGGCGATTGGGAGTCGTGGCTACTCTATGTCATCAAGGGTGTGGAGGAGACGGCGAGCTGGACGACGGCGAAGATCGCGGCAATCCGCGCATTGTCGGAACACACAGCGGAATATGTGCGCGACAGCTTGCCCAAGGTGTATAGCCATGAACTGGTGAACCTGATATTTGCGTTGCCGTATTGCCGCATCGGCAACCTGACCGATGCGGGCATCGCAAAGCGTCAGACTGCTTCGCAGTATCTCAAGCAGTTGGCGGAGATCGGCGTGCTGGCCGAAATGGAGGCTGGCAAGGAAAAGCTGTTCATCCATCCAAAGCTGATGCGGTTGCTCACCAGGGATGACAATAAATTTACCCGCTACGGAAAAGCGGTGAAATGAACGAAGCCGAAATCCGCGCCGAACACATTGACCCGTGCGGCCATGCCGGGCTGCGGGTCACGCAGGCCGGCGAATTCGGCATCACATCGACGATCAACGAACTGCAGGCCGAGCTGGCGCAGAATCTGGTCCACGGTTTGCAGCAGCATTTCGAGGCCAGGCAGCATCCA
>DAICZN010000048.1 GCA_027311105.1 Gallionella sp.
TGGTCCGCACCACGTCGTCCACCATCTGGCCGCCTTTGGCGGCGATATCCGAGGCGCTGACCGCCAGCTGCCTGGCCTGCTTGGCGTTCTCGGCGTTCTGCTTCACGGTCGAGGTCAGTTCTTCCATGCTGGAGGCGGTCTATTCCAGGCTGGAGGCCTGTTCTTCGGTGCGCTGCGACAGGTCGCTGTTGCCCGCGGCAATTTCCTGCGCGGCAGTGCTGATGGAATCGGTGGCGTCGCGCACTGCGCCGACGATACCGCCCAGGCTGTGGTTCATGGCATTCAGCGCCTGCAGAAATTGGCCGGTTTCATCCCCGGAGCGGGATTCAATCCTCTCCGCCAGATCGCCTTTGGCTATCCGGTTTGCCGCATCCACCGCTTTTTCCAGGGGATGAATGACCAGGCTGCGCATCACCCACTTGATAATGAAAAACAGTATGAATTGCACGACCAGCTGGCCCACCACCAGCCACAGAATAATTTTGTGCAACTTGTCAAAATCGGAGGTCAGGTCGATATCGACATCGGAGGCGCCGTTGACACTGCCCACTTCGACGTTATGACATCTCAGGCAATCCGTCTCATGGAAACTGTGACTGACCACATAGGGGGTGACCGCGCGAAATACCGGCACACCGTTGCGTTCCTCAAGGGAATAGGACGGCAATTTGGATTCGATCGCGGCCCTTTCCACGTTGTCCTTTATTTGCTCTTCCGGCAGCCCCTGGCCGAATTGCCTGATGACCTGTTCGGTGCGCACCAGTCTCAGACCGATGACATTTCCCGAATCGGAAATCTTCCTGATCAACAATTTTCTATTCTCGGGCTCGCTGATCTGGCCGGTTTCCATCAGCATGTTTGCGCTGTCAATCACCGCGTTGGCAATTCCCTGGGCGCGCAGCTGCACGGAATCAAGAACGATGGTCTTCATGAAATGGGAAAGAACCAGGGTCGCGATGGTGAACAGCACCACTATGAAGGAATGCACCACCAGCTGGATCTTGGCCTCCAACCCCAAATTACCGAACAACGATGGACCCGCAGAATTTTTCATGATTGGTATTGGCAGTGGTTAATTAATAATATTATTTATGCAGCTTGGAATATTATCACTTTTGGCAATCCCGGGAACCACATCCCGTCCGGGAGCTTCCGGTCACAAGGGGAATGTTTGACCGCAAGCTGCACACGTATCGGCCACCCGGAATGACGGCTTGCTGTTGTTTCCCGAGTCAGGCCCCGGACCCGTGCGGCCGAATTTGCACACCGCACATTATTTTATCCGCCAGGAGCAAGTTTCAGCATTAAACGCCGATACCCTTTAGTATAGTCAACATCATGCCCGAACTTCCTGAAGTGGAAACCACGCGGCGCGGCCTGGACGCGCATCTCACCGGACTGACGATCGCGAATGCCGTCATCCGCAACGCCAGCCTGCGCTGGCCGATCCCGAAAAACCTGCCCGGACTGTTGCGCGGCCAAACCATACGCTCGCTCAAGCGCCGCGCCAAATACCTGCTGATGGATTGCGGCAACGGCACATTGATCCTGCATCTGGGCATGTCCGGCAGCCTGCGTATCCTGCCCGCAAACACCGCACCGGAAAAACACGACCACTTCGATTTAATTCTCGGCAACGGCAACCTGATGCGCCTGCGCGACCCGCGCCGCTTCGGTGCGGTACTCTGGCACAGCGGCGATGTGCATACCCACCCGCTGCTCGCCAGCCTCGGCCCCGAACCCCTGGAAGACGGCCCCCCGGAAAAAAACTTCGATGCGCGTTATCTTTACCGGGCCACTCGCGGACGCAGCATCAGCATCAAACAATGCATCATCGACAACCACATCGTGGTCGGCGTGGGCAACATCTACGCCAACGAAGCCCTGTTCCGCGCCGGCATCAAACCGCAACTCGCCGCCGGCAAACTCAGCCTGCCGCGCTGCGCAAGACTGGTCGGGGAAATCCGCGCAACGCTGGCCGAGGCAATCCAGCTCGGCGGCAGCACGCTGCGCGACTTCGTCAACACATCGGGCCAGCCCGGCTATTTCCAGCAGACTTATTGGGTATACGGCAGAACCGGCGAACCGTGCCGGCGCTGCTCCGCACCCGTCAAACAAATCAAGCAGGGACAGCGCTCCAGTTTTTACTGCGGGAATTGCCAGAAATAATCACTGTTTGTGCTACAGTTACAGCCACAGTCACGACCACTTTCCGACGATTTCATGTTGGAGATTTTTCTGCAAAGCCCCCGACCGGAGGAAACATGAAATACATCCTGCTCGCTATTGCACTGTTGCTCTCGGCCTGCGACAAACCAGCCGCCCCGGAGATCGCCGCTCCGCAACGCGAAGCGCTTGAAAAAGCCAAAGCCGTATACCAGGCAGTCCAGAATGCAACCGCAGAGTCAAAGAAAAAGATCGATGACGCGGAGAAATAGCCGCATCTCTTGTTCGGTATAAGCCGAACTGATAATGCATCGCCTGCCGATTTCATGAACCCTGCCTGTCGCCACCTGCTCTCCGCCGCCCTGCTCGCCCTGGTTTGCGTCCCCGCAGCCCGCGCCGAACAGTTGCCCCGCCCCGATCATGCCGAACACTTGCCTCATCCTGATCATGTAGTCATCGTCATCGAGGAAAATCACAGCTACGCGCAAATCATGGACAAGCGCAACAATTCTTCCTACATCCACGCGCTGGCCAAACGCGGCATGCTGTTCACCGCGTCCTACGGCGTGTCGCATCCCAGCCAACCGAACTATCTGGCCCTGTTTTCCGGCTCCACACAGGGCATCGGCAACGATGCCTGCCTGGGTTCGTTCAACAATGACAACCTTGCTTCCAGTTTAATGGATGGGGGCTACACCTTCGCGACCTTTTCCGAATCGTTGCCCGCAACCGGCGACTTGGGCTGCGCGGCGGGCGAGTATCAGCGCAAGCATAATCCCGCGGCAAACTGGCAAGGCACGCGGCTGCCTGCCGGGGTCAACCGGCGCTTTGCGGATTTTGCTAATCTTCCCCGGGGGGATTTTTCCGGGTTGCCGACGGTGTCCTTCGTGATCCCGAACCAGGACAATGACATGCACGACGGCAGTTTCGAGGCTGCGGACGAGTGGCTGAAGACGCATATCGGGCCATACGTCGACTGGGCGATGAAACACAACAGCTTGCTGATACTCACCTGGGATGAAGACGATTTTCGCGGGGATAACCGCATCGTCACGATACTCGCGGGACCAATGGTAAAGCCAGGCACCAGTCCGCAGCGCATTGATCATTACAACGTGCTGCGCACGCTGTTGGACTTCTACGGCCTGCCCGCGCTGGGAGCGAGCCGTGATGCGGAGCCGATCCGGGGTATCTGGAAGGAACGCTAGCCGGATGCAGAAGCTATTTGCCTTTTGCCGCCATCAGCTTTTCATACTTGACCTGAAGCTGTTCCCTGCTTTCCGTGTACTCCGGATTAAGCGGGATGCAATCCACCGGACACACCTCAACGCATTGCGGCGTATCGTAGTGGCCCACACATTCAGTGCATTTGTTGGGATCGATGACATAAATGGTATCGCCTTGCGAGATCGCGTCGTTCGGGCACTCCGGCTCGCACACGTCGCAATTGATGCATTCATCGGTAATCATCAGTGCCATGCTGCTTCTCCTCTTTACTCTTCAACCCCGTGGCGATACGCCTGAAGCGGCTCAATCCTGCGGGGACTTGTACTTGCTTTTCAATTTGTCCATCACATAGGGCGACACGAACTTGCCGACATCGCCGCCGAAACGCGCGACTTCGCGCACCATCGTGGCCGAGATGAACGTGTACTGTTCCGCCGGGGTCAGGAACAAGGTTTCCATTTCAGGGTACAGATTGCGGTTCATGCCCGCCAACTGAAACTCATATTCGAAATCCGACACCGCGCGCAAGCCGCGCAAAACCACGCGCGCATCGTGCAATTGCACAAAATTCATCAATAATCCGTTGAAGCCTTCCACGCGCACGTTGGGGAAACTTCTGAACACTACGCTGGCGATCTCCACCCGTTCCGCCAGATTGAACAGGGTGTGCGCGCGGCTTTCCGCCACGGCGACAATGACCTCGCCGAACAATCCGGCGGCGCGCCGCACGACATCCTCATGCCCGCGCGTGATGGGATCGAAGGTACCCGGATAAACAACTTTGATCATTTAAAATCCACTTTTCTGGGCGAATCCACCCGCAAGGAGTAGGCCGCTGGGTTCCCCGCTGCTAAGCAGCGACCCTATCGCTCGCTGTGTCGCGTGCTCGCTCATTCCTGGTCTATCAACCTGATATGCCTGCGTCATTCGCTGATGATACTACTAGCCATTCGACTAAGCCCGCAAGCGGGCAAGTCGCTGGTTATGCGCGGCTCCTTGCGGTGCCCGCGCGACACGGTGGGGCGCAGCCCTCCAAGTGCGGGGGCGCGGGGCAGCAGGACTGCCCGCCCCAAATACTTCGTATCGCCGTGTCCATCCTGCCATCCCACAAAAGTGGATTTATTCAATTTGCAGCAACTGGTAATGCACCTGCCCTGCCCGGCCTGATTTCAGCACCTGCCATGGCGGCGGAACATCTATCGCCGCGCCCGACTCGACATATACCACCCCGTTTTCATTCAGTCGTTGCGGCAGTATTTCCAGCAGCCTGGGCAGATAATCGCTTTGATATGGCGGGTCGATGAAGATCACGTCATACCTGCGCGCATCCCGAAGCGAGAATTCTAGCCCATCCTGGCCATGCACGAACACATTCGTGCAAGCCAATTTTTTCAAGTTGTCCTGCAGGGCTTGAAGAACCGTGCGGTTCCATTCCACCATATCCACACGCTCTGCCCCGCGCGAAGCGGCCTCGAACCCCATTGCGCCGCTGCCGGCAAACAGATCCAGGCAGGTGCGCCCGTGCAATGTCTGCCCCAGCCAGTTGAACAGGGTCTCGCGCACGCGGTCCGGGGTGGGGCGCAACCCGGTCACATCGGGGAAACTGATCATCCGGCTGCGCAACTCCCCGCCGATGATCCTGACCTTGTTTATCCTATGGCTTGCTATTTCGCGGCACCTTCGGGAGCGCCCACAATCACCGTCGCCATCGCCTGCGGATCGATGTGGCTGGCAAATGCCCTGCGAATCTGCGCCACCGTCACCCTGTTGACGTTGCCGGTGAAATCATCCAGGTAGGTCAGCGGCAGATCGTAGAAACCGATGACACTCAGGTAGTCGAGTATCTTGCGGTTGCTGTCTATGCGAAGCGGAAAACCCCCGATGATGTTCTGCTTGGCCGCCAGCAATTCTTTTTCGGTGGGCCCGTGGGCGATGAAATCGTCCAGTGTGCTGCGCACCAGTTTCAGCGCTTCATCGGCCTGGTCCTTCCTGGTCTGCAGGCCGATCTGGAATGCGCCGGGCTGCTTGAGCGGCATGAAATAGCTGTATACGCTATAGGCCAGCCGTTTTTTCTCGCGCACCTCGTTCATCAGGCGCGACACGAAACCGCCGCCGCCCAAGGTGTAATTGCCGACAAACAGCGGAAAATAATCCGGGTCGGTCCTGTCCATGCCGGGCGCGCCGATCAGGATGTGACTCTGGGTGGCAGGGTGGCTGATACGCTGCTCGCTTGCGGCTATTTTCATCACGACCCCGGGCAATGCGGCTGGCGCGGGGGATTGCGGCAGTTGGGCGGTAAGTTGTTGCGCGATCGCTTCCGCCTGCGCGCGCGTCGCATCGCCCATGATTGCAACCACCGCATAGGCAGCCTGGTAATGCGAGTGATAAAAATCTTTCAAGTCCTGGACGTTTATTTTTTCAACGCTGCCGACATCGCCTGAAACCGGCAGAGCATAAGGATGGGTGCCGAACACCGCCTTCTGGAAGGCCTTCGCGGCGATGCTCTCCGGCTTGGTTTCATCCTCTTTCAGGGCGGCGATCAGACGCACTTTCTCCCGCGCCAGGATCGCCTCCGGAAACAACGGGTGCTGCAGCACACGCGCCATGATGTCCAGGGCCTTGTCGCGCTGCTCGGCGCTGCTCAAGGTGCGCAGCGTGATGCTGGAACGATCCGGATCAAAGCCACCGCCAAATTCGGCCCCGATGTCGGCCATGCCGCGCGAGATTTCATCCTCGCTCAAGCCGTCCGAACCGGAATCGAGCATCCCGTGGGTCATTCCGGCCACGCCGGATTTGTTTGGCGCGTCAAAGCTGCTGCCAGCCTGAAAGTTCACTGCCACATCCAGCATCGGAATGTCATGGTCTTCCACGAACAACACCCTGGCCCCGCTGGCGCTCTGCCAGTGCTGGATGTTGGGGGTGGCAAATGCGACAGTTGAAATACAGCATAAAGCTGCCATTCCAATCGATTTAGCCAGTATTGAATTAGCGCACATTTGACGACCCCCCTTCAGACTTGTGTTTGGGCTTGCCGGAAAGCGGCTGGGGATCGAGCACCGCAACCGTCAAATTGTCATCCTGCAGAACCTCCTTTGCGGCCTGCTGCACCTGCGCTGCCGTCACTCCCTGGAGTTTTTCCAGCATTACCGGAATCGCCTGGTAGCCCAGCCCTATGCTCTCGAGCTGGCCTATCTGCATCGCCTGGTAGAACACCGAATCGAGCTTGTACACTTCTCCCGCCATGACTTGCGCCTTGACGCGCTTCAACTCATCCTCGTCGACGCCGTTCTTCACCAGCAACGCAATCTGTTCGCGCAAAGCAGCCTCGACATCCTGCACCGTCTTGCCCGTGCTCGGGGTGGCCTCCAGCGTAAACAGGCCCGGCCCGCGCGTTGTGGGGTCATAATTCGCATCCGCCCCGCTGGCGACCTGCTGCTCGCGCACCAGATGTTTGTTGAGGCGCGCGGATTCGTTGCCGTCCAGCACACCCGCCAGCATCTCGAGGGCATAGGGTTCCCAATCCTGTTTGGGATCCCGCAGTGCGGGAGCCTGGTAGGCCATCACCAGTTGCGGCAATTCGGCCGGCGCTTTCACCACCACGCGTTTGATGCCGACCTGCTTGGGTTCAACAAAATGCCTGCGCACCGGCAGCGTCTTTTTGGGGATAGCGCCGTAGTAGCGTTGCGCCAGCGCAAACACTTCGTCCGCTTTCACATCCCCGGCGATCACCAGCGTAGCGTTGTTCGGCGCATACCAGCGGGTATACCATTCCTTTACATCGTTTACCGACATGGCCTCAAGATCATTCATCCAGCCGATCACCGGATGATGATAAGGATGCTCCTCATAGATCGTCGCCATCATGATCTCGTTCATCAGCGATTGCGGTTCATCATCGGTGCGCATGCGCCGCTCTTCCATGACCACCTTGATCTCCTTGCCGAATTCCCTGGCGGTCAGGTTCAGGTTGTGCATCCGGTCCGACTCCAGCTTCATCGCCAGTGGCAATTGGGATTTATCCAGTTGCTGGAAGTAGGCGGTGTAATCGGTATTGGTAAAAGCGTTCTCGCGCCCGCCGGCCGCCGCGATGCGCCGGGAAAACTCCCCTGCGGGGACAGTCCTGGTGCCCTTGAACATCATGTGTTCGAGCGCATGCGCGACACCGGTAAGGCCGGTATTCTCATCCATGCTGCCGGCCTTGTACCATATCTGCTGCACCACCACCGGCGCGCGGTGGTCTTCCTTGACGACCACTTTCAAGCCGTTCGCCAGCGTTCGTTCATAGGTTTCCGCATGAGCGGCGTTCTGCGACCAGCCCAGCAACAATGCGATGCAAATTAAATAAGTTTTCATGTCCCTAGCCCTGTAAGGTGTATTCAGCATAAAATGCGGCGTGCATTATGCGACACTTTTCCGCCTTCCGACCACACTCTTGCATCGACCGCCCAATTCCATGTTTAGTTTCCTGAAAAATCTTTCACCCGAACCCGCGGGCGAAAAGCCCGCCGGATGGATCACGAAACTGAGGTCAGGTCTGGCGCGCACCGGCAGCCAGCTGACCGGCCTGTTCGCCGGCGGCGGCAGGATAGACGACGACCTGTACGAGGAACTGGAAACCATCCTGATCAGCGCTGATGTGGGCATGGATGCGACGCGCGCCCTGCTCGCCGATCTGCGCCACCGCGTCAAGGAACAGCACCTGAGCGAGGCCGCAGAACTCAGGGACGCACTCGCGCATTGCCTGCTCAAGCTGCTCAAACCCCTGGCGCAACCGCTGCATGCCCCAGCCAGAATTCAAGCCCACAAGCCTTTCGTCATCATGATGGTGGGGGTGAACGGTGCCGGAAAGACCACTTCGATCGGCAAGCTGGCGAAATATCTGCAAGGCCAGGGCTTGTCGGTGATGCTGGCCGCAGGCGATACCTTTCGCGCCGCGGCGCGCGAACAACTGATGGCCTGGGGCGAACGCAACAAAGTGACGGTGATCTCGCAACAAGGCGGCGATTCCGCCGCGGTGATCTATGACGCAGTACAGTCCGCGCAAGCCCGCAACATCGATGTGGTGCTGGCCGATACCGCGGGACGGCTCACCACCCAGGCGCACCTGATGGAAGAAATCAAAAAGGTCAAGCGCGTGATCTCCAAGGCCTTGCCCGATGCGCCCCACGAAGTGCTGCTGGTGCTGGATGCCAACACCGGGCAGAACGCGCTCAGCCAGGTGAAGGCATTCGACCAGGCACTGGGCGTGACCGGACTGATACTCACCAAACTGGACGGCACCGCCAAGGGCGGCGTGATCGCCGCAATTGCCCATATTAATCGTGGCCGGGCGCACCCGATTCCGGTACGCTTCATAGGCGTGGGCGAAGCACTGGATGATCTGCGTCCCTTCGTCGCCGAGGATTTTGTCGCGGCGCTGCTGGGACTGGACGAATGATTACAAAAAAACAGTTATCCGCAGATTACGCAGATTTACACAGATTATTGAAGTTTTCATATTTGATGACAATGACACATCTTTTGGAATGCAGTCAGGGGAAATTAAAAAAACTGTCACATCATTCCCGCGAATTCGGGGAATCCAGAATGCCCCGTCATTGCGAGGAGGCGAAGCCGACGCGGCAATCCAGGACAGCAAACCACTGGATTGCTTCACTTCGTTCGCAATGACGGCAAGGCTGTCGTGAATTATGGAAGTATCAATTAAATCACGCGTGAAGGCACAGGACTTGGTAATCTCATTTGTCTTCAGCAACCCCCTCGAGATAAAACTCTGCGCAAATTTGTGTAATCTGCGGGTAACAAGGTTTACAAAATGATCTCATTTTCCCAGGTCAACAAGCGTTACCCCGGCGGCTATCAGGCACTGAAGAACGTGTCGTTCAGGATCGCTGCCGGCGAAATGGTATTCCTCGCCGGCCACTCGGGCGCCGGCAAGAGCACGCTGCTCAAATTGATCGCGGCGATCGAACGCCCGAACTCCGGCAGCGTGCTGGTGAACAACCAGAATGTCGGCGTGCTGAAGGAACGCGCCCTGCCTTATCTGCGCCGCAATCTGGGCATCATCTTTCAGGACCACAAGCTGCTGTTCGACCGCAACGCGTTCGACAACGTGCTGCTGCCGCTGCAGATCTGCGGTTTCGACCATCGCGAGAGCAGCAAGCGGGTGCGCGCCGCGCTCGACAAAGTCGGGCTGCTCAAGCGCGAAAAATCCCATCCGATCGCCTTGTCGGGCGGCGAACAGCAGCGCTTGTGCATCGCGCGCGCCATCGTGAACCGCCCGTCCATATTATTGGCCGACGAACCCACCGGCAATCTGGATGCCGCTTATGCGCAGGAGATCATGGCGATATTCAAGTCTTTCCACCAGGTCGGCGCCACGCTGCTGATCTCGACCCACGACACCAGCGTGCTTCAGGACACCAGAGTGCGCACCATTGAGCTGAAGCACGGTGAATTGCAGCCCGCCATGCCCCCGGCAGGCCCGGGAAAATCCACTGCGACGCGCCCGGGACAGGCATGATGCGCGGACTCGTACA
>DAICZN010000054.1 GCA_027311105.1 Gallionella sp.
AGCAACTGGGCGAAGCCAAGAATGGCATTGAGCGGGGTGCGCAGCTCGTGACTCATTCTGGACAGGAAAATGGATTTCGCGAGGTTGGCCTTTTCCGCTGTCAGCCTGGCATTCTCGAGCTCGGCATTCTGGTCCTGCAACGCCTGATCCAGCAATTCCCGTTCTGCCAGCACCCGTTTGCGCGCGGTGATATCGCGCAAAGTGCCGGTGAAATATCGCTGGCCACTCAGCCACATTTCACTCAATGCCATCTCCATCGGGAAAATGCTGCCATCCTTGCGCCGGCCTGTCACCTCACGGCCGAGACCCATCGCGCGCGCCTCAACGCTTGCACTGTAATAATCCAGAGAAATATTGTGCTGATCACCGTCAATCTCCGGTATCAGCAGACTGATGCATTGCCCGATGATTTCTTCGGCGGCATAGCCAAACATTCGCTCGGCGGCCGGATTGACGGTCTCGATGGAGCCGCCGTTGGCATGCAGCGTGATGATGCCGTCCACCACGGTATCGAGTATGGTCTGGACCAGCGCGACACTGTCGCGCAATGCCTGCTGCGTTGAATATTCGCTCCCGACATCGCGGAACACCCGCACGGCGCCGATCACTACACCGTCGCGGTCGCGTATCGGTGCGCAACTGTCGGCGATATCGCACTCGCCGCCATCGCGTGCAATCAGCACGGTGTGGTTGGCCAGGCCCTGTACCGTGCCATGCACCAGGGTTGCCATTACCGGGATTGCGGAATGCAGCCGGGTTTCCTTGTTTATGATGCGGAAGATCTCGCCCACCGGGCGACCGGCGGCTTCCGCCTGGGTCCAGCCGGTGAGCTTCTGGGCAAGGGGGTTCAGCAGTGTCACGCGCGCCTCGGCATCGGTGGCAATCACGGCGTCGCCGATGGAGTTGAGCGTAACGGCCAGCTTTTCCTCGCTGATTTGCAGGGTGAGGTTGGTCCGCTGCAGTTGTTTGTGTGTCTCTTCCTGAATCTCGAGCAAACGCTGCCGCTCGGCCTCGACCTGCTTGCGCGCGGTGTTGTCGGTGCCGATCAGCAGGTAGCCGATGATGGTGTTCTGCGCGTCGCGCAGCGCGGTGACCGACACCACCGCCGGGAAACGGCTGCCGTCCTTGCGGATGTAGGTCAGCTCGTAGATGTCCTCGATGCCCCGCGAAGCCTTGAACACCAGCGCCTCGAAGCCCGGGGTGATTCGGGTGCCGAGCTCGGCGCTCAGGGCCTGGGCGCGCGCGATCACTTCCTGCGGGTCGGAAATGTCGGCCGGGGTGATCTTGTTCAGCACGTCGGCGGCCGCATAGCCCAGCATGCGCTCGGCGCCGACGTTGAAGATCTGGATCACGCCCTTCGCGTCGGTGGCGATGCTCGAAAAGTTGGCGCTGTTGAAGATCGCGTTCTGCAAAGCCCCGGTTTTAAGCAGGGCTTCCTGGCGCAGATCCTCGTTGAAACTTCCCGTTGTGCCTGCAGCAGGTTTGCGATTGGCGAAATTGAAGATTTTATCGAGCATGGCTTAATTTCCTTACGAATAGCATGATTGCCTGGAGACGGCTCACGCGGCAGCAGCAAAAAGCGCACAGGCAAACCAAGCAATTGAGTATCGGACTTACGCCTACCGGATAAGATACGGATTGGCGGGTTTTACCAACTCAAACAGGAACCAAGTACCCACGAATCCGCCAATACCCAATATTTAAACCGGGTACACATTAACGTATACACCAATCCCGACAATAATGTTGACCTAAATACCAAACGTTTGGCCAAATCAGCTGACATGGCTCCACGAGCCCATTTGGCTTACAATGCAAGGCAAGGGGGAATGTAATGAACAACTATATTGAGTTAATGCTGGTGTGGGCTTGGGTATTTGGTTTTATCGGTACGTTAATCTATTTGCACAAAAAGAAATATTTCCCAAAGTAAAAGGGTGCAGTTTGGCTTGAACGACGCTCAGACCACCATCAATTCCGGCGGCAAAAGCAAAGCCGCCGTTCAAAGTGCAACATCATCCAATCACACTCAGCCCCATGTCATTTGCCACAGGCGGCAACGAGCGGGATAGGCCAACCCGCATTTTGACGAAGATTGATGTTGTTTTTGATGTGGCCTTAACACCACAGAATATGGAGAGTAGACTGCTCGGTGGAAATAGCACATGTTCTTGTAACCAGTTGGGCTAGACTTGACAATTGTGCATCCGAGAAGGAAGTGCCTTGAGCAAGATGCCGAACGAACAAGACCCGATGCGGAAAGCTGCCGAAGCGCAACTTGCTTACGCACCCAAGCCGAAACCTCGCACGGCCAAGGAACTCCTGTACGAACTTCAGGTACACCAAATCCAACTGGAGATGCAGAACGAAGAGCTGCGGAGTGCGCAGGTCGCGCTGGGAGAATCGCGCGACCGTTACGTGGATCTCTATGAATTCGCGCCGGTCGGTTATCTCAGCCTCAATCACGACGGGATGATCGACGAGATCAACCTTACCGGTGCCATGCTGCTTGGAGTGGAGCGAAACAAACTATCCCATCGTCGCTTCGCCCCTTTTGTTGCCACAGAGGATCGCGAACGCTGGCATCGCCATTTTCTGAATGTTCGGGCACGCGACAACACATTAACTTGCGAACTGGCATTTCAGCACGGCGATGAGCCATGCTTTTACGCACGTCTGGATTGCTTGTGCTTGAAAAAAGTTGGCCAGGAATCCGTGGTTCGCATCGTGCTGACCGACATTACCGAACGCAAAACCATCGAGCGCAAACTGCGCGACCTGACTGCGCATCTACAGACGGTGCGCGAGCAAGAAAAAGCCAGTATTGCACGCGAAATCCACGACGAACTTGGCGGCTCCATGACGGCCATGAAAGTTAAAATTCACCAGTTAAAAACCGGCCTTTCCAATAACATTAATGCGTTGGAACTGCTTGGACAAGTCGAGTCAATGTCGCAATTGATCGATGGCGCTGCGGGCATCACTCGGCACATCATTGACGATCTGCGCCCAACCATACTCGATTATCTGGGCCTGCTGGCGGCGATTGAATGGCAAGCGGCCCAGTTTCATGAACTTGGCGGCATCGAATATCTGGTGAACTGTATCGGAGATAAGGGCAATCTCGACAAGCCGTACTCGATCGCACTGTTCCGCATCCTTCAGGAGGCGCTCACCAATGTAACGAAGCATTCCGGAGCCTCCAAAGTGGAAATTGAATACCACCATGGCGACGATGAGGTGATGCTGTCGGTCTGCGACAATGGGTGCGGCCTCTTGGAAGAAGATGCCGTCAAATCGGGATGCTATGGCATTCTTGGTATAAATGAGCGCGTTGAGCAACTGGGTGGCACAGTCAAATTCGACATTCCGCCTGGCGGCGGGCTTTGCTTGACGGTGATTATTCCCCTATCCGCCGAGGAACGGGGCATCTGATGGCAGGCATGATCCGCATCCTGCTTGCCGACGACCATGCCATGGTGCGGCGTGGACTGGCGCAAATTCTGGAAAATAGTGGCGGGATGGAAATCGTTGCCGAATACGCCAATGGTATTCACGCGCTGAACTGGCTTTGCAACAACGACTGCGACGTGGCATTGCTCGACATTGCCATGCCCGGCATGAGCGGCATCGACCTGCTCAAGCAGCTTACACAGAAGAAACCGAAATTACCCGTGCTGATTATCACGGCCTACCCGGAAGATCAGTTCGCCGTGCGTCTCATCAAGGCTGGCGCAGCCGGATATTTGAACAAGGACTGCGCACCGGAGGAAGTGGTGAATGCGGTGCGCAGCGTGGTGAGTGGCAAGATGTACATTAGTACGGCAGTGACCAAAATGCTCACCGACGAAATCAGGCTGCCGGATGGAAAGCTCACGCACGAAACCCTGTCGACTCGTGAATATCAGATTTTTTTGCTGTTTGCTTCAGCCAAAAGCATATCTGAAATTGCCGCCATCTTGTCGCTGAGCGTGAAAACCGTCAGCACGTACCGCACCCGCATTCTGGAAAAAATGCATCTGCGCAATAACCTTGAGCTGATGCAGTATGCGGTTGACAAAAGTCTCCTGAATTAGCAGCAAACGGCATTTCTGCAACACTTGCTCCCTGTCAGCAAAACACTGACAGTGAAAGTCACCGCTTCCTACATCACGTTCAGCCAAACCCCGATTTATCTTCCGCGTGCAAGGGAACATCCTTCCCGTGCGGATTTTGCACTTCACTTGGTGCTTGAGGCCGCCAGTGATTAGCAGGGTGCATCATGTTGATACCGGGAACCGGTAACTTTGGACGTGCCGCAACACCGTCGAAGCCAGCAACAAATTCCCGCTTTGTAAATAGATGGGTAGCCTGTATTTTTCTTGCCTCCATTTCCATCACATCAATCGCGGAAACTTTTGCAACTGTTGAGTCAAAACCGGTTAGCGAGCTTTGGTTGAACGCGGGATTTTATTCTCACCACTTTCAGAAAGAGAAGGGATTTAACAACGACAATTACGGGTTTGGGGGCGAGTACCGCTATTCAACAGTAAGTTCCATTACTTTTGGCGAATATTACAACAGCGTTAAACAAACCACACACTACGCAGGCTGGTATTGGCGACCGCTTAAAATTGGACCTGTCCGGTTGGGAGTGGCTGCGGGAGCCATGGACGGGTATCCCAACATGCGTAGCAGTGGCTGGTTTTTAGCAGTTATACCTGCGGCCAGCATTGAGTATAAACATGTTGGAGCCTATCTGATGTATATTCCAAGTTACCAAGACAAACTTTATGGAGTTATTTCTTTGCAGATGAGAATCATGGTGTTCTGATTGGGGTAAAGCACATAAAATGTTGTCCAGTCTCCACGAATACACCGGCGTGATGATCAGGACGAATCTGACCCTCATCAATTCCAGTATCAATGGCAACAGCCGTCTCGCGCAGGAAGCGAATCCGGACATCATATTTGCCAGGCGGTAGCTTTCTGATTGATGCCATACGCTCCTCGCTGTGAACGAAGTGTGAATGGCATGGGATATTTGGTAAGGAAAATGCCCCGTATCTCTACAGGGCATTTATTTTAATGGTGCTGGAGAGAGGAATCGAACCTCCGACCTACGCGTTACGAGTGCGTTGCTCTACCAACTGAGCTACTCCAGCAAAACCGGGGCGATTATAAATGACACGCTGCGCTTGGCGCCATGATTTTGATTTCTTGGGGGACGCAGCCTGCGTGTATTGTTGGACCTTCGGCCCATCAGTGCAATCGGCTCCGGCTGGTTGCAGATTTGCCCACCCCTGCGGACGCACGCGTCGCCGCATTCCAAACGGCCTCTAGCGCCAGCGGTATTCCTCCACCGGTAATTGCTGCGTTACGCCTTCAATCTCGTTAAGCAACAGTTCCGCGCTGGCGAATGACATGGTCACACCATATCTGAAATGCCCGCTGTTGGCGTAAAGATTGGCCAGCTGCGGATGCTGTCCTATGGTGGGAATGTTGTCCGGCGAACCGGGGCGGAAACCGGCCCAGTGCTGCACCGGCTCGCGGCTCTGCCAATCCGGGAATATCCCTCGCACCCGGCCAAGCAGGTCGGCTCTCGCCGCGGCAGTCGTGGACTTGTCAAAGCCAACGTCCTCCAGCGTGCTGCCAACCAGAACGTGCCCGTCGCGGCGGGGAATCAGATACAGATTCTGTTTGAGCAGTATTTGCCGGAACGGCGGCGTGTCGAACTTGAGCAACAGTATCTGCCCGCGTATAGGCCGGATATCCATGTTGAGGGCGTGTTCGCCCAGCAGGGCCCTGCTCCACGCGCCCGCTGCGACGATATAATGATCCGCGACCAGTCTGCCCTGCGTGGTTTGCAGCCCAAGCACACGGTCGCCCGCAATCTCGAATTGTTGCACCTCGTGTTGTTCCAGGATCACGCCACCGAGCATTTCGACATGCTTGACCAGCGCCTGCATCAGTCGCGGATTGCGCACCTGCGCGACTTCGGGCAACAGCAGCCCGTCACCCGGTTGGCCGGCGCCCTGCAGCGTTTGCGGATTTCCGGGCAAATAATCGGCAATGTTTACCCGCTGCAATGCGACCCGGTGTTGCGCGCACCATTGCGCGGCCAATTCTGTTTGGTACGGCGGCAGCAGCAGCATGCCGCTGCGTTGATATTCCGGATCGATGCCGGTCGCGTCTTGCAGCATCGCGGCCGCCTCGCCGAACATGTCCATGCCGCGATGCGCGAGGCGCGTGACCGGCTCCTTGTAATCCCAGGAACACAGCGGCGAGAGGATGCCTCCGCCAGCCCAGGATGCCTCGCGTCCCACTGCGCCGCGCTCGACCAGTGTCACGCTATAACCGGCCTGCAACAATGCTTGCGCGCTGGCCAGCCCGACCGCGCCGCCGCCCACAATCAGGAAATCCGTTTGCATTTGGCGGAGAAAATCCGGGCTTCCGGCTCGGGATCGCCGGATCAGGAACGGGCCACAATCGGAATCAGGGTCTTGGGCAACGGGAACACCACGTTCTCGACGATACCCTGCAACTCGATGACCCTGGTCCCGCCCATTTTCTCCAGGCGCGCGATCACGCCCTGCACCAGCACTTCGGGTGCGGATGCCCCTGCGCTGATGCCGACATGCGCTTTTCCGGCAAACCATTCGGGCTGCAATGCTTCGGCATCATTCACCAGATAGGCGGGAATCCCGACATTCGCCGCGACTTCGCGCAGGCGGTTCGAGTTCGAGCTGTTCGGCGAACCGACCACGACCACCACGTCGCATTGCTTGACCAGCATCTTCACCGCATCCTGGCGATTTTGCGTCGCATAGCAGATGTCGTCTTTCTTCGGCCCGGTGATGAACGGGAAGCGCGTCTTCAGCGCGGCGATGATCGTGCTGGCATCATCCACGGACAGCGTGGTCTGGGTTACATAGGCCAGGTTCTGCTCGTCCTTCACGCTGAGCTGTGCGACCTGTTCCGGCGACTCCACCAGGTACATGCCGCCGTTGCTGCCGTCTTCACATTGGCCCATCGTGCCCTCCACTTCGGGATGGCCGGCGTGGCCTATCATCACGACCTCCTTGCCCTGTTCGCGCATCCGCGACACCTCGATATGCACCTTGGTCACCAGCGGACAGGTCGCATCAAACACAGTCAGCCCGCGCGCCTGGGCCTCATGGCGCACCGCCTGCGAAACCCCGTGCGCGCTGAAGATCAGGATGCTTCCGGCCGGAACATCAGCCAGGTCCTCGATGAAAATCGCGCCCTTCCGGCGCAAGCCATCCACGACGAATTTGTTGTGCACCACCTCGTGGCGCACATAGATGGGCGCGCCGTGCAGTTCCAGCGCGCGCTCCACGATCTCGATGGCACGATCGACACCGGCGCAGAAGCCGCGCGGATTAGCGAGTAACAAGTCCATTTTTATCCTTCAAAAAGCTGTCCAGAATAAGCGCGAATGCGCCGCAGGTAATCGACGAATCGGCAAGGTTGAATGCCGGAAAATAATATTGCCGCCAGTGGAACGACAGGAAATCCACCACATAACCAAAGGCGATCCGGTCGATCAGGTTGCCCAGCGCGCCGCCCAGTATCATGCTCAGGCCGAAGCAAAACAACAGCTGCGTCCTGTGCCTGGGCAGCAGCCAGACTATCCAGGCCGAGGCGGCGAGCGCGATGACGCTGAACAGCCAGCGCTGCATCCCGCCCGCATCATTCAAAAAACTGAACGCCGCGCCGGTGTTATGCGCGAGCACCAGGTTGAACACGCTGAGCACGGTAAAACTTTCACCGAAAGCAAAATGACTGGTAATCCACGCCTTGCTCAGCTGGTCGAGCATGATCACCAGCGCGCTCAACCATAACCAGCGGTTAAGCATAACGTCGCACCTCGCCGCTGCCATACAG
>DAICZN010000060.1 GCA_027311105.1 Gallionella sp.
GCAACTATGCCGCAATCGACACTTGCCGCAGGGAGGTTTTTGCTGCGGAAGGCATGATGCGGCGCGAAGGTATAAAATGGTTCGATGTGACGTCCCGGTCGATCGAGGAAATTGCCGTCCAGATAATTCAGGCGATCAATAACAACGCATGAAACGTGTTCCGGGATTTCAAAGTCCGCCGGTCGACGCAGGAAAAATTCAAGAAAACAGGAGATCAGAAATGCAACCATACGTAATTCCGTTTCAGTCACTGGGCATCGACGACATTGGGCAGGTTGGCGGAAAAAATGCTTCACTGGGCGAGATGATCGGCAACCTCAGCGCTTCCGGCGTGTGTGTGCCGGGAGGTTTTGCGACAACAGCGGATGCCTATCGTGATTTCCTGAAGAACAATGGCCTTGAACAGCGCATCAAGAAAACGCTGGAAGCGCTGGACGTGGATGACGTGACAGCACTGGCCAGGGCCGGCGCGGATATTCGCGGCTGGATATCGGCAGCCCCGCTGCCGCCGCGTCTGGAACAGGAAATCCGCCAGCACTACAGCGATCTTGCCGCTGGCGGCGATGCCAGTTTCGCGGTGCGTTCATCCGCGACAGCCGAAGACCTGCCGGATGCGTCCTTCGCGGGACAGCAGGAGACCTTTCTCAACATACACGGCATAGACAACATTCTGCATGCGATCAGGGAGGTGTTTGCCTCGCTATACAACGACCGCGCCATTTCCTATCGGGTACACACCGGCTATACGGATTCCTCGGTCGCCCTGTCGGCGGGGGTGCAGCGCATGGTGCGTTCAGACCTTGGTGCGTCCGGCGTGATGTTTACGATGGACACCGAGTCCGGTTTCCGCGACGTGGTATTCATCACTTCTTCATACGGGCTGGGTGAAATGGTGGTGCAGGGCGCGGTCAACCCGGATGAATTCTATGTCCACAAGCAGAAGCTTGCCGCGGGTTATCCCGCGCTGGTGCGCCGCAGCATCGGCTCCAAACAGCAGCGCATGGTTTTCAACAAGGACCGTGCCGCCGGACGTTCAACGAGTATCGAAGAAGTCCCCCAGGCCGAGCGCGACAGTTTTTCCCTGGCCGACAAGGACGTGCTGGAACTGGCAAGGCATGCGATGGCCATCGAGCAGCATTACGGCAGGCCGATGGACATCGAATGGGGCAAGGATGGGCTGGACGGCAGGCTGTACATCCTGCAAGCGCGCCCGGAAACGGTACAGTCACAGGTCGTTGCGGGCGGTGCGGAAAAATTCCGTCTCAAGCAGCGCGGCGAGGTGCTGATTGAGGGTCGCGCCATCGGCCAGAAAATCGGCAGCGGGCCGGTGCGCCTGGTGGCGAGCACCGCGGAGATGAGCAAGGTGCAGGCGGGAGATGTGCTGGTCACCGACATGACCGATCCGAACTGGGAGCCGGTGATGAAGAAGGCATCCGCCATCATCACCAATCGCGGCGGGCGCACTTGCCATGCCGCGATCATCGCCCGGGAACTCGGCATCCCGGCCATCGTTGGTTGCGGCCATGCCACCGGTGTGCTCAGGGAAAACGAGATCGTCACCGCTTCCTGCGCGGAAGGCGACACGGGTTTTGTCTATAGAGGCAAACTGCCTTTTGAAATCATCCGCCAGGATGAAAAGGCGTTGCCGTCGTTGCCGGTCAAACTGACGCTGAATGTGGGCAATCCCACTCTGGCCTTCGAGTTTGCGCAAATGCCTTCCGCCGGCATCGGTTTGGCGCGGCTGGAATTCGTCATCAACAACCTGATCGGCATACATCCCAAGGCGGCGCTGCAATTCCAGACCCTGCCCGCGGAACTCAAGGCCGCCGTATTGAAGCAGGCGCGGGGTTACGCCGATCCGCTGGCTTTTTATGTGGAAAAATTGACCGAGGGCATAGCCACGCTGGGTGCCGCATTCTGGCCCAGGCCGGTCATCGTGCGCCTGTCGGATTTCAAGTCGAACGAATACCGCAAGCTGCTCGGCGGCGAGCTTTACGAACCGCTGGAAGAAAATCCGATGCTGGGCTTTCGCGGCGCGGGGCGCTATGTCGCGCCGGGCTTCAGGGATTGCTTCGAGCTGGAATGCCGCGCGATGAAGAAGGTTCGCGAGGACATGGGTTACACCAATGTGGAGATCATGGTGCCGTTCGTGCGCACCGTGCAGGAGGCGCGCGAAGTCGTCGAGCTGCTCGCGCAAAACGGTTTGAAGCGCGGCGAAAACGGATTGCGCCTGATCATGATGTGCGAGATCCCGTCCAACGCGCTGCTGGCCGACGAGTTCCTGCAATATTTCGACGGCTTCTCGATAGGCTCGAACGACCTGACCCAGCTGACGCTGGGGCTGGACCGGGATTCCAGCCTGGTGGCGAACCGCTTCGACGAACGCGATGCAGCGGTCAAGATTCTGCTGGAGATGGCGATCAGGGCCTGCAACCGGCAGAACAAATACGTGGGCATCTGCGGACAGGGGCCGTCGGATCATTTCGATTTTGCGCTGTGGCTGATGGATATCGGCATCCAGTCGATGTCGCTGAATCCGGATACGCTGCTGGAGACCTGGAGGAAGCTGGGGGAGGCGCATCCGAAAAAGTAGTGTTGCCGAATGCTCAACAACCCCTTCACCCTTGCAGGGTGAGGGTTGGGGAGGGAGTAGAAGCGCAGATTTACCTCCATGATTTATCGGCAGAGCCAAAATCAGTCAAGATCAACATCGCCGGGGGTAGCCCGGCAGCTAGTCACTTTCTTTTGCGTCGCCAAAAGAAAGTAACCAAAGAAAAGGCGACCCCGGTTTGCCGCCGCTACGCGGTGCCCTGCGTTGCTCGCCCTGTCAGGCGGCTGCGGAACTCGCACGATCCGCTACGCGGCCACGTGCTCAAACAGTCCTCGCCGAAATCCCCTGACCAGTCTGCGCTACTCGGCGGCGCACAGGGGAAAAGAACACAGAAGATGTTGTGTGCGCTGTGCGCACGTCTTGTTTTGCAGCCAGCGTATCGTATGCTACGTTGGGTTTAAGAGGATATAGTTGTTTGAAGGTATTGACTGCAAACGGCCATGAAAAGTCACTAACCGGTTTCGAATTTCAAAATGGTCTTAAGCTTCGCATAGTCCGAAACAATGTCAACAAACGGAGAAATGGTTCTCTAAATTTAACCGATTGCTATGGCGAGATTGGATATCACCAATACTGCTTCGCTTTTTGTTGTGGTTCTTGCGTATTGGGATTTATGCTTGGATAAAGGAGACTCAAGATGTCAAAAAATCATGTGGCATTATGGTTGTCTGTTTTTCTTGCTTGCATTGCTATAGCAGCCTCCGGACAGGAGAACCTTCCAAACAGGATAGTCTCTGAAAGAGTTATCGCTCCAATTATTGTCTATGACAACTATTTATCCCGAGCATCTCGCATAGTCAGCCCGGATGGCAAACGGTTGGCATTAGCGGCTGATGTAGGCAATATCATCTTCCTCAAGGAGATTGTGGTTATCGATGGGCAGGAGGGGAAAAAATACACTGAAGTGGATGGTCTTACCTTCAGCCTGGATAGCCAGCACGTGGCTTATGGGGCGAGATTAGGCAATCAGTGGTTTGTGGTTGTAGATGGCAAAGAGCAAAAGCCATACGATGGTATTGGGAAAGGCACCCCTCTCTTCAGCCCCGATAGCAAGCGTGTGGTTTATAGGGCGATGGTAGGCAACAAGCAGATTGTGGTGGTAGATGGGGAAGAAGGGAAACCATACGATGGCATCGGAGGTACTCCTGTCTTCAGCCCCGATAGTCAGCACGTGGCTTATGGGGCTCGATTAGGCGATCAGTGGTTTATGGTTGTAGATGGGAAAGAGGACAGGCACTATGACCAAATTGGTGGCGATCGCATCTTCAGCCCCGATAGCAAGCGTGTGGCTTATAGGGCGATGGTAGGCAACATGCAGGTTGTAGTGGTAGATGGGAAAGAAGAGAAGCAATATGATATTTTGGGTGATCCTGTCTTCAGCCCCAATAGTAAGCAGGTGGCTTATGGGGTTGAATCAGGCGGCAAGGGCTTTGTAGTTGTCGATGGGAAAGAGAAGAAGCAATATGATGATGTTGCACCTGACTCTCTCATGTTCAGCCGGGATGGCCAGCACTTGGCCTATGTGGCTCAAGTGAACAATAAGTGGAGTGTGGTTGTAGGTGAGAAAGATGAGAAGCAATATGATGATATCGCACCTGACTCTCTCATGTTCAGCCCGGATGGCCATCGATTAGCCTATGTGGCTCAAGTGAACAATAAGTGGTGTGTGGTTATCGATGGGAAAGAGGAGAAGCTATACGACAGCATTACAAAAGGTACTCTTATCTTCAGCCCCGATAGCCAGCGATTAGCTTATGTGGCTAAAGCGAGCAATAAGTCTTTTGTGGTTTTAGACGGGAAGGATGGAAAGCAGTACGTTGATATTGCAAAGCACTCGTTTATCTTCAGCCCCGATAGCAAGAGAATGGCTTATAAAGGTATCACCGAAAGCTGGTCCATATCTGGACGGTATCATGAAAAGGGGGGCTTGGTTGTCGATGGAAAGGAAGTGCAGCAGTACGGTGATGATGACATCGTCACTAGTCCTATCTTTAGCCCCGATAGCCAGCACGTGGCTTATTGGGTTGAGAACATCAAGCTCATTGGAACAAGGGCATTCGTGGTTATAGACGGAAACGAAGGGAAGCAATACAGCGGCATCGGAGGAAATATCATCTTTGACTCCCCTGACACTCTCCACTACCTTGCGCAAAAAAAAGGTATTAGTATGTATTTGGTAGAAGAGGCAATAAAGTAAGAAAGGTAGCTTTGGCTGAATGACAGTAATCGGGCAACGAATTTATGTTGGTTGATGGCGGCATCAATTTTTGAATTGAAGATTTTGATTTTTCTTTTTTTCCCTGTGCGCCGCCGAGTAGCGGAGGCTGGTCAGGGGATTTCGGCGAGGACTGTTTGAGCACGCAGTGCGAGTTCCGCAGCCGCCTGGACAGTCGAGCAACGCAGGGCACCGCGCAGCGGCGGCAAACCGGGGTCGCTTTTTCTTTGGTTACTTTCTTTTTGGCGAAGCAAAAGAAAGTAACTAGCTGCCGGGCTACCCCCGGCGGCTTTGACTTTGATTTTGCTCCCTTCAACTTCGCTACGATCAAGGCGAACGGAATGCTCAGGACGAACGGCTACTTAACCTGCCCTCGCTCGATACTGATCCCCACCATCTTGCAGTTGCGGATCGCCTGGAGTTTGGCGACGCTGACTTTGACCCATGGGGCGTTGAAGTCTTTGAGGATAATTTGCGCGATGTGTTCGGCCAGCGTTTCCAGCAACGAAAAATGTCCCTCGCTTAACACTGTCTGGATGTGTTGCGCGACGTCCGCATAATCCAGCGCGTCGTTGATGTCGTCGCTGGTGCAGGCGCGGCTGTTGGGCAGCGCGATGTCCAGGTCGATTTGCAGGGTTTGCGGCACGACCTTTTCACGTTCGTAGATGCCGATCAGTGTGGTGACTTTGAGTTCGCGCAGGAAGATGATGTCCATATATTGCAGTTTGGTTGACCAGTGTGGTTTCGCGTAAAATCCGCGTCTGTTTCAATTCCCATCCATTCATTTTAAGGCATTCCCGATGTTGACCATAGTTTTTGTAATTGCCGCATATCTGTTGGGCTCGGTCTCTTTCGCTGTCATCACCAGTAAATTTTTTGGCCTGGCCGATCCGCGCACTTACGGTTCGGGCAATCCCGGCGCGACCAATGTGCTGCGCAGCGGCAAGAAGGTGGCTGCGGCGCTGACCCTGCTTGGCGATGCGGCGAAGGGCTGGCTGGCGGTATTTCTGGCGATACATTTTTCTCCGCCTGACGTGTCGTTCACGATG
Source organism: Gallionella sp. (assembly GCA_027311105.1). Classification (GTDB taxonomy): domain Bacteria; phylum Pseudomonadota; class Gammaproteobacteria; order Burkholderiales; family Gallionellaceae; genus Gallionella. Next base: position 5,876 of record DAICZN010000060.1, read on the forward strand.
CTGGCTGCCGCAGTGGCTCTGGCCGTGTTCATCGGGCACCTGTTCCCAGTCTTCCTGCGCTTCAGGGGCGGCAAGGGGGTGGCGACGGCTTTGGGCGTGTTGCTGGCGTTGAATGTCTGGGTGGGGTTGGGCGGCCTGGCGACCTGGTTGTTCATCGCGCTGGTATTCCGCTACTCATCATTGGCCGCATTGGCCGCTGCATTTGCCACACCTGTCTATGCGGTGTTGCTGGTCCTGCCGCGCGAGTGGGTGCTGGCATCAGGCATCATGTCTCTGCTGCTGGTCTGGCGGCACAAGAGCAATATCCGGAATCTGCTGGTGGGGAAAGAAGCGAAGATTGGCGGCAGTAAAGCCGGCCGGTAAATGGTACGCCGTTGAACAAGACCTTGGAGATGGGTGGCCGCTCGAGTATTATAAGATAATAATATTAGGTCTCGACTGTTGGAGAAATCATGCGTCCGGCACAACTTCAAGCTGTACTTGATCGGGAATTCATCAGTGCGCGTGAAGGGCACCATACGCCGGTCATGCTCTGGGGACCGCCCGGCGTGGGGAAATCCCAGATCATCGCGCAGGTCGCAACCCGCCAAGCGGTGGCTATGATTGATATACGCCTGTCGCAAATGGAACCATCGGATTTGCGCGGCATCCCGTTCAGGATCGACAATCGCGTCGAGTGGGCGGTGCCCTCCATGTTGCCCGATGCCGGACGCCATGGCCCGGAGGGTGTTCTGTTCCTGGACGAAATTACTTCTGCGCCGCCCAGCGTTTCGGCAGCAGCCTATCAGCTGATCCTCGATCGCCGTCTGGGCGCGTACGAAGTTCCGGCGGGGTGGGCGATATTCGCTGCCGGTAATCGTCAGGGCGACCGGGGCGTCACTTACACGATGCCGGCACCTCTGGCCAACCGCTTTTCCCATTTCGAGATCGAGGCCAATCTCGACGATTGGGTGAGCTGGGCCTATGGCAATGGTATTGATGAACGGCTGATCGGTTTTTTGCGCTTTCGTCCCGAGCGCCTGTTCGACTTCGACCCCGCGCACAACCCGGTTGCGTTTCCCAGCCCGCGCTCCTGGGAATTCGCCCACCGCGCTTTGCAGAAGTTCGGCGGCTCCCCACAATTGCTGCTAGCCACGCTGCAAGCCTGTGTAGGCCCAGCGGCAGGGCTGGAACTCCATGCCTTTGTCGAGAATCTGGATCGCATGCCCGATCTGGATGCCATCCTGCGCGGCGAGCAGGTCGATGTGCCGCGCGAAGTGGATCTGCAATATGCCGTGGCCTCGGCGCTGATCGGGCGCGCAGCCAGGGCCAAGGGCAGCAGTGATGCGCGTGAGATCCATGGGCATATTCTGGATTATGCCAGCCGCTTCCCGCTGCGCGAAATGGGAGTCATGCTGGTATCCGACATGCATCGCGCCATCGGGAAGCAATTGTTTGCCGTGCCGCAGTTTTCAACATGGGCGAATGCCGTGGCAGATGTGGTGCTTTATCAGCGCTAGGACATGGATATTCACGACATCGAAACCAAGCTGACAGCAGCCCGTACACGGCTGATACTGGATAAGCCGTTTCTGGGTGCTCTGGCGCTGCGCCTGCCGATGATTGCAGCCGATCCGAAATGGTGCCAGACCACAAGTACCGATGCGCGCAGCTTTTATTACAATCCGGCCTACATCGATGCATTGAGCATGGAACAAACCCAGTTCGTGCTGGCCAACCAGGCGTTGCATTGTGCGCTCTCCCATTTTGCGCGCCGTCAGCATCGCAGCAGGTTCCGCTGGAATATTGCCTGCGATCACGCCATCAATCCGTTGCTGGCCAAGGACGGACTCATTCCTCCCCCCGGCACCCTGGTGATGGGGTGCTTTGAAGGCATGACGGCGGAGGAAATCTACCCCTGCATAGAAGAGAACGATAGCGACGAACATTTGGAGCAACCCAAATACGATGGCGACGGAAGTGGCGAGTCAAAAGAAGAAGCCGGGGACAAAAAACCGGAGCAGGTGGCTTCGGGTCATGAGGGAGCAAGCGGCGCTGCAGAGCCGCAACCGCTGAGTTCAGGCGAACAGGAAACGTTGGCCGCACAATGGCAACAACGTCTTGCCGGTGCGGCCCAGCAGGCGCAACAGGCCGGGAAGCTGGGCGGTATCCTGGGCCGCATGGTCGGGGAGCTGATGCAGCCCAAGTTGCCGTGGCGATTGTTGCTCGCCCGCTACCTGACTCAATATGCGCGCGACGATTACAGTTACATGCGTCCCTCCAGGCGTGAAGGGGAGATGATTTTGCCTTCCTTGCGGAGTGCACAGGCCGATATTCTGGTGGTGCTCGATACCAGCGGCTCGATCTCGGGGCAGGAGATAGATGAGTTCATCAGCGAGATCGATGCAATCAAAGGGCAGTTGCGCGCGCGTATTTTGCTCCATGCCTGCGATACCGCGCTTGCCGAGGATGGGCCGTGGCTATTTGAATCGTGGGATGAATTCAGGTTGCCCAAGGCAATCCGGGGGGGAGGCGGTACCGATTTCAGGCCGATCTTCGAGTGGGTTTCGCGTCAGGGGCGCACGCCCGATTTGCTGCTGTATTTTACCGATGCCCAGGGAGAATTTCCTCCGGTTGAATCCTCCTTCCCCGTGCTCTGGCTGGTCAAGGGCAAGGCGCTTGTGCCTTGGGGGCAACGCATCCAGCTGAATTAAGGATAGACATGTCGGAGCTTGCGCCGGAAGATGAACTACGCCTCAATGTGATGATGGCCGGAGATCTTCAGGCTGTCCGTATCGATGAGGCGGCGATGGTCGTTCATGGCTTGTCTTCGCGCGGTGAGGCGGCTATCAAACTTCATCCGACCGGGAGGAATGAGCAGTATCTGCGCCGGGTGCGCGAATTGCTGGCCGGTCATGCCACGGGTTCTCCGGGCGGCTACCCTGTTTATTTGCACGGCTGGACGCGCATGGGGCAAGCGCGCGACAAGGGCCTCGATTGCCTGCTGTTGCTCGGGGAGGTAGAGGCGGTTGTGTCGGTGGCGTATTCAAACGGCCTGACCGACGAACTGGCGAGGCGTGCATGGTGGGCCATGCCTGTGGCGGATAATGCACGCCGCATGTTGGAACGCGAATGCGTGGTCCGGGGCAAAATGGGCAAGGTATTGGCCGAATATCTTATTGAGCATCTGCCTTTCGAAAACACCCCGCATACGATCATCGACACGGTGCGGCTGCTGTTGCAGCCGGGCTTGATCGACGACGAAGTGCGCAAAAAGCTGTGGAACAGGGGCTCTGTCGATAACGCTTACCATGTCGGTTTTCTTGAACGCATGCCTGACGATTTGCCGGCAATGGTTTCGCCACGCGACGACTGGGGCGCACTGAGTTCGAGGTTGGCACAATGGGCGGATCATCCTTATGCGCTTCAGCTTGAGCGTGTCTTGTCGGCCAGAGGACAGGCATTTCTTCAGGCCGGCGAGGTGATGCTGCGCTATCCCGCGGACAAGGATGTGGTAAATGCACTGCTCGATGCGCTGGCCGCATATTTTTCATCCACGTTGCATGCCGCATGCTGCGATGGGGGAACGCCGGAGGCAATCCTTGCAAACGCGGATGCGTTTTGCCGCGATGCTTCATCAAAAGCGGGTCAATTTCTGGAATGCTTTCCGGAATACGCATCCGAAGTGCGTGCGATGCTGGCTTTGTCGTGCATGAACAGCGCTGTCGCAGCGCCGGTCTTGTCGCGTAGCACGGCCGGCGGCACATTGATGCGGCAGAAGCTCGAGCCTGTCACGACGCCTATCCTGCAGCAGATCGCGGTGCTGCGCGGGCAAATTTTCAGCGCCACCGCGCCGCGCAGGCATTCTCGCGCATAAGAACCGGGGAATTCCGGTAGCCTGCCGACGGGTTTTTAGAGCGTTATTTCCTGCAAGTTCCAGCGCGGTTTGACATTGAAGCGATAATCCTTCTTGCCTTGTTGTTGCGCCAATCTTAACGCGCCGGCAAATGCGATCATCGCGCCGTTGTCTGTGCAGAATTCCAGGTCGGGATAGAATACTTTCCCGCCGCGCTTGCTTACGCTTTCGGTCAGGCGGCTGCGCAACAAGCGGTTTGCGCCCACGCCGCCTGCCACGACCAATTGATCCAGTCCGGTGTGCTCCAGTGCAGCACGGGCCTTGTGTGCCAGCACATCGACGATGGCTTCCTGTACCGCGTAAGCGATATTGGCTTTGGTCTGTTCGGCGTCATCGCTTTGCTTTACCAGCGTCAGCACCGCCGTTTTCAATCCGCTGAAACTGAAATTCAGGTCGCCGCTGTGTTGCATCGGGCGCGGCAGCTTGTACAGGCCGGGACTGCCCGATGCGGCGAGCTTGGACAGCGCGGGGCCGCCGGGATAACCAAGGCCAAGCAGCTTCGCGCTCTTGTCGAAGGCTTCGCCTGCGGCATCGTCCAGTGTTTCGCCGAGCAGGGTGTATTGCCCCACACCGTCCACGCGCATCAGCTGCGTGTGCCCGCCGGAAACCAGCAGGGCAACGAACGGGAACTCGGGTGCGGGGTGGGACAGCAATGGGGAAAGCAGGTGGCCTTCCAGATGATGGATGCCTATCGTGGGAATATCGAGCGCGTAAGCCAGTGCGTTTGCGACGCTGGCACCGACCAGCAATGCGCCGCCCAGTCACGGCCCCTGGGTATAGGCGACTGCGCTGATCTGGGCGAGCGACACATCGGCTTCGCGCATGACCTGCCGCACCAGCGGGATGACGCGCCGGACATGGTCACGCGAAGCGAGCTCCGGAACGACGCCGCCATATTCGTTGTGCATAGTTACCTGCGTATACAGTGCGTGCGCCAGCAAGCCGCGCTCCATCTGGTACAGCGCGATGCCGGTCTCGTCGCAAGATGACTCGATTCCCAGTGTGATCAGTGCCATTTTCAAGTCTTTTAAGTGAAGCGGCATTGTAATGAATAACCCGATAAAACAGGGCCGGTGCAAATATTATTAAATTATTTCAGAAAAGTGTTGACGAGAGTTTTTACATCTCTATAATGCGCACCTCTTCGCTGCCCGGCAGTTTATCCGGATAGCCAGTTCTTTAAAAAACAAACGAACAACCGACGAGTGTAGGTGCTTGGTTTTTGGGAAGTTTCCGTGGTCAATTGGACGCGGGGACGACTTTAAAAATATAGTAGTACTTACGCAAAGTCGAAAATAAATCATGCAAGTGATTT
>DAICZN010000062.1 GCA_027311105.1 Gallionella sp.
CCACATCCTCAACCACGCCAACCTGTTCGGTGGCGGCTATGCCAGGCAGGCGGAACAGATGATGCAAAGGTTGCTGTCGGTGGCTGGCTGATAAAGAGTTGCCGGTCATCGAGCCGGATCACGCTCATCGGGTTGCCCACAGACAACCAGTGGCAGCTGGTCTCAGCCCACCTGGATGATCTGGTTGAGCCGTTCGCAGACCTGCGCAAACAAGGCGTCGGAGAGAACGCCGAGTTGATGTGTTTTGGCTTTGCGCAAGCGCCAGTCGAATGACTTGGGCTGGTGACAAAGCACGTAGCTGGTTTGCCCGGTATTGCGCCCTTTCGCTTTCCCCACCGCAACCGCAAACGGATTGTCCGCGTTGTATTCCGCTGTGGTCATCGGCAAACCGATAACCAGCGAGGTCTTCTCGTTGAAGATGCGTGGCGAAAGCACTAAAAAAGGGTGGACATCGCGCATCTCCCGCCCGGCCTGCGGGTTGCAGTCGATCCAGATGATCTCCTGCCGATCCGGCGCCCAGGATTTTGGTTTGGGTTTGCCCGCTGCTGTTTGACCAGTTGCTGTTTTTTTGCCAGCTACCAACGCTCGGCTCCCAGCTTTTGTGTCGTGGTCATCTGCTCCCCGCCGTGGCGCATGGGATCGTAGGCTGCCAGGCGCTGTTCCAGAGTATGTCGTGTAGCATCGACCGGCGTGATGACGACCTGATCGCCTTCTACGGTTACGCGCACGCGCTGGTCCACATGCAAGTGCGCCTCCCGCGCCACTGCTGCGGGCAATCGGACGCCCAGATTGTTGCCCCACTGCTTGATATCAAGGATTGCTTCGGCCATGGTTTGCTCCTTATGCAAAATGTATAAACGTCAGTCTATACATATTAAGGGTGCCGGTCAATTTCGATGTATCCAATCATCCAGGAAAAACAGCATAAGTAGGAGCGGGGCGTGCCTGTCCTGAGCTTGTCGAAGCGGCTCGCGAACCACTTGATCGCGGGCATGGCCCGCTCCTACAATCCCAAGGGAGAATCACATGGAACGCTTGAGAATAAATCATCACGCATATCTTCATGGCATGCGAAAAGGCTGACTGTGGATTTTAGGATCACCAGTGCTTCTCCACCGGATTCCTGCAACTCACCTGAAATAATTCCCGGTCTTCCAGCCGGATTGCAGTCATAGGACCGCCCCACAGGCAACCCGTATCCAGCGCGATGATATTTTCCCGTATCAACAGGCCGAGCGCCGACCAGTGGCCGACGATGGCTGTGGCGTCGCGGCTGGCGCGTTTGGGCACATCAAACCATGGCATATAGCCTGTGGGGATGTTTTCCACTTCGCCCTTGAAGTTGAATTCCATCTCGCCCTTTTCAGTGCAGATGCGCATGCGCGTGAAGGCGTTGACGATCACGCGCAGCCGTTTGTAGCCGGCCAGGTCGTCGTACCAATTATTGGGCGCGTTGCCGTACATGCGTTCGAGGAAGGTGGCATAGTCATCGCCCCGCAGCGCCGTTTCGACTTCGCGTGCCAGGCTCACGGCCCGGGCCACGCTCCATTGCGGCAAAAGCCCGGCATGGACCAGCACGTAACCGTCCTGTGCATGCAGCAGGCGCTGGTTGCGCAACCAGAGCAGCAGTTCGCCGCGATCCGGGGCGCCGAGTATTTCATCCAGCGTGTCGTTGTGATTCAGTTTCGCCGCGCCTTCCGCGACGGCGAGCAGGTGCAGGTCATGGTTGCCGAGCACGGTGATTGCGCTGTCGCCCAGCGATTTGACCAGCCGCAGCACATCCAATGATCCCGGCCCGCGATTGACCAGGTCACCGACCAGCCAGAGCCGGTCCGCCGCCGGATCGAATCCAATTCGGTCGAGCAGTTGCACCAGTTCTGCATGGCAACCCTGAACATCGCCCACCGCGTAAATCGCCATCGCGTCATCCCGCCGTGATTAACTGTAAAATAGCGTAACAGATTATTGCAACGAGTCGATGAATTCTATTAATTTTTTGAATGCTGCTGTTTCACTGCATCACGCTGACAAGGTTCCGCGATGATTGACAGAAGCAAACAGGTTTGGCTGGTACTGTCCCACGGCTTTAACATGGACGGGCGCGCGGCCAGCCAGACCATCACTGACAAAATCCCGCACCTGCTCGATCAGGGCATAGAACCTGTTGTGGTCAGCGCAATCACCGGAAAAAAGGATGAAGTGATAGAACATCATCAGGTCCTGCCGGCGGGGCCGGTGGCTTTGCGTTTCGATTTGCGCCATTACCTGAAGCAACGAATTTCATCGCGGTTCAGGTACCGTGCAGTGATGACAGTGATTTCATTGCTGCTGTTACCGTTCATGCTGATGGAGAAGCTTTTCATTCGAATTGAAACCCATTGGTCCTGGGCAATTACTGCCTATTTCACCGCTGCGCGCATCATCCGGAAACGCAAGCCCGCGCTTGTCTATTCGACAGGCGGAGCCTATACCGCTCATCTGGCGGGCTATTGGCTGAAGCGCAGATTCGGCCTGCCCTGGATAGCGGAAATTCATGACCCGATGATTTTTCCCGGCCTGACCAAAAGCGGGATGCGCATACGCTTTTCCGGCTGGCTGGAAGGAAAGATCTGCAAGCACGCGGATGTGGTCTGGTGGTTTACCGAAGAGGCCCTGGCCCGCGCCAGGGCGCGGCATCCGGAACTCGGCGCCCGCGGGCATTGCATTATCCCGGGCGCGAATGCGCCGAATTTCTTGCGCGCGCCTTATCGCCGCGGCAAGCATCTGGTCATAGCGCATTTCGGTTCATTGGCTGAAACCCGCAACCTGGAAATCTTTTTGCTGGGTTTGCGCAGCGTGCTGGAAAAGAATCCGCAGTGGGCGGAACATATCCGTTTGCATCTTTACGGAGGCGGTATCGATCCCGTTTCCGCGCGCGCCCTGAGGGATTTCCCCCACGCCGGGATGATCGAGCAGTTGGGCCGCCTTGAGACCGACCCGAAAACCGGCGAGAGCGGCAGGGATCAAGTCCTCAAGCGCATGAACGCCGCCGATTGCTTGTTGCTGCTGCACGGCACGGTGCCTTTCTGTGAAGAATACATCCCCTCGAAAATGTACGAGTATCTGTGGACGCAACGCCCGATCCTGGCGCTGGTCTGGCACAACCCGCAAATGGAACGCATGCTGCGCGAATTGGGGCACTGGGCGGTAAAGGCAGATAACCCGGATTTGATCGCATCGGCGCTCGAACAATTGCATTCGCGCTGGATGCGCGATGATCTGCGCGACTCCGGAATCCCTTCCGCCTATACTACCGAAGCCGCCACACGCCGGATTATCGCTTTGGCGCATCAATGCATCCAGCGCGGTTGATCGGGCACTTTTCCGGTTGCAGTCATTCGGGTGGCGGTATTGAGCCGCCGAAACCTTCGGAATGGATTGTCAGTTTCGCCAAGGAACACGCGGCCATCTCGGCGTCCTTGATATATCCACCGCGGCAGAAGGTGAGTTTTGCTGTCGGGTTCTGTCCATGTATTTATAATTCCCGTGCTGCTTGAACGGGGAGAATATCGCACAGGTTCATTCACTTGAAATATTC